>JBFISM010000177.1:0-5000 GCA_041608535.1 Acidimicrobiia bacterium
CGCCGGAGCTGAACACAGCCACGACTGACTCGACCGTCCGAGGATCATTCGAACACCGCCCCGTCACGGGCGGTGTTCTCCATTTGTGAGCTCAACGCCCGTGTGATGTCAGGAAGCCTTGCTGATCAGCTCCCCGAGCTTGTGATAGGCCGACGAGCGGCGACGCTCGTAGATGCGCCCGGCGAACATGTCGACAAAGTCCTCTTGGTATTCGGAGTGGTGCACCATGTAGCCGAACGCCAGTGGATTGCTCCAGAAGCCATCTACGAGCGTCTGGAGCGTGTCCTGGCCGAGCTCGGCGAACTCGTGATACTCACTCAGACGCGACCAGTCTCCAGTGGTGACACAACGAGCAATGGTCGCTGCCGCTCGCTCCGCCTCGGCCATCGCGATGTAGAGGCCGAACGAGAAGATCGGATCGATGAACCTGTGGGCGTCGCCCACGCAGACGAGGCCTTCACGAACGTAATCGGATACCTCATAGGAGAAGTTGGCGGTGGCCCTGACCGGCTCGACCAGCTCCACGTCGGTCGTGCGGCGCGCCAACTCGGGGTTGATCGTCTTCATCTCGTGATCGAAGTACTCGTCGATCGATCCGCTGAAGTCCCGCATGTAGTCGTTCGGTGCCACGATGCCGATCGATACGACTTCGTCGTCGATCGGGATGAACCAGCCCCAATGGAGATGCGAGGAGTAGAAGATGATCGTGTTCCCGGCGTCGTCCCCGGGGTCGCGAACGGCACCCTTCACGTGGGTGAACACCGCCGTCTGGCTGGCGTATTCGCCCCTCTCCTTCGTCCCGGTCAGACCCTGACGAAACGCCCACGTGTGCCGTCCGGAGGCGTCGACGACGCATCGGGCGCGGACCTGAACCTCATCGTCGTCAGTTTCCACGACGATGCCGGTGATGGTTCCATCGTCGGCATGCATCGGCTCGGTCGCCTTTCCACGCACGTGATGCACTCCCCTAGCGAGGGCTGTATCGAAGAGCAGCCGGTCGAAGTCGCTGCGCCGCACCTGCCACGTCGAAGTCGTGGCGAGTCCGTTGCCGTTCCGGGCCATGACGGGAACCCTGAACTTGTTGTTGCCGCCGGTCCCATATACCTCGGTAGCAAACTTCACCGGCCAGTCGCAGGCGTTCATCTGCTCCTCGAGGCCCAGCCGACGCACGATTGCTCCCGCCTCGCCGGTCATCGACTCTCCTATGTGGAAGCGAGGGAAAGGATCCTGCTCGATGATGACTGATTCAACGCCATGCCGTTCCAGGAAGAGAGCGGTGGTCGTACCTCCCGGGCCGCCGCCAACGACGGCGACGTCGGTCTCGATCGTTGCGGTCATGGTGCCCCCTGGCATCGACTTCTGGGACCGGTCACCCTAGCGCATCGTCCGCAACACCGGGAGGGGGCGGCTGACGATCGAGAACGGACCGTAGTCCGTGCTGCGCGGACCGTCGCAACAGCACCCAGAAGCCTCCGACGGCGATGACCGCAAACGCGAACCACTGGATGGCGTAAGAAAGGTGTGGCCCGTCGTCGAACTCCGGGAGTGCCACCGGCACCGGCAGGCCGTCGCGCTCTGTAACTTCAAGTCCGTAGACGGGGTAGAGCGGGTGCTCGATCTGCGATCCCAACCGGGCGATGTCGACGCGGTTGACGACGTCGGCCTCACCTCGTGGATCTTCCGGGCCGAGACGGCCGCGCTCCCTGGTGGCCTGCAATACGAGCGTCAGCGTTACCGTGCCCTGGGGCGGCGCCGCCGGCACCGGTGGTGTGTCGAATTCGAGGGGGACCCATCCTCGATTGACCAGGATCGCGGCCCGATCGGTGACCAACGGCGTGATGACGTGGAACCCGGCAACTCCACCGTTGGTCTGGGAACGGACGAGCACTTCCTCACGTGGCTCGAACTCGCCGGTCGCCACCACCCTCCTGAACCGGTGTTCCTCACCCGCCACGACGAGGTCGGCAGCGGGGTCGACTGCCAGCTCGATCGGCACCGGCTCGGCCGCGAGGCGTGCGATGGCGACAGCATTGTCAAGCCGTACCTCGCCGAGGCGTCGGAGCTGCCATAGGCCGAGATTGACGAACAGAATCGCCAAGCCGACCGCCACCGAGCCCAGCATCACCCAGGCGGGCCGCCGCAGGAGGTGGATCATCAGACGTGAGAGATGCCGCCGGTACGCCGCCCATCCGCGGCTGCCTCGAGTCGCCCATCGGCATGGCACATTGCTGCGCCCACCCCGCCGAAGAACATATCCGGGCCCTCGAACCAGCGAACCGGGAGTTTGGTGCCGTCCACATCGGCACCAGGCTCGGCGGCCACTTGCATTCCTTGCTCGGCGAACTCGACGTGCAGGCGTGGATCGTCGACGGCGGCCTGCAACGGCATTCCGGCGACGAGGTTGCGCAGGACGGCAGCGAGCGCAGTCGTGATGCGGTCAGCCCCAGGCGAACCGATCGCAACGGTGTCCCCACGCTGCGTCCGCGCCACGGACGGGGCCATGTTGGATACGAGGCGTTCGCCTACGGCGGTGGCATGGTATCCGCGTCTGTTGAGCTCGATCTCACCGAGCGAATTGTTGAGCCATATACCTGTGCCTGGCACCGTCACACCGGCGCTGTACCCGGCCGACATCGTGATTGCGCAGCCCAACCCGGTGGTGTCTGACGCCGACACATGGACGGTCGACGGAGACCCGAGCAGCGCACCGAGATCTCCCGCTCGGGCGGTACCAAGCAGCTCGCTCATGGGGATCGACCGATCAGCCGCATCATCAATTCGCCTCACTCGATATCCAAGGACGGCCTGCTGTACGTCCACGAATGGTTTCCCTTGCGCCAGGAGTTCCAGCATTGCAGCGAGCACGATCCCTCCCACTGCGGGGGCGGGGTTGGTAGCGATCGTCCATCCGCCGTAGTCGGTGGTGACGGAGGAACGATCCACGACCTGATATCCGGCGAGGTCCTCCATCGTGACGATGCCGCCTTCTCGCTGCATCAGGTCGACCATTGCCCGTGCCATCTCGCCCCGATAGAAGAGTCCGACTCCCTCGGCAGCGAGAGCTTCCAGAGCGTCGGCCAGACCGGGGATGACCACCTCCTCGCCGGCACGCTTTGGTTCATCGCCATTGCCGAGCGCTCGGTATCCGGCCTCCTCCTGACCGAAGATGGCGTCGTGGGCGAACGTCAGATAGTGGGCGGACGATTGCGAGAGCGGGAACCCGCGGGCGGCGTCGATGGCCGGCCCCATCACGTCTTTCCACGGCGCAACCCCGAAACGCTGGACCGCCTCGTCGAGGCCGCGGAGACCCCCCGGAGTCGCAACGGTACCGACACCGACCTGGGTGGTGATACCACCGCCGTACTCCATCGTGACTTCCTTGTAACCGCCACCGAACGCGTCAGCGTCAAGTCCCCGACCGGGCATCTCCATGTAGCCGTCGATGGTGAGCGGGTCGTCCTCTCCCCACACGGTGACGAAGCCCCCTCCCCCGATCGAGCACACGCCGGGCTCGGTCACCATCGCAACGAGCATCGCCGCCACGGCTGCATCGACAGCATTTCCTCCGAGTCCAGCAAGCAGTCCGCCCGCGTCGGCCGACAGCTGCGACGGTGCGGCTACGGTCACGTGTGTTCGTTCCACGGGGCGCAGGTTACCGACTGTCGAGGAGGTGTCTCAGCTGATGCGGTTTGTACAAGGGACTGCTGTGGGGGCGGGGACTGCCCTGGCCGGGCTGATCGTGTGGGCGGCGACGCGAGCGGCCATCTCGGAAGACGCCGCGACCATGACCGATCTGCCGTGGGGAGTCGTTGCACTCGCCGATTTGTATCTCGGCCTGCTGTTCGTGGGCATCTGGATCGGTTTCCGAGAGCGTGGGACAGTGCCAATCCTGCTGTGGCTCGCGGCGCTGGTCATATTGGGCAATGTCGCCACCGCCGCCTACGTCGTGCGGGCGGCCAGGGCCGGGCTCGCTCATCGCAGTGTTGAGGTGTTCTTCTTGGGTCAGAGCGCGATCTCCAACTCGGAGCAGCTTCGCACCACCTGAGTGGCAACGACCTCGAGCTGCGAGCGCCGCCCCTCGATCCCCGACCAGAATCGCCGCTGGACCGATCCGATCGCATACAGCCTGGTGCCCGTCGAGTAGGCGAACGCACCCGACGGAGGGTCCCATTGAGTCACCGGTACCACGTCGACTCGACGTTTGGGATCGTCGCTGCGAATCGTGAGCAGGTAGCGGGCGGTGATCGCCCCTGAGTTGAGTGTCCGGAGCTCGACTGGCGCGGCCAGCTCGCCCGACAGTATGACGAAATTGGTGTCCATGACCTTCCCTTTCGACCGTGGGGAAGGCGGTGCGTTGGCAACCTATCGACGGCCCATGACAGAACTCACGCCCCAGCTGCCTCGATCTCTTCGTGAAGCTGGTCGAGTCCGGGGAACGCGAGATCGTTGCGCTCGATCGCCGCAGCGAGCTGTTGGGCGGTATCGACATCGCCGAGGGCGGCCGCCACCCGGGAAGCGACGTACCACCGCCGCAGATCCCACTCTCTCGGATCGGTGGCGATCCTTCCAGGATTGATGACCGACCACGCTCGCCGCGGCTCTCCGCGGTCGAGCAGGAAGGAGGCGTACACCACCCGCATCTCCGCGTCCGCGGCCGGCCGACCGCCCAGCTCTCGGAATCGCTCCCACGTCTTCTCGACGTCCTCCGGCCGGTCGAGGGCCCGCTGACAGTCCATCTCAACTGACATGTGCGTGGTGTCGCCGTCGATCCGGCGATAGGTACGCAGCTCGCGCAGCGCCTCGTCCCAGTTGCCCATTCGGTACGCCGTCAATCCGAGTAGCTCGCGAATCGTGGCCACCCGAGATGTCAGCTTCTTTGCGCGCAGCAATTGCTGTCTCGCGCGCGGGAACCTGCCATCAGCAAAGGCGTCAGCTGCTTCACCGAGCAGGGCCAGCACGGTATCGCGTTTGTCGCGGGCGGTGACGCGGGCGACCTCTTC
>JBFISM010000178.1:0-5959 GCA_041608535.1 Acidimicrobiia bacterium
CCATCCCACGTGCACACGTACACGCCGATCTTCTCATTGGCGAGTGAGTAGCGCCGGGTGTCCTCCGCATAGGCAACGAGGTTGAGCGGATCCGCATCGAACTCACCGATCCCAGCGATGTCCGCCTGAGCGAGGATCGGGACGAGCATGTCCTCGACCGTTTCGAAGCCCGACGGCTCGAAGTAGTAGCCACCGTCCTGATAGGTGACTTCAGGAGGCAGATCCTCCTGTAGGTCTTCCTGAAAGGCCGCACTCGGTGCCACGGAGACGATCAGCATCGAGACGACACCTGCGAAGACGATGGATGCGCGGCGGTGCTTCATCATGTCAAGGGCCTTCGACTCGCTGGCGCTGCGAGATGGTACCGGTCCCCTTCGATCCAAAAAATGGGGCGTGCGGCGCAGATTGGCGCAGCCCTCAGTGACGGAAGATAGCGGTCTCGATGCGGTGGTCTTGCGGGAAGGGCGAATGATCGATGTTGCCGGCTCCGCCCACCTGCATGCATTCGAACTCCATGGTCCACGGATCGAATGCCACACATTCGATGCGCTCGGCGGTCGCGTTCTTGGCGAACTCCAGCGTGAAACCAGGCGCTTTGTATTGCTCGACCGCGTTCGCCGCTCCGGCGCCAACGGTCTTCGTCGCATAGGGGTCGGTGTAGTACGTGCCCGGGCCAAACCCGTGCTCGGCGTCGAAGACGAAGTCCCCGCTCCAACTGGCCATCTGGATCCGCCGCCGCATCGCGTTCTCGTCGTCGATGTCGCTGCGCACCGCCACGCTGTTGCACGTCGTGTCCACGCAGTGCGACATGGGGTTGATGATGTCGAAGTTGTGCTCCATCGACGTGATCCCCAGATTCAGGGTTGCCGCGGTGTTCTCGCGTAGATCCCACTTCTCGTAGTTGTCCGCATCGGCGCCGACGTTGATCCGACGGCTCTGCCGGTTGCCCACCTCTTCAGCCACGTCACCCATGGAGTAGCCGCAGTTGGTTGGCGTGAGCAAGCCCCCGCCACTGTCGCTGGTGGCTTCGGCCACGCCGTAGTCGGCCTTGAACGCCGCAGAGAACCGCAGTGCACCGGCGAGGTCGTAGACCTCGATGTGCAGGGTGTGGAACCGGGCGCAGACCCTGCGGTGCGATGAGCTGTCGACGTGGACGACGAAGCGCACCCAGTGCTCCCCGTCCATGTCCTGGAAGGTGTATTCCTTGAAGCCCGGATTGGGCTCGTCTTGACCGAGCTTGGCGGCCACGTAGCCGTAGGCCACCTGGGGGCTGCCCGGGATCAGCGATGGGTCGCTGCCATGATCATGGGCGAAGTAGCACCAGTAGGTCGGATCGGCCTGCGGGTGCCACGTTGCGTACTTCTTCCCATCGGGTCCGACCGTCGTGTGCATGTCGTGCACCCAGGTGGGGCACGGCCGGTTTGGCTTTGCCGGTGTGAAACCGGCGGGCGCCGGCGGTCGGGGCGACGGCTCGCCGTCGGCCTCGGCCAGCAGCACGAGGTACATCTTGCGCCACTCGCCTGCGTACTCCACGCTGCCGAGGACCACTTCGCCGGCCGAGAACGACTTCTCCCAGACGGTCACCAGGTCACCGTCGATCACGACGGTGCCACCTTCGGTCCACCCGGAGAGCCACGAGGGGGTGGGCGTGTCGTCGCGCCACACGACACCCACGGTGGCGTCGCGGTTCAGGACGAAATGGAACCAGTCGTCCTTCTTGGCGAGGTTCTTGTACTTCCAGCGAGTCGACGGCGACAGCACGTCCCAGCCCGCATATCGTCCTGTGCTGTCGACCTTCTCGATGTCGTAGTGGTCCGGTTCTACGTCGAAGCCGACAGCGAAGCTGCGCGGCGAGTACTGCGCGTCGTCGATATCGATCTCGTCGCCGTCTTCGTGATCCAGCACGTGGTACCTGCTGACCAGCGCGTGGTCCTCAGCGGTCGACGAGAAGGCGGGAGCCGTGAGCGGCAGGTCGAGCGCTCGCGCCAGGAAGGCGGCCATGGCCCCGCGGGTGACCGCGCTCGTCGGGCAGAACTCGTCGTTGGCCGGTGGGTTGCAACCCTTGGTGATACCGGCCGTCGCCAGCTTGTCGATGTCGGCTTCGAAGATCGAGTCGTTGTCGTCGCCGAAGAGGTCGCCGCCACCGTCGTCCGACAGGTTGAGTGCCCGCACGAGGAAGGCGGCCATCGAGCCGCGAGTGACCACCGAGTCGGGACAGAACTTGTCGTTCTTCGGCGGATTGCAGCCTTTGGTGATACCCGCCGCAGCCAGTTTCTCGATGTCCGCTTCGAAGACGTGGCCGTTGTCGTCGACGAAGTTGGTGGTACCGGGGTCGGTGAGATCCAGGGCACGCACGAGGAATGCCGCCATGGCCCCGCGGGTCACGACGTTGTCTGGACAGAAGAACGAGTTGTCCGGTGGGTTGCATCCTGCCGTGATGCCTTTGTCGGCGATCGCCTCGATGTCGGCCTCGAACACGGAATCGTCGTCGTCGTAGAACCCCTGCCCGGCCAAGGCGGGCGGTGCAGCGAGCAGGGTGGTGGCCGTGGCGAATGCAGTCGCTGCGAGGAGCCAGCGGCGGCGCGGAGAAGATGTGCGGCGGTGCATGAACGAGGCCCCCTCCCGGGGGACTGGGTGCTGTGGTCGAGGCTGTGCCGAAACGACCGTAGCCGGAAATTTCGATCTGTCGAGGGTTCGGCGGCCGTGCGTCAGTCCCCAAACCCGACCTGCAGCGCCCGTGCGGCGGCGAACCAGCGATGATCGAGCGGCACGGTCTTGCGGTTCCCGGCGACCTCGTCGAGCGGCACTGGTGTCGGCTGCCCGTCACGGATGCCCACCATGACGCCGGACACGCCGTCGGCGATGAGGTCGACCGCCGCCGTGCCCAGGGTGGTGGCCAGCAGACGGTCCGCCGAGGACGGCGTGCCTCCGCGTTGTACGTGGCCGAGGATGGTGACCCTCGCCTCGAGGCCCGTCAGGTGCTCCAAGTGATGGGCGAGGACGTCGGT
Organism: Acidimicrobiia bacterium; assembly: GCA_041608535.1. Classification (GTDB taxonomy): domain Bacteria; phylum Actinomycetota; class Acidimicrobiia; order Spongiisociales; family UBA5794; genus JBFISM01. The sequence continues at coordinate 3,009 of JBFISM010000178.1, forward strand.
GCTGTGACTCTCTTCCTCCTTGAGCGCCGCCAGCTCGCTCTCCAGCTTGCTGCGCGTCGAGTCAACGTCCTCCGTCTCCACCGCTGCGTCGTCCGCAAGGGCCTCGGTCAGTTCCTCGAGGCGGGTCGTGTCGTCGATCGATGCCGCGCCCTCGGACACGACCACGATGCTGAACGAGTTGCCGGCGGCTTTGCGAGCGAGGATCGTGTCGGCAACTGCCTGGCGGTCGTAGGGAATCTCCGGGAGAAGGATCACATCTGCGCCACCGGCGAGTCCGGCGCCGAGCGCAAGCCAACCCGTGTTGTGGCCCATCACCTCGACCACGATGATCCGGTGGTGAGAGTGCGCTGTGGAGTGCAACCGGTCGATCGCCTCGGTGGCGATGCCGAGCGCCGTGTCGAACCCGAACGTCACGTCCGTCCCGGCCACGTCGTTGTCGATCGTCTTCGGGAGCATCACCACGGGAACCCCGGCAGCGGAGAGCCGTAATGCATTCTTCGCGGTACCTCCACCACCGAGACAGACCAGCGCATCGAGCCCGTTCGCCTCGACGTTCTCGACGATGAGATCGGTCATGTCCATGACCTTCCCGCCGATGTCCATCTTGTGCGGCTTGTCCCGTGACGTCCCGAGGATCGTGCCTCCCTTGATCAGGATGCCCGACAGCGCAGCGCTGTCGAGGCGGATCTTGCGGTTCTGCATGAGACCCCGAAACCCGTCGAGGAAGCCGATCACGTGCATACCGTGGGCGCGCAGTGCCGCCTTGCCGACCCCGCGTATCGCAGCATTCAATCCCGGGGAATCACCGCCGGCGGTCAAGATCCCGATCGTCATGCTCATGTCACGAGTGTATGTCGTGTGGTGTGGCGTGGGCGACCGGGCCGGACCAGAGATTGCGTCGCCAACGATCGATTGATGTGCCAGAATCCTGATACCAGAGAAAGGAGGTGGTCCATACATGATCAGTGAGAGTTCTCACAGGGCCCTGGAGGTGGCCGAGCGCTAGGCAGGTGTTCCTAGTGACTCTTCTCTAGGGAGTGACCGCCTCCCGACTCCTCTTCACCCGCAAGGTGAACCGGTGGTCGGGGCCTCTTCGACACCATGGTCTCGCGTATCGAGCGCAGACCGTCGAAGGCGGTAGCTACTCCAACTCGGACCACCGGAACCCGGAGTCCGCAAGTAGGTCCCTTGCGGCAGCGAGCTGGCCCAGCCGGCGCGTTGAAGTGCTCCGGGTTCTCACGCGTCCGGGCGGTCTGCAGCGCTCCAACCGGCCGATGTTGCCCATTCTCGACCAATTCGCGGTAACCTGTGCGCCCCGCAATGGTCGGTTGCGACTTCCTCCCTGGACATGACGCAGCGACGGTTGCGGGTGAAAAAAGAAGGAGAAAGGACGCACATGAAGCGATCCCTCAAGCTTCTCACTCTGCTCGCAGCGTTCATGCTCGTCGTCGCCGCCTGTGGTGACGACGGCGGTGGTGACGACACTACCGCTGCGCCAGATGTGGGGGCAGATGCAACAACGGCAGCACCAGAGACCACGACGGCTCCGGAGACCACCATGGCTCCGGAGACGACCGCAGCACCCGAAACAACTGCGGCACCGGACACAACTGCGCCACCGGCTGCAGGCGCTTCCGTAGACGGTGTTCTCACCGTCGGGACGTTGCTTCCGGTGACGGGTGACCTCGCCTTCCTCGGACCACCGGAAGTTGCCGGTGCCCGGTTGGCGGCCGAGGACATCAACGCCGCCGGAGGCGTGCTCGGTCAGGACGTGGTGCTGGTCGAAGGTGACTCTGGTGACACCAACCAGGACATCGCCAACCCGGAGACCGACCGCCTGCTGGCAGCGGGTGCGGATGCGATCATCGGTGCAGCCTCCTCGGCTGTGTCGAAGCTGGTCATCGACAAGATCACCGGCGCCAACGTCATCCACTTCTCGCCGGCCAACACGTCGCCGGATTTCACGACATACAACGACAACGGGCTGTACTTCCGTACCGCTCCGTCCGACCTGCTCCAGGGCAAGGTGCTCGCCGACCAGGTGGCTGCCGAGGGCAACGAGACGGTTGCGGTGCTGTACCGCCAAGAGTCGTACGGTCAGGGTCTCGCCGACTCGTTCAAGGAGAACTTCGAGGCGCTCGGTGGTGTTGTTGATCCGTTCCTGGCATATGCCGTGGACACGGAGAACTTCGACGCCGAGATCGACCAGATCGTGTCTGCCGCCCCGGATGCCGTCGTGGTCATCGGCTTCGCCGAGTCGGCCAACATCCTCACCACCATGCACGAGCGGGGCATTGGTCCCACCAGTGACACGAACGTGTGGGGCGTCGACGGCAACATCGGCGGCATCGGAGCCGAGCTCGCCGATCCGAGCATCATCTCCGGCATGCGGGGCACAGAGCCCTCGGTCGACCTTGGTGCCATCAGCGACTTCACGGCTCGACTCGACGAGGCCTACGAGGGCGGCGTTGGCGGCGTGTTCGCCTACGGTGCGGAGACGTACGACGCCATCATCATCGTGGCGCTCGCCGCAGCCGTGGCCGGGACCGATGATCCGGTTGCCATCGCAGCCGAGATCAACGGCGTCACCAAGGATGGCGAGAAGTGCACTTCGTTTGAAGAGTGCATCGCCATCATCGATGCCGGTGGCGACCCCGACTATGACGGTCAGGGTGGTCCGTACGAGTTCGTCGATGCCGGTGAGCCGGCCGCGGCCAGCTTCCGTATCGCCACCTACGACGGCGGCGAGACGCCGAACACCGATCTCGACGAGTACGTGTTCGCCGGCGGCTGATCCGTCAGCGCAACACTCAGTTGAAACGAGGGGCCGGTCACGTGACCGGCCCCTCTGTCGTTCTCTAGCCGGGCTCCCGGGTAACGTCGTGCAAATGCAGTTGGGGGCGTACAAGATCGTCGAGGCCGGCGGCGTGCAGTGGGCGCTCTCCGACACC
>JBFISM010000179.1:0-5844 GCA_041608535.1 Acidimicrobiia bacterium
CGGTGAGGTGGAGAGGGTGGACGTGGACGACGTGGCCGGAATGACCGTGCACATCGCCGCGCGAGTCAGTGATCTGGCCGGCGCCGGTGAGACCCTCGCCACCCGAGCTGTGAGCGACCTGCTGACCGGGACCCCCGTCACGGTTCTCGACCGTGGCGAAGAGGAGCTCAAGGGCGTCCCGGATCGGGTGCCGATCGTCGAGTTGATCCCTACGCCGGAGGCGGTCGCCGCGGCCGACGAGACCCGGACCGACCTCGGACTCATCGACACGGTGATGCTCAACGTCTTGCGCACGACGCCAAAGCTGGCCCGCAACATCGCCCGGCTGGCCGGAGCGAAGTAGCCACTCGCCGTTGCCGGCGTTGCGAGATCAGATCCACCCACCGATCGCTTCTCGCTAGATTCTCGGCCATGGACGCCGAGCAGCTCACCCGAACTCATCTGGCCGTACGAGAACTATCCGATGAAGACTGGGTCGGCCTCGTGGTGCGCAGTCTGGACCATTCTCCGGTCGACGGAGTAGACATGCCGGGTTTCCCGCAAGGCCGAGACGTTGCGGGTTCGATGTTTCCCCGCATCCCGGTGGAGGCGACGATCCGTCGTGCAGGCGTCTTCTATGCACACTTGAAGGAACTCGTCGAGGAGGCCGGAGGCAGCCTGGAGCCCTCGACGAGGGTTCTCGACGTGGGCTGCGGTTGGGGCCGTATCTCACGTCTGTTCTTCAAAGACGTCGCCCCGACGAACGTCTACGGCATCGACATCGACGAGCGGCTGATCGACGTGTGCAAGCGTACGTTCATCGCCGAGCAGTTCCGCCACGTCTCGCCGACGGGTGCGATCCCGTTCCCCGACGGGTCGTTCGACGTCATCAGCGCCAACTCGGTTCTCAGTCACCTCAGCGCAGAGTGGCATGTGGCCGCCGTGAGGGAATGGTCGCGCGTCCTCGCGCCGGGCGGAGTCGTCGTCGCCACGGTGCTCAGTCACAGGAGTCTCGATCGTGCAGAGGAGGCGAAGCGCCGGGGTATTCGCAAAGGTGGATGGGCCTGGATCCGCGACTTCGCTACCCAGCGCACCGCGCTCGACGACGAGGGTTTCACCTGGGTTCCCACCGGCAAGGAGGGCGACGAGGCCGGGTACGGCATGGCGTTCCTCGATCGCTCCTGGCTCGAACGGTGCTGGCCGGCCGACCTCGACGTCGTCGAGCTGGCTTCCTACGACGACTATCCGCAATCGTTCGCAGTTGGACGGAAGGTGCCCGAACTCCTGTCCGACCAGGGAAGCGGGCAGCAGGGCTGACAGCAACGTCACGAACGCGGCTCTTCGGGTCTCGGCCGGGCGCCGCGCGGGACGGCCAGGCGAAGAGAGCAAGAGCCTGAAAACAGTCTTTGGCGGGGACATCCCTGGTCCGCAGGTGTTCGGCGAAACCGATCGGGTGATGGCGTTCGACGTGGTGCTGCCTTTCGATGCGGCAATACCCGACGGGCATTTCATTCGGCCTGGCGGTTCCTCCTCCGTCCCGAGTGCGCCGGGTTGCCCTGTTCGAGGGCAACGACGAGTTCGGCAGGCTGCAGCCCCTGCTGGGCACGGCGGAGCCGGCCACCGACAATCTCGGCAACCCGATTCTGTGGCCGGGCTCGCCGGAGTACGTCAATGCCGGACTCGTTGGGCAAATGGAGGGCTCCATTGCCTGGCACATCCCGACCACGGAAGACCCGATGTTGGGGTCGACCGAGGAATGGGAGATCTGGAACGTCACCGGCGACGCCCATCCGGTGCATCTCCATCTCGTCAACCTCGAGATCGTGGACCGTCGCGAGATGAGGTGGGATTCGGCAACCAATGAGGACGACCGGGTGCTCGACCCAAACGGGACGCCGCCCAACGGCGACGGCACGTACCTCCTGAGCCAGCCGGTGGTGCAGCACAACGGCACCCTCGGCCACGGCTTCCGCCTAGCCGGTCACACGATCGGCGGCGTGGTGGACCCGGGCGACGAGTACGTGGAGGACGCACCGAAGGACCTCGTCATGGCCCTGCCCGACCAGGTCACGCGGATCCGAGCCACCTTCGATCGGCCCGGCCGGTATGTCTGGCACTGCCACATCCTCTCCCACGAGGACCACGAGACGATGCGCGTCCTCCACGTCGGTCCCCGGGCTTGACGCGCAGCAGTTGGTGAGGGCCCGGGCCTGCTGGCGAAGGGGATGGAGTTGCTGGCGGTGGGACAAGCCCCCTCGCCCAGTTGGGGTGAGGTGGGTTTGCTGGCGAAGAGGTGGAGTCGCTGGTGGTGGGAAAACGCGCCCGAGCTCGTTCGGGTCGCGGTGGGTTTGCTGGCGAATGGGATGGAGTTGTCTTGGTGCTGGGACGAGCCGCACTCGCTCAGATCGGGTGAGGTGGGCGTGCTCGCGAAGAAGATGGGGTCGTCTCGGTGCTGGGACGAGCCGCACTCGCTCAGATGGGGTGAGGTGGGCTCGCTGGCGAATGGGAGACGCGGGGGTGGGACAAGTCGCATCACCGCGTGAAGGCGGGCTTGCCGGCGAGAAGATTGGCATTGATGGTGAGCGTCGACAGACCGGTCGCCAGGTTGAAGCAGAGAGAACCGGGGATGGAGACGCGGGGTGGGACGAGCGGCACTGCCCGGGCTGGGTCGAGGTGGGCGTGCTGGCGCAGCGGGTGCGATGAAACGTGGCACGTTGGCCGTGAAGCCTCGGGACTCAACAGCGGTTCGAAGCGAGGGACCGCCCTCGAGCTGGCGGCGGGACTCGAACCCGCGACCTGCTGATTACAAATCAGCTGCTCTGGCCAACTGAGCTACGCCAGCAGATTGTCGGTCCCAGGGTACCGGTGCGGCCGAACCCAGAAAACCTGGAGATTCTCGAGATTTCTTGCCGAGAAGCGCGAAATATGTCACACCCCCTCGATATGTTGAACGCAGCTTCCCCGGACGAGATGTGGAGAAACATCATGACGGTGGAAGCGACATTGATTGCCCCGTCCTACTCGGAGGCAGACATACCCTTGGCGGTGGCGCCCAGGCGAGAGCGAGAGTTCCGCCTCGGGGAGCTCAGCAGCATCGTCATGCAGGCGATCCACGCGCTCGTGCTCGAGATCGCCACAGCGCTCAGCGATGGCGGCGTCGTCGGCGACAGCGCCGCAGACATGCGGGCGTGGCTCGTCCACAACCTCGGAACCTCGCAGTCCACGGCACGCAACTGGATCCAGCTCGCACAGCGAATCACCGAGCTCCCCGAGACGATGCGGCGGCTGGAGAACGGAGAAGTCTCGATCGATGCCGCCGTGATCATCGCCAAGCACGGTCAGGCAGACAACGAGGCGGAGCTTGCGGAGCTGGCGTCCGGAGTCACCACGACGGAACTCACTCGCATCGCCAAAGACATGCGGCCGGCTCTCACGCCCGATGAGATCCGCGACAACGAGTTCATCAAGGAAGTCAGGTGGTTCGGCGACGAACGCGAGGGCTGGTGGTGGCTCAACGGGCGACTCCCACTCGCCGACGGCAAGGTCGTCGAAATCGCGCTGCGCCGTCTCATGGATCGGGCACCCTCGAAGGACCCCAACGGGCAGTATTACCCACACGAGATGATGGCTGCGGAAGCCCTCATCGAGCTCGCCGGCACCAGCCTGGACAACGATCCCGATCCGGACCGCGCCACCGTCGTGCTGCATGTGACGCAGCCACTGACCCCGCTCGAAGAACCGTTGACGGTGATCGAGAACGGGCCGGCAATACCCGAAACCAGCGCGCTCCGTCTCACTTGCGATGCTCGCTGCCAGATCGTGACTCACACACCCGCCGGCACCGTGATCGGGGTCGGGCGCACTACCCGAGTCATTCCCATGTGGCTGCGACGGGTCGTCAGGGGGCGGGACCGGGGCTGCAGATTCCCTGGATGCAATCGGACCGAGCATCTGCAGATCCACCACATCCGCCACTGGGCCAAAGGCGGCCCCACCGATCTCGACAACCTGATCACGCTGTGCGGGCGGCACCATCGCATGCTGCACGAGCACGGGTGGCGCATCACCGGCTGCGCCGACAACCCCATCTTCGAGCTGGCGCCCGGGAGGCCTTACGAGCCGATCCGAAGATTGATCACCAAGGATCCGCCGTGGATGAAACGGACCTTGCTCAGTCCGGCAGAGATCCTCGCACTCTCGCCATCTCGAACATAGCCAGCGACGCAGCAACCGACACGTTCAAGCTCTCGAGTTCCGCATGCATCGGTATGCGCACGGCGACGTCCAAGTTATCCGCCACCAGGCGGGAGAGACCCGCGCCTTCGGTACCCACGACGATCGCTGCCGGTTCGGTGAACAGATCGAGACCGAACAACGATTGCTCGGCATCGCCGTCGAGGCCGATCAACCACACACCCAACTTGCGCAGCGTGCGCATCGCATCGGCCACCGCACCGATCTGCGCGACTGCAACATGTTCGAGCGCACCGGACGCCGACTTGAACGCCGTGGCATTGATCGGGGCGGACCGTCGCTCGGACACCAACAGGGCAGCCACCCCCGCCCCCAGCGCCGATCTGGCAATAGCACCCACATTGCGAGGATCGGTGACGTGATCGAGCACCAGCACGGCGGCCGGGTCGATCAAGGCCGCCGCCTCTTCCACAGACACCGTGCGGATCGGACGACAGCGGGCCACCACTCCTTGCGGGGTCGTCGTCGCCGCTTCGCTGCGCACGTCGTCGACGACGGCATAACCATCCACGAGATCGAGCAGCGCCGCATACTCGTCGCGGCGCAGCCGCTGCTTTTCGATCAACAAGTGCTCGACCCGGCCCGCATTCGCCGCGGCGGCTACCGCATGGAATCCCTCGACGCTATCGCCGATACCAACGGACGCCATCAGCAGAGTCCTCGATGACGATCCCGAGGTCCGCCAGGGCGGCCCTGATTCCGTCCGCCACGTCCCACTCACGATCATCCCGTGCTGCCGCCCTTCGGTCGAGCAGCGCAGTGATCACCTGAGCCGGACTTCCCGAATCGGACGCTCCGAAACGCTGCGCAACCACCTCGATATCGCCGGCGATGTCATCCAGCGCCAACCCGGGCTCGCTCAGGCCGAGCACAGCGAGCAGCTCTAAGACCGCCGCCAGATACTCTCCGGCGTCCTCTCCTGCGTCGAGAAGGCGATTCCCCTCGCGGACCGCATCGAAGATCACGGCCAGACCACCGGCGGCGTCGAAATCGTCGTCCATCGCCGCCCGGAACTTCTCGAGCGTCGGCTCGTGCGGTGCAGCCTCGGGTTGACCCGGAACCCGTCGCCCAAACGCCCACAGCCGCTCCAACGACGCCTGAGCATCCGCAATCGCCTCCGCGGAGAAGTCGAGCGGCTTGCGATAGTGGGTCCGCAAGTAGAACAGCCGCACCGCAAGCGGCGTGTACTCCTCGAGCGCCTCGATGAGATCGATGACGTGCCCGGTGGACTTGGCCATCTTCTCCCCACCGAGATTCAGCATTCCATTGTGGAGCCAGTACTTCGCAAAGGACTGACCCGTCGCCGCCTCCGACTGCGTGATCTCGTTCTCATGGTGAGGAAAGATCAGATCGTTGCCACCACCATGCACGTCGAAGCTGCTGCCCAGGTATTTGTGCGCCATCGCCGAGCACTCGATGTGCCATCCGGGTCGGCCCGGGCCCCACGGAGAATCCCAGCTCGGCTCACCTTCTTTCGAGCTCTTCCACAGCGCAAAGTCGAGCGGGTCGCGCTTTGCCTCATCCACTTCCACCCGAGCACCGCTCAGCAACTCGTCGATATCGCGGCCGGAGAGCTTGCCGTACCCCTCGAAGCTGCGCACCGCAAAGTAG
>JBFISM010000180.1:0-5606 GCA_041608535.1 Acidimicrobiia bacterium
CGGCGCCGCCATCCCGCCACGGCGTGATGCGCCGAGCGTCTCCAAGAGGCGGATGGCTGCTCGTGCGTTCACACCCGCCTCGTCGCGTCTCGTCTTCTGTCGATCGAGCTCCTCGATGACCACGAGGGGGAGCACGACGTCATGCTCGTCGAATCGCAGCAATGCCTCCGGATCGGCGAGAAGAACACACGTGTCGAGAACGTAGGTGGTGTGTCCCACCGAGGGTGACCCCCTTGTCGACGGCCGACGCCGGAACCTTGCTTGCTGGCACCGGCAAAAGCAAGGACCCCTCCGTTGGGGCTTCGGCCACGGTTGCCTCGTATATTGCAGAGCGCGCCGCTCATTGGTGCAGCCCAGCTCGAATGACCGGAGGACATGAGTGACGATTGCCGAGCGCTACGCCGAGTACGCCACATCACTCCGCTTCAGCGACCTGCCGAGCGAGGTCGTCGACCACGCCAAGAAGCTGATCCTCGACATCATGGCCAACGACTTGGGCGGTCACGCCTGGATGCAATCGGGTCCTACGATCCTGGCGGGCGTGCGCCGCCTCAACGACACGGGGAGAGGGGCCACGGTCCTCGCCACGGGTGAGCCGATGGCCCCGCAGTGGGCCACGCTGGCCAACGGGGCCATGGCGCATTCTCTCGACTACGACAACCATCACGCCAAGGGTGTCATCCATGCCGGCTCCTCGGTGGTGAACGCCGCGCTGGCGGCGGGTGAAGAAACCGGCGCCTCGGGAAGCGAGCTGATCACCGCCGTAGTGATCGGATACGAGATCGCCTGCCGTCTGGCGATGGCGTTGGGGCCGCACTCCTCGCACGAGATGGGATTCCATCCCACCGGGACGTGCGCCACCTTTGCCACATCCGCCGTGATCGGCAGACTGCGAGGCTCTCCATCGGACGTCATCGTCAATGCGATGGGTCTCAACGGCTCCCAGGCGGCCGGGTCGATGCAGTATGTCCGTAACGGCGCCTGGAACAAGCGCACCCACCCCGGCCTGGCCACCCACGCCGCATTCATCGCAGCCACGCTGGCCGAGGAAGGCTTCATCGGGGCTGCGGAGGTGTTCGAGGGAGAGCAGGGCTTTCTCCAAGGCTATGCGTTGCGGCCCCGACCCGAGGAGGCCACCCGCACGCTCGGGGAGAGCTATGAGATCCTCGAGAACGCCATCAAGCCGTATGCGCTGTGTCGGTACACCCATCAGACCCTGGATCTCCTCATCGACTACGCACATGACCACGATCCGGATCCCGCCGGCGTCGGCTCGATAGTCATCGAGATGCCGACGTACGGCGTTCAGCTCTGCGGTTCTCCCATCGAAGCCAAGCGCAACCCGACATCACCGGTCGACGCCCAATTCAGCGGACCGTTTGCCGCTGCGATGGCGCTCACCGAGCGGCGCGCCGGCATGGACGTGTTCACTGAGGTGCTCGAGCGAGGGATGAGCGACGACTTCCGCCGCCTCATGGCGATCACCGACGTGCAGCAAGCCGACGACCTCGACGCCATACATCCCGAGTTCTGGCCGGGCCGGGTGACGCTCGACATCGGTGGAGAGCAGATCCAGCTCTACGGCAAGCACATGCGTGGGGAGAGGGAGCGTCCCATGTCGCTGCTCGAAGTGCAGGACAAGTTCACCGAACTGAGCCCTCACCACGACGCGCCCACCCGCGAAGCCGTCTTTGCTGCGGTTGCCGATCTCGAGGATCGCAACGTGGAGGATCTGGTCGCCCCGTTGCAGCGTTGATCCCGATCGCACGGCTCCGGATAAGCTCGAGCCATGGCTGAGTTCGACTCTCCCGTGTTCCAGATCGGGCAGCCCCCCATGATCAGCCGGACAATCCACGGCAGCTGCTGCGAGGCGCACGCGTGAACGTCGCCGTCATCGGGGCCGGATCATGGGGCACCGTGATCGCAAGCATCGCGGCCACCAAGACACCAACGACGCTCTGGGTCCGCCGTCCCGAGCTCGCGGACAGCATCAATGCCTCCGGCGAAAACCCCGACTACCTGCCCGGGTTCGAGCTCGACGGCGACCTCCGGGCCACATCGTCGCTCGAGGAGGCGGTGAGCGGCGCCGAGCTGCTCGTCATAGCCGTGCCATCGCATGGATTTCGCGAAGTCTTGCACCAGGCCGCAGGCTGGATCCCCGGCTCTGTTCCGCTGCTGAGCTTGTCCAAGGGAATCGAACAGCCGACGCTGATGCGGATGACAGAGGTGTGTGCCGACGTCCTTCCCGAACACGACCGTGCGAGAATCGGCGTCCTCTCCGGACCGAACCTCGCCCGCGAGATCGCAGCCGGACAGCCTGCAGCCACGGTCGTGGCCTTCGCCGACGCCGCCACGGCGAGGACGGTGCAGGATCTGTTCATCACCCCGACATTTCGGGTGTACACCAATGACGACGTCGTGGGTGCGGAGTCCGCCGGAGCGTTGAAGAACGTGATGGCGATCGCCGCCGGAATGTCACACGGCCTCGGCTTCGGTGACAACACCACTGCCACCCTCATCACCCGGGCGCTCGCCGAGCTGAGCAGACTCGGCACAGCCATGGGCGGTCGGGCGGCGACGTTCGCCGGTCTCGCCGGCATGGGAGATCTCATCGCCACGTGCATGAGCTCACAGAGCAGGAACCACCAGGTGGGGTTTGGTCTCGGCCAGGGCAGGAAACTCGAGGACATCGTGGCGGAGATGAAGATGGTGGCCGAAGGGGTGAAATCGACCCAAGGGGTGCTGGCGCTGGCCGCCAAGCACGAGGTGGAGATGCCGATCGCCACCCAGGTGGGTCTCGTGCTCTACGAGGCGGAGAGCCCGCAAACGGCAGTCCACCGGCTCATGACCCGGGAGGCCCGCTCCGAGCACTGAGCTTCTGCGGCGGTCAGGTGGGTCGGGTGAAGTCACGCCGCAGCGTCTCCACCTCGTCGTGGGCAAAGCAGCCCTCGAGATGGTCGTTGACCATCCCCATCGCCTGCATGAAGGCATGAACGGTGGTGGGACCGACAAAGGTGAATCCGCGGCGCTTGAGTTCCTTGGCCATCGCTGCCGACTCTGCGGTCTGCGAAACCAATGCGGCCGACGGCGTTGCGGGCTCGAAACTCCAGAAGAACGCCCCGAGGGATCCGTGCTCATCTTCCACTTCGCAAGCACGCCGGGCGTTGTTGATCGTCGATTCGATCTTCTTGCGATGCCGGACGATCGATGCGTCCTGGAGGAGGCGCTCCACATCGCTGTCATCCATCTGAGCCACGCGGCGATGGTCGAAGTCGTGGAACACCCGGCGGAAATCGTCACGTTTGCGCAGAATCGTGAGCCAGCTCAGACCGGACTGAAAGCCCTCGAGACACAGCTTCTCGAACAGCGTGGCGTCGTCGTCGCCGGGACGGCCCCACTCTACGTCGTGGTAGGCGGTGTAGTCGGGTGTCGACGCTCCCCACCAGCAACGGCTGCGGCCATCCTCACCGGTGACGAGATGGGGCTCCATGCCGCCAAGCTAGCTGCGACCCGACGTGGTGGTCACTCGCCGTGCGGACCGAGAGCGCGCCGCTGCGCCCGCCGGCTGTGCTCGAGGACGATGCGCATCAGCTCCGCGGCGTAGACCGGATCCATACCCAAACGGCGAGCATCTTCTTCGGCTTCGGCGATGAGCTCCGCTTCCCGATCTGGCGATCGCATCTCCAACCCTCGCATCGACTTGATCCGCCCGATCTCGATGGAGCTGCGGAGCCGGCGGGCAACGAGCTGGATGAGATGTCGGTCGATCCGGTCGATCTCGTCTCGCAACGTCGGTATCCCCAGACGCTCCATCAGCCGCTCGAACTCCACCAGATCGAGCTGGCTCGTCTCGCCGGCTCGGGCGCTTCCGGGATCGGGATGGGTGAGCACGCTCAAGCCGTCGGCACCGGCGGAGCGCCCCGCCAGCGCCAGCGGCGCCACCAGATCCGGACCCGCCTTCCCCGTGGGATCGATGATCACCGGGAGATGCGACAGCCGCTGCACGACGGGAACGGCGGAGATGTCGAGGGTGTCGGACGTGCGCGGGTCGAAGGTTCGGCTGCCTCGCTCGCACAACACGACATCGTCGTTGCCCTCGGCCATCACGTACTCCGCAGCCATCAACCACTCGTCGATGGTCGCCGAAGGGCCGCGATGCAACAGCACCGGCTTGGAGGTCTTGCCCACCGCCGAGAGCAACGAGAAGTTCTGCATGTTGTCGGGGCCGATCTCGAGGAGATCGATGTGATCCGCGATCTCGGGAAGATCGACCGGTTCGATCACCTCGGTGACCGTGGGCAGCCCGACCTCGTGACCGGCCTGCTGCAGCATCCACACGCCTTCCCGACCGAGCCCGCGAAACGCATAAGGTGACTGCTCGGCCCGGTGGGTGCCGCCCCGCAGCAGGGATGCTCCTGCCTCGGCAACTGCCTCGGCCACCGCCATGATCTGGTCTTCCGACTCCACTGCAGCCGGACCGGCGATCACCGGATATGACCCATCCCCGAAGCGCACGTTGCCCACGGCGACGACCGTCGTGGACAGATCGTCGGGTCTGCGGTGGCTTTTCAGCACCGGTTTCGAGTCGCTCATGTCGATCTCCTGACTGGCGGGGCCAGAGCGCTCCGGACAGCAAAAAGCCCGAAGCCGCTGTGGCTCCGGGCTGGTGTGTGGTGCTCGTGTGGGTCAGCGCACGCTATTCGCCCGGGCCGCAGCCCCGGTAAAGAAGTAATACGCGTTGTACCCATGCACCGTCATTGCAGGTATGAATGTACCGACGGGGCGCGCCGTTGGCAAGAGCGAGACTCACCCGCCTGGTCAGCCCGCAGGGCCCTTGTCCCGCACCTCCGCCACCTTCTCCAACGCCTCGTCGAGCTCGGCGAGCCACTCGTCCATGTGCTTGCCGACCTCGCGCACGCACCAGGCGAGCGCCTCGCTCCGACTGCGCGCCACCCCGGCTCCCACCAGCGTGTCGAGCACCTTGCGTTCCCTGATACGAAGTCGGGTCATGGCCGGTATCGACAGGTGGGTGAAGAGCCGCCCCGTGGTGCCGGTGCGCACTCCCCACGAGACTTTGCGATGGAAGGTGGCCTGAGCCTCGGTGGCGATGCGTATCCGCTGCTCGCGCGTCGTCTCCCGGAACTCCTTCACCGCTGTCTTCTCGGCAGCCGCCGAGTCGAACTCGCCTTCGAGGCTGATCAGCACCAGGATCTCATCGTCGTCCACGGTGACCTCCGGCGCCGGCGTGCGCCACTCGTCGGGCAGGTGCTGGTTGAACCAGGCCTCGATGGCAGTGGTGGCGGCATCGCCCATGCGACAGGCTCCTCTCGCGGAATTACATGATTACAAACCTACATCGGGTCGGCGCATCTGTCTAGAGCCGCAGGGTTCGTAGCATGCTCCCCGCCGTGGTCGACGAGGTTGGGAGCAGGGATGCGGATCAGATCGGTGGCGCTCGGCGTGGGGCTCGTCCTGGCAGTTGTGGCCGCGGGTTGCGGGGACGACGCTGCGTCGGTTCCGACGACCGACCAGGCGAGACCAAGCACCTCACGTCTCGCCGCTCCCGGTGCGGAGACCACGACGACCGTGGTCTCCACGTCCGCACC
>JBFISM010000181.1:0-5544 GCA_041608535.1 Acidimicrobiia bacterium
GGAGCGGCGCCACGACCTGGTGACCACGTCGTGGTGGAAGGAGGAGCGCAACGGCGTGTTCATCGACTACAACCAGAACGCCTGGGACAAGACGATCGCCAGCGCCTACTCCGTGCGCCACACCGGTCTCGTCTCGGCACCGTTCCGCTGGGATGAGCTGGACACGATCGATCACACCGAACTCGACCTGGCGTCATTCCGCGAGCGCTACGCCGAGGTCGGTGACCTGACGGAGGGAATGGACGACCAGCAGGACCGGCTCGAGCCCGTCCTGGAGATGGTTGCGGCCGACGAGGCCAACGGGATCGGCGACGCCCCCTGGCCGCCCCACTATCCGAAGATGCCCGGCGAGCCACCTCGGGTGCAGCCTTCGAAGAAGGTGGCCGAGAACTGGGACCAGTGACCCGGCGCAGTGGCAGAACGTGCCGTCGGGTCAGCCGACCGCTGCCGTGATGCGGTCCTTGCTGCGCAGCCACGCGAGAGACAGCACGAACGCGACCGCCGCCACCGCCAGCGCCAGCCACCACATGGTGTCGTAGGCACCCGACGGCGTCGATGCTGCGTCGGCGGTCTGGCCGTAGATGGGTGGGGCGATCCCGAGACCCGCGAGAAACCCGAGCACCACGACGCCCGAGGCGCGCCCGGCGCGTTGCGGCCCGGCGTCGGCCATGACGGCGAGCATGCCTGGTGCGTTCCACGACTGCACGCTGAGCCCCAAGAGCACCGCTCCCGGCCAAGCGAGATAGGAGCGGCTCGGCGAGGCGGCAAGCATGACGAGCGCACCCACGACCGTGATCGCTGCTATGAGGGCGAGCGCCTCGCCGAACGCCAGCCGTGGCTCAGCCCACCGCGCCCAGGCGATCCGCCCGATGAAAGCGCTCAACCCGATGACAGCTCCTACGAGTCCGGCTGCGGTGGCCGACATGCCGATGTCCTCCTCGGCGAAGAGCGGTACGAGGAACCCGGTGGCGCCGGCCATTCCCAGGAGAAGGCCGTACACGGTGAGCCACTTGACGCTTCCGGGAAGGGGATCGGCGGACCGATGTGCACCGGGATGGCCGCGGTGTGGGGCGTCGTCGGGAAGAAAGCGCAGGCTGACCGGGATGAAGACAGCGATGAGCGCACCCATGAGCACCATCGTCCATCGCCAGCCGAACGTGGCGGCGCCCCATGGGATCGTCACCCCGCTGACGAACGTTGCCGCCTGGACGCCGGACTGCTTGATGCCGGTGACGGTGCCGCGCCCTCCGGGCGGCACATGATGGGTGATGAGCTTGTTGGTAGCTGGATTCGATGCCGCCTGGCTGAAGCTGGCGATCACGGCACCGATGAACAGAAAGCCGAAGGCCGGAGCGATCGACATGGCGAAAAACGACAGGGCGCCAGTAGCAAACACTGCCACCAATGTCCACCGGCCTCCATACCGATCGGCGATTCTTCCCCAGCTCGGCGAGACCGCTGCACCGAACACGATGGAGGCCGTGAGAAGCAAGCCGAACTGACGGCGGGAGATCCCAAACTCGTCGAGGAGTGAGCTGGCGAAGAAGCCGAGCGACGTCGCCATCAGGGTGCCGGCGGCCATCGCGGAAAGCAGCAGCCCACCGAAAGCGCTCCGGTTGAGACGTCCCGGCTGGGGCGGATTGTCCACCATGCTCATACCCGCTCTCCTCGGTGGCAGGCGAACCTGTGGTGTAGTGGGGGGAGTATACGAATCCGCCGCGCGACGCTTCGGAAGGCGGCGCTGCGGCCTATCGTCTCGTCGCCGCACGGTGGCGTTCCGACTGCGCATCCCGGAGAAGAGCGTGGGTGAGATCGGACATCACAGGCGAGGCAACTGCGACGCCCATCACGTATCGCCCATCCTCAATCCGTCGAGCACCCCGACGGCGGCGCCGAACTGAGATGAAATGGCTCCGGTCCTCTCCGCAAGCACCGGCGACGGCGGCACTCGCCGTCACGTTCGCCGCCAACGGTGCGTTCATCTTCGCCTGGCTGGCCCGGCTCCCCGATGTCCAGACCAAGCTCGGTATCGACATCCCCACGCTCGCCTGGATCGCATTCGCCGTATCGGCGGGCGGCGTCATCGGGTCGCACCTGGCGGCGACTGTGATGGCACGGTACGGCACCACCCTCACCACATCTGGCGGCGCCGTGGCTGCGCTGGCCGGAACGGCACTAGCTGCTGTGACGACCAGCGTGGAGGTGGTGATCGTCGCCATCGCCGTGGCCGGTGTCGGAGACGGGCTCCAGGACGTGGGGATGAACGCTTCGGCGGTGAGCCACCAATCTCGGCTCGGCCGCCCGATCTTGCAGCGCCTCCATGGGTTCTGGAGTGGCGGAGCCCTCCTCGGCGCCGGTGTCGCCGCCGCCGCAGCGATGTTGCGGCTACCGCTGGCGGTGCACATCGTCGGATTCAACCTCGTGCTACTGCTCGTCCAGATCCCGGCGCTGCGGGCCCTGCCCGAAGAGCGGGATCCCGCAGGGATCGGACGACCGCGCATGTCCCGCCTCGCCCGACTTCGTAACCAACCCGAGATGCGACAAGCAGTGACGATCATCGGGGTCCTGGTGCTGCTGGCGGCAGTGATCGAGGGAATACCCTCGGAGTGGCCTCCGGTGCTGCTCGCCAACGAGCGCGGGGTGGCAACAGGAGCGGCCGCGGTGGCTGCCGTGCTGTATCTCGGGGCGGGAGCGGCGGCCCGCATGGCCGGCGACCATCTCATCGCTCGCTACGGCACGGACACGGTGCTCACCGGCGGCCTCGGGCTCGCGGTCCTCGGCTCCATCGCAGGTTTCGGGATCGCATCGCCGGCTGCCGTGTATCTGGGCGTTGTCGCCATGGGAGCCGGGGCCGCTTTCATGTTTCCGGTGCTGTTCATGCTCGCCGGTGAAGACGAAGCCATCGGGCCCGGGGATGGGGCGGCCCTGGTGAGCACAGTGGGCAGGATCGGGTTCATCCTGTACCCACCGCTGATCGCGATTCTCGAGCCCATGGTGGGCCTCGGGGTCACGTTACAGCTCGCCGCCATTGCCGGTCTTGCCGCGCTCACCATCGTGTGGACACGCCTTCGCTGATCGCTGCCGACTAGCGGCTGAGCAGAAGTCCTCTAGGGTGCGAGCGGCCGGTTGGCTGGTGACGCATGAGAGTTCAATCGCTGGGACACGCCGGACTACGCATCGACGTCGGGGAAACCCGCATCGTCTGTGATCCGTGGTTCTCTCCGGAGGGCGCTTTCCAGGCGTCGTGGCATCAGTACCCGGACAACGAATCGCAGCTGTCCGCAGCACTCGACGAACCGACCGCAATCCTGATATCCCACGAGCACATGGACCACGTCGACCCGTGGTTCCTCGCTCGAGCACCCGGCAACATACCCGTGGTGTGCCCTCGCTACCCGTCGCCGGCGCTGCGTCACAAGATCCTCGCCGGAGGGCTCCGGCCGATCATCGAGCTCGATGCCTGGGAGCACTACCGCATCGGCGATGTCTCGGTGTTCTTCGTCGGCGAGGAATCGCCCATGAACCACGACTCGGCCATGGTCATCACGAGCAACGGGACCACGCTGCTCAACATGAACGACGCCCGGCTCACCACGGCCCAGATCCGACGCATCGAGCGTGAGATCGACAACCGGATCGAGCTGCTGTTCCTCCAGGCGGCCGGGGCGTCGTGGTTCCCGATCTGTTACGAGTACGACGCCGAACGGCAGCGCACCCTGGCCATGAGCAAGCGGGACGCCAAGCTGCGCTACGTGGAGCGCATGATGGCCGCCACCGGAGCCCGCATCGCCTTTCCCTTCGCCGGGCCGCCCGCATTTCTCGACGACGAGCTCATGTGGATAAACGACCAGATGGGTCCGGAGGGCATCTTCCCCGATCAAGAACAGGCGATCGACTGGCTCGCCGACCAGACCGCCGGGCCCACCGAGCTGCTCCTGCCCGGAGACGTCTGGGAGGACACCACACGCCGCCGGATCGCCAACCCGGAGTGGGAAGGGTTCTCCTTCGACGACCGAGGCGACTACCTGGATGAGTACGCCGCCCGGCGCACGAGCAGCATCGCTGCCGTGAAGGAGCGCCACCCGTGGCCCGACTCCTCACTGTGGGAGGACTTCGCCGTCTACTTCGAGCGAGTGCTCGAGATGAGCCCGTATTTCAACGAGCACATCGGCATCCGCGTCGGATTCGACATCTCCGGACCCGGAGGCGGTCGCTGGGCCGTGGATTTCCGGCAAGGGCAGCGCGGAGTGTTTCCCGATTTCGGCGATCCGCACTACGTCTATCGCTTCGAGTCTCGCTGGCTACCCGATCTCCTCAAGGGTGCGGTTCCCTGGGAGGATTTCTTCCTGAGCTGCCGGTTCCGGGCCTGGCGCAGCCCCGACGTCTACAACGATCATCTCCTCGGACTGCTCAAGTTCGCCTGGCCCGATGCGCTCGATGCCGTCGAGACCTTCGAGACGCGGGACCCCAGCGAGGATCGCATAGTCATCCGCTCGATCGAGGGCGCAACGTATCTCGTCCAGCGCTACTGCCCGCACGCCGGACAGGATCTCGAAGAGACGGGCGAAGCCGTAGAAGGCGGCATCCTCCGCTGCCTCGGCCATCACTACGAGTTCGACCTCGAAACCGGCCAATGCATCAACGGCAAATCCCGCCCCCTCCAGGTCGAACGCCTCACCTGAGGTGGCGCCTCGGCGGCGGGGGAATGATCCATAGCGGGAGCAGCGCGGCTGCGGAGCTCGAGTAGGGGGACTGTCGTTCGCCCACGGATGTTCGAGGGATGCTGGCGAAGGAGAGGGTTGGTGGAGCCCACGGACGAGGTTCGACCGGCGCCGAAGGTGGACGGCGCATGCTGGTGAAGGAGGGAGGTGAGTGAGTCCCCGGACGGCTTCGACCGGAGGTGATTGCGGCCGGCGGATGCTGGCGAACGAGAACGAGCCGGATGCGGTCTCCTGTCTCCAAGACATCTTGGAAATCCTCAGAATTTCCGTGTCACGGGTGGGTTTTCGACCGGTTTCTTGTCACACCTGGTTGAGATGATGTGGTGTATGGAAACGATGACGACATACCCCAATCGGGGTTTCGAAGACGTGTCGACGGATGCGATCGAACAAGAACTCGTCGCCCTCGAAGGCCTGGCTGGTCGAGTCCGAGCCCGGCAAGTCACCCTGTTGGCGGAGATCGATGTCCGCCAGGTGCCCAACAGTGATGGGTGCTCGAGTTTGAAGGAATGGACCACCGGCCGGTTGGATGTGCACCCGGTGACGGCTGGGGAGTTGGCGTTCTTGGCCAAAACCGACCCCAACACACCTGAGGTGGAAGCTTTGACTTGGGGTGGGGTGTCGTTTGATCGGGCCGCGGCGACTGCCCGGTTACGCACCGCCGGTGCCAACCAGGCCACGTTGGAGCGGTCGCAGGGGGTGGCGGTGACTCAGATCCGGCGGTTGATCAACCAGCACCAGTTGACCACGAGCCGTGACGAACAAGAGGCCTTCACTAGACGGTATCTGTATGCCCAGTTCAACCTCGACCTGTCCTGGTTAC
>JBFISM010000182.1:0-5543 GCA_041608535.1 Acidimicrobiia bacterium
ACAGCGGACCCGACCTGGCAGCAACCGACCGAGAGACCCTCTCCACAACCAGCGAAGACCCTGCACCATGGGCGAGCAGCTTCGGCGGCTACGTCACCACCACCATCGCCATCTACCCCGCCGGCTGAGTTCAGCCCGACGGTGATGTACGCCGTCGGTCATCCCGGCTGCTGGGCGAGCCAGCATGGGGCGCGGATTGACATATCGATCCGAGAGACGCAGCCTGGAACCGAGTGAGACGATTCATCCCCGGCCTGGCGCTCTTGGTGGCGATCAGCGCATGCAATGGTGACGGCGATGCCAGCGACGCCGCAGTCACCACGACAGGAGTGCCGATCGCGACCTCGACTGCGGACACCATCGAGACACCCTCGGTGTCGACAACGTCCACCGCAGGCACCGGCGCGGACGATGCGCTGGCGACGGCTCGGCTGGAGATGGTGGACGATCAGATCGCAGCCCGCTTCATCGAGGATGCGGCGACACTGACTGCGATGCGTGCTGTCCCTCGTCATGAGTTCGTGCCGGCCGTTTATCGGGAGAGAGCGTACGAAGATCACCCGCTACCCATCGGCCACGGCCAGACGATCTCCCAGCCGTACATCGTTGCCTTGATGACCGAGGCGCTCGACGTGCAGCCGGGGGACAAAGTCCTGGAGATCGGGACCGGTTCGGGATACCAAGCTGCCGTCCTCGCCGAGATGGGCGTCGAGGTCTACACGATCGAGATCATCCAGGAGCTGGCGGCGGTTGCCGACGAGACACTGCGGCGGCTGGGTTACGACGTGTCCACCCTCGTTGCCGACGGTTACTTCGGATGGGAGGAGCACGCACCATTCGACGCCATCATCGTCACTGCCGCACCCGACCACGTGCCCCAGCCCCTGATCAACCAACTGGCTTCCAACGGCCGGCTGGTCATACCCGTCGGACCCATCGGAGCAGTACAGACGTTGTGGCGATTCGAGCTCGATGCTGCCGGCGAGATCACAGGCCAGAATCTGGGCGATGTCCTGTTCGTTCCGTTCACTCGCGAGGAGGGGTGATGGTGTCTGGTGTCGCATCACCGGCGAGCAGGGCCGCACCGAGGTAGCAGGCCGCACCGACGGTCACGACGACCTGGAATCCCCAGGTGAGGGTCAGCAGCGCTGCGGTGGCGGCTGCGATCACCGATGCAGTTCCGTTGATGCCCCACGCCCACGGCACCAGGTGCGGGGCGGTGCGCTCGAGCCGGGCGAGTCCCTTGGGGAACATGACCCCCATGAGGAAGCCGAGAGGCATGAGCAGCACAGCACCGGCGGTCATGCGCATGAGCAGCGGTGCCGGCAGCAGGCCGTCGGCCGCCCACCTCACCACCAGTGGATACGCCAGCCCCACCACCGGCAGCGCCACCGCAACGGTCTTCCAGGGCAGTCGAGGTGACAGCATGCTGCCTGCGCCGGCGGCGAGCAGGATGGAGAACAGCACCACCGCCAAGGCGGTCGTCGGCCGTCCCAGCAGCAGAATGTATTGCTGAACCAGCGGCAGCTCCACGAGGAGGAAGCCAAGGCCCAGGGCACCGAAATACGCCACCGTCCAGAGACGAATGGCACTGGAGGTTGCGATGGTGCGCCGGCGGTTCATCACCAACAGCGGCCCGAGGATGAGCACTGCGGCGCCGAGCACCGAGAGCCCGAGCAACGCCACCAGCACGAAGAACCCGGCGCCGCCGAAGGGTTGCCAGGTGCGTCCCAACGTGTCGAGCACATCGCCCGTCTGGGTCCACTTGAAGAAGTGGCTGAAGAATGGACGATCGTCCTGCGGTGGCACGATGTCGAACTCGTACTCCCGGTACAGCGGCTCCGGATTGGCCAGGACGTCTGCGGCCAGCTGCGCGTACAGGTCCCGCTGCAGTACGTTGAAGCGGTTTGTCGGTGCGAGGCCGGGGGCGACCACGATGTCGAAACGCTCCGTGGCGGCGAATCGAGCTGCTGCTTCGACCTCGGCGGAGGAGAATCCGTCGGGTTTGACGAGGACCACTGCGTTTCCGTAGCTGCGGAGCGCCATCACCGCATCAGCCGGGTCCCCGCCGATCCGCCGTACCGCATCGGCTGCCAAGGCGATGACTCGGATCGATTCGCTGGGGGGTGTCTGCAACCAACGCATCACGGTGAGGATCCCGTCGGGGCCGAGCAGCCGTAGGTATCCGTCGAATGCCTCTGCGGTGAGGGTGTAGTCCTCGGCCAAGCTGTACGCCCCCGACGTGACCGGCCGGTACGGTGACCCGAGCGCCACGTCGACCACGTCGAACCGGCGATCCGTTCTCTCCACGAACGCCCTTGGCTCGTCCGCCACGACGTCGACTCGCCGGTCGGTGTATGCCGCCGACCCCGCCTGAATGGCAGCCTCGATGGCGGGTGCGTGCGCCTCCACCGCCGTCACGGTGGCGGCATCCGCAGCCAACGCAATGAGCACATCGAGCCCTCCCCTTGCTCCGAGCACCAGGCCGTCCGCTTCCGGACGCAGGCTGAACGGCAGAAAGTTGAGCGTGTGGGAGGCGAAATCGGCATCCTCCGCGCCGACGAGTGGAGCCGCGCTCAGGTCGTCTCCGTCGAATGTGATGCCCGCTTGAGGTGGGGGCGCTCCTTGCCAGGCGAATCCCAACCCGGGGACGGAGCGTATGCCGTCGCTGGCCACCCGATCGATTCGAACTGAGGACTCCCACGAGGAGCTGACGATCTCGGCTCCCGGGTAGCGCAGCGCCGCAGTGAGGTCCTTGTACGGCGACAGCTGCGGGTCGAGCCCGCCGTACAGCGGGGCTGCGACTACGAGCAGCACAGTTGCGGGTGCGATGGCGGTGAGGGGACTTCGTGGCTGTGCGAGCGCGGCGAAGGACATCGACGCACCCAGGCCGAGCACCGCCGCCGTCGCGATCACGCCGACGCCGCCGAGCAGTGGAAGTGCACCAATGGCAACGACGCACCCAAACCCGGCACCCACCAGGCTCGCTCCGTATACCCGAGGGGATGAGACCGGTGTTGGCTGGTCCTGACCGGACAGCAACACGGCGATCACCATTCCGCCGAAGAAGAACGGGACGCCGAGTGTCAAGTAGTAGGCGATCAACCACCCAACCTGACGGCCGTCCCACGCGATGGCGAACGAATCGAACGGGATGCGATTGGTCACCGCATAGGCCGCAAACGTGGTGAGGCCTTGGACGAACGCAAGCAGCGCCCAGCGCCGCGGGCCGCCCCGCCCCACAGCGGGGATCGCCGCCAGCACAGACCCGCTGGCGCCGAATCCGAGAAGTGCGAGGCTGACCGTGAGAAACGCAAAGTGATAGAACTGAGTCAGCGAGAACACTCTCGTCAAGACGATCTCGAAGACCAGGACTCCGGCGGCCGAACAACTCACCCCAAGCAGGATCAGCGTCTCTGATCTGCGGTCCATGAACGCAGCTTCGCACGACTTGTCGTCGCGACGTACGGCCTAAGGGCTCGTCTTTCGTCCGTTCGAGGCACCAATCCCCACGGTGCATCGGGTTGCACTCGAACCCGTCGGGCGTGGAAGGAGATCCCCAGGAGCGAGCGGGGGGTCGAGGCGCCTGGCACGGCGCTCGCACGGAGACGTCTCGAAAGGCAATCGACTCGAGACTTGGCCACAATGCGCAGTCCGTTGCAGACGAATGCGAAGCATGTCGATGATTGGATTGGTGAATCACATAGCCGCCTTGCTGGCCGTAGCGGATGTTGCGACAGAATCGGCCGAGGAGATAGACATCTTCCTCGTCACTGCAGGCCTTCTCGGCGGGCTTGCGATCTTCTTGTTCGGGATGGATCGGATGACCGAGTCGCTGCGTCTCCTCGCCGGCGAACGATTGCGCGGTCTGCTGACGCAGCTCACCTCCCGCCCGATCACGGGAGTTCTCACCGGCGCCGGGATAACCGCCTTGATCCAGTCGTCATCGGTGACGACCGTGCTGGTCGTCGGCTTCATCACATCGGGTCTGATCTCGTTTCGGGAGTCGATCGGTGTCATCATCGGAGCCAACATCGGGACAACGGTCACGGCCCAGATCCTCGCCTTCAACGTGTCGACGGCGGCCCTCGTGGCGGTTGCAGTCGGGTTCGGTTTCACCTTCTTCGCCAAGAACGAGATGCGCCGAACCCAAGGGACGATCCTCCTCGGTCTCGGTCTCGTGTTCTTTGGCATGACCGTCATGGGAGATGCGATGGCTCCGCTGCGGAACTCCTCCCAGTTCGTCGACGTCATGACGCGTCTCGAAAACCCCTTGCTCGGCATCCTGGTTGGTGCAGGGTTCACCGCAGTGGTGCAGTCGTCGTCGGCGACGACCGGCATCGTGATCGTGCTTGCTCAGCAGGGGCTCATTTCGCTGCAAACCGGGCTGGCACTCGTGCTGGGGGCGAACGTCGGGACGGCGATCACGGCGCTGCTGGCGGCGATCGGCAAGTCACGCGATGCGTCTCGTGCCGCAACTGCACACGTGCTCTTCAACGTCGGTGGTGTGGTTCTCTGGCTGCCCCTACTTGCGTTTCTCGTGCGAGTGGTAGACGACATCGGCGGAGGCACGGCTCGCGAGATCGCCAACGCCCATGCGGTGTTCAACATCGCAAACGCCGTGCTATTGCTCCCGTTCACGAGGCACTTCGCCAAGCTCGTGATGAGGATCGTGCCCACGAAGACCGGTGCCGAGGGTGAGCTGATCCAGCCCAAGTACATCGACGAGGCGTTGTTGGCGACCCCCGTCCTGGCGCTCGATCGGGTGCGCTCGGAGATCCTCCGTATGGCGAGCCGGGTGCGGACCATGCTGATCGAGGTGCTCCCTGCAGCGGTGCAGGGCAGCCGGTGGACGTTGCTCGAGATCGCCGGGGGTGATGACGAAGTCGACAGCCTGCATGCGCAGATCGTCGACTTCCTCGGCAAGATCGGACGCAACCGGCTGAGCGATGCCGCCGCCGAGGAGCTGTCCAGCATGATCGCTGTGACGAACAACCTCGAAGCGATCGGAGATGTGATCGAGACCAATCTCGTGGAGTTGGGTCTGCAGCGGGTCCACCAGAACCTCGTAGTGCCCAACGATGCGGTGCGGCGGCTGCGAGAGATGCACACTGCGGTGCTGGTTGCTTTCGAGCTGGCGGTGACGGCACTGGCCGAGATGGACGCTGATTCTGCGAGGGAAGCCGTTGACATGAAACAGCATGTGAAGAAACTGGAGCGCACCACGACTGCACTCCAGGCGGAGCAGCTGACCGCCGGAGCATCCGAGCGTGTTGCGCTGTACCGGCTGGAGACGGACATCATCGCCAACCTGCGGCGTGTCTACTACTACACGCGGCGCATCGCACGAGCTGCAGTGCCCAAGGACGAATTCGTCGAGATGAGCGATCGGGACGATTGACCCCGCGGCGGCTGGTCGTGCGACGAATGGAGTGAGCACCGCTCGACGTCGCCACTGTCGGGCTGCGTGCCCGGCCGGGGAGATGCGACGGACCATTGTTCCGCAGATGTTCACGGTGTTGTTTTCTCGTGTTCAGATGCGC
>JBFISM010000183.1:0-5529 GCA_041608535.1 Acidimicrobiia bacterium
CCGGCTACGGCTTCCGGGTCGCGGATCTTGTCGCAGTTGTCCAACAGCGCGAGCCACGTATTGCCCGCGATGTCGCCGAGTGCGTCCTGCGGGACACCATTCCGCCTCGCTACGGCGAGGAGCATCGGCGTCAGCTGCTCGTAGAGCGAAGCGGCAGACGCACGATCTCCCTGGCAGAGCGCCAGAAACAGCTCTCCAATGGACGGTTCTCCCACGCCGGGAGAGTGTATCCACGGGAGCGTGCTCGGAACGGGCATTCTCGACTCTCTGTGACATCGGAGCGGTGACTCCTCTGGCCTTGCAGAGGTTGGATGCACGAGAGCGCTTCCGGATACGAATCTCGACGACATGACCCTCCACCGCCGGGTCGGTTTGCGCCGGCATCGGCCGGAACCGACGAGACGCGACCACATGTCCGTCAGGTCGACGGAATCAGCGCGGTTTCGGGAGGGCGGGACGCCTCGGGAGGGCGGCGGTCAGGCGCAGTGGTAGCGATGGCGTGTCGAGGCGGCGACCATGCCGACCACCGATTCGCTCACTCCAGTGGCGAAACCCGGGCCCACGGCATCGCGCCATTCACACGACGACCGATCGATGCTCCCGCCACGCCGCACCGCCGGCAAGGGGGTGGGCGACGTGTGCATGAGTGCTGCGGTATTGGCACTGAGACGGCGGTACATGGGTTCTCCTTTGTATCGACGACGGTCGATACGCGCGCACCCTCTCATGGATATAGATGAATGTCAATACATAGATTCGCCACCGCCGCGTCTCCCGGTCGGGCCGGGCTGGGGAGCAGCTCTAGGCTGGGAGCCATGTCGGAGCAAGGGCCAGCCATCGATGCGAGCCAGCTCAAGATCACCGTCGAGCTGTGGCTGTCGGAGCGCTTCAAAGGGGTGGAGGAGCGCGATGACGGTCGGTTGTTCGTGCCGCGTTTTGGTTCGACGGCGCTGTTCGTCTCGGTGAAAGACGCGCTGCAGGGCTCACACGTCATCGTGGTGCTCGAGTCGCCGGTGCTCGTCGACGTGCCGGTGACGCGAGAGTTGCTCGAGTACGTCGGATACAAGTCGGGTGTGTACCTTTTCGGGCACCTCGCCCTTGTCGGTCACAACGGTGTCGGTTCCACGGGTCACCTCATCTTTCGGCACACCCTGCTCGGGGAGTCACTGGGCAAAGCCGAACTGATCCTGACGGCCGGGCTGGTGGCGGCGACTGCCAATCGCCTCGACGACGATCTCCAAGTCAGGTTCGGTGGCAGGCGCTTCTACAACTGACGCTGGTAGCCAACGAAGCCGTCAGGAGTCGGGCATCTGCCAGAGGAGGGGAGCGGTGTGGGAACCGGGGGACAGGCTCCCACACCGCTCTAGTTGGTTGCCGTCGCTGGGGAGGAGAGAGCCGACAACCAAGCTAGGCCCCGTCGGAATGTGGCGCGGCGCCCTGGCTCAACGGGCGCTCCACGGTCCGAGCCCAGGTCTGGTGGGGGATTGGGAGCGACACCGTTGAACGATGTCTGACCATGAGGCTCGGATGTTGCGCTGTTGAGCCAGGGCGAGTGAATCGGGAGGTAGACGACCTCGTCGTCCTTGAAATATGGGCGTCGATGGGGTGAACGGGGAACCACCAAACGAAGCGTCGAGCCTGGCCGCCGAATGCGGTCAAGAGGCGCGCCGTGGTTGCCTGCGGCAACTCGGGTCCTGGTCTGGTCCACCACTTGTTTTCTCCGGTCATGGATCGTTGACCTTGCGGTCCTTACGATTTCCCCCATTAACCCGAGTACAAAAGTAGTGCTTTATCCACAGTGCGCAAGGGCTTTTTTTGCACGTTGCTCAAATTGGGTCGAGCGACCTAAATACCCTCCCAGCGGGAGTTTTGTGGAGTCCTGCGGAGCGTTGTGCCTGGTCGATCGGCCGTCGCCAGCGTGCCTGTGGACAAGCTGTGGATAGCTCCAGCGGGCAGAATGGGCCCGCCGCTGCAGCTCCCGATACACTCCGGCCATGGACCAGACGCCGCATCATGTCAGCAAGGAGGATCGGCAGCGCCGCGCCTGCGGTACGCCGGGTCCAAACGGTCTCGTACCGGCCACGGTCCGAGATGGCGCCAGTCCCCGTCGCTCGAGTTGAGTGGTCGCATGGACACCGTGGGCTTCACCCGGATGGACCAAGGGAGCGCCGAGGACTACGCGTTGCTGGCCGAGTACGAGGCTCGAGAGCGCGAGCGTTTCGCCGACCGGGTGCTCGGATGGTTGCGGTCAATGGACGAGCACACCGGGTATCAGATAAGCCGTCTCGGACACAGCCTCCAGGCTGCAACCCGAGCCGAGCGAGCCGGCGAACCAGAAGAGATGGTCGTGGCCACGCTGCTTCACGACATCGGCGACGTGCTGGCTCCGGCGAATCACAGCGAGGTGGCGGCGGCGATGCTGCGACCGTTCGTGACGGAACGGACATACTGGATCATCAAACACCACGGTATCTTCCAGCAGCTCTATTACGCCCACCACTACGGTGAAGATCCCAACGCTCGGGATCGGTATCGGGACCATCCCTTTTTCCAGGACGCCGCCGATTGGTGCGACAGCTACGACCAAGTCTCATTCGACCCGGACTATGACACGTTCCCGCTCGAGCATTTCGAGCCGATGGTAAGGCGCTTGTTCTCCAAGCGGCCCCAGGACTTCGCATGAGCCAACCCACCGGGCGAGTCACTGCGGTGATGCACGACACCAACGACCTCGATCGAGCCGTGGCTTTTTGGACGGAGCTGCTCGGCATCGACGTGGTTCATAGGGACGACACCTACGTGTATCTGTCCAAGCTCAGCGATGGTGGACCTCATCTCGCATTCCAGCTGGTCGATGAGCCCCGGTCTGCGAAGAACCGGCTCCATCTCGATGTTCGGGTGGCCGATCGGTCCGCCTTCGAGACCCGAATCGAAAGCCTCGGTGGTCGCAAGATCGGAGAGCAGAACGTGCCTGGTTACCCGCAGTGGTCGATCATGGCCGATCCCGAGGGCAACGAATTCTGCATTTACGCCGCAACGGAGTGACGTGACAATCTTACTCAGCTCAGCGCGTCGAGAGCAGGAAACTCGGTGGTCGTCATCCAGTTGCGAACCTGCGCGGTCGCCATGACATCACCTCGGTTGTACTCCACGAGCCACTTTCGATAACGCAGCGCCTCGTCGGATTCGTCTGCGGTGGCTATACCGTGATAGACCATGGACATCGCTCCGCCGGGATCCTCGACATCCCACGCAAACCCGGCCAGCGGGGCGATCGCCTTGAGACCGGTCCCCTCACCGGTCGTCAGTTGGGTGAGGAAGACCCTGCGCAGATCCACCCACAGCTCGCTCTGGATCAGGGCCTCCACGGCGTCGCGCAGCTCTGCATCTCCCCGAGTGACGCGCCGCAACTGGGCGTTCTCGGCCGGCTCGTGCCACACGAAGCACCGAACCGTCAGGCCTCTTCGACGGCACGTTGCCAGGCTGGCCTGCAACCACGACCAGAATTCGTCGAATACCGCACGTTCGGTCGCAGCGGTCATCGCCTGCCACGTGTGGAACGATCGGTACCCAGATGCCACAGCGCCGCTGCGCACACGATCGGTCACCAGCGCCCCCCACATGTAGACACCATCGAACGTGTTCTCCATGTCGATGTCGATCTCGATGTCGCATCGCGGCACCTCCACGGCGGTGACCCCAGGCCGGCGATACACCGGAGCGCTTCCTGAGATCGCGTGGGCGGCAATGATGGCCTCGGGCACCCATCTTCCGGAGAGCCGGGCCGTGACCGGGTCGAGACGTGCGACGATGTCTGCGGCCGTTGCGAACCCGAGCGTCTCGAGCGCTGCGATCTGTTTGGGGCTGCGGCTGCGGAGCTCGGCGATCTCCGTCTGCGGCGGGGCCGATTCTGCCGCGGCCAGCCACTCGGCGACCGGGATGTCCTCGGCTATGAGCAGAGCCGTGGTGAGGTCCAGACTCGTGACCTGCCGACGGTCGCGGATGCCAATGTCGCGTAGCGCACGCCAGCCCGCATAGCGGACCTTGGGCAGGAGGCTGGTGTCACCCGGTGGGGCCTCGACGATCGGATCGCAGTGCACTCGCCACGGACATCCGGAGCACTCCGCAGACCGCATCGGTTCGACGAGCAGTGCCACCGCCCGGTCCTCGAGATGGGCGACCGCGGTGGCGGCGATGTCGCAGCGAAAGCCGAACTCGAAGTCGTACACCTCGAAGGTGCTGCGCAGCTTGCGCCGTCGCCCATCGGACTTGGCGGGCGTGATCCACAGCGGCTCGGTGAGGTCGTACCAGACCACCACCCCCTCGCGACCCACGATGCCGCCCAGGGGAGCGGCCGAAGCTGCTTCGGCGGCCCGCAGCATGGCAACGTAGTGCGCAAGCTGGAGCGCATCGCCCCGGTGATTGCGTCGGCTTCCGCTGTGGCCGACGGCCGCTGCCGGGAACGGTTCGTGCAGCGGTGAGCACCGAACCAGACCCTCGTCGTCCTCGTTGAGCGTCGAGTGGTGTTTGATGTCGATAGGGACGTAGCCGGCGTCGTGCCACACGAGCAGGTCCGGCTCGCCGACCCGCCGTCCCGTTGCGTCCGGCGGCAACCGGCCACCGATGATCACCGGGGTCTCAGCCTCCATGGCTTCGAGCGTGATGCGCTCTCGCTCCGATCGATCGGCGGCGGCAGCGACGACCACCCAATTCCCATCTGCATCGGTCGTCAGGCTGTCGACGATCGCCGACTCGAACGCGCCTCCTGCGTCGAACTGAAACCTCTGGAACGGTGGCGGCTCCGCCGGTTCACAGGGTCGCAACACGTCGAGCTGCACTCGAACCGGGCATCGCTTGGCGGCGTATGCGCCGAGCGGTTGGATCTGGGAGATGTCGAGCCGGCTGGTCACAGACACCAACCTACGCCACGGGTGTGACACAAACCCGCCTCGGCGCTTGCCCGACCCAGACGGTCCGTCCATCCAATCGCACGGTCCGGCTGCGACCGAGCGGAGCGGCCCTCTACTATGTTTCGAGGGTGAGTCGCAGTTTCATCAAACCACCGACGCTGCGCACCCACCGCATCGGTGAGGAGCGCAAGGCTTCTTGGTTTGAGCTGTTCTACGACCTCGCCTTCGTCGTCGCCGTGGCACAGCTGGGGCAGCGGCTGCTCGGGGACTCGACTCTCACCGGTTTCCTGTCCTACGCCGGCTTGTTCGTAGCTGTGTGGTGGGCCTGGGCCAGCTACACCTTCTACGCCGATCGCTACGACACCGACGATCTGGGTCAGCGTCTGCTGTCCGTGCTGCAGATGGTCGCCATCGTGTTGCTCGCCACCAGCCTCACCGGCGACACCGACTCCACCGTTGCCTTCGCCCTGGCCTATTCGCTCGCTCAGACCGCAATCGTGCTCATGTACGTGCGTGCCTATCGCCATGTCCGGGAGACCCGTCCCCTGGTTCGCGGCTACATCGTCGGGTTCTCGACCAGTGCGGCGATCTGGCTCATCTCGGCGGCGGCGCCCGAGCC
>JBFISM010000184.1:0-5515 GCA_041608535.1 Acidimicrobiia bacterium
CCGACCGTCGTCCTGTGGGGGGTGGGCGACCCCGGGAACGTTGGCGCCATCATCCGCAGTGCGGCTGCCTTCGGGTTCGCCGTGGCCGTGGTCGAGGGATCGGCTGATCCCTGGGCCCCCAAGACGATCCGGGCCGGAGCAGCGGCCCAGTTCCACACCAACGTCATCCCGCTCCGGGCCGAAGATGCACTCGATCAGCTTGCGGCTGCCGGTTTGGAGCTCTGTGTCGCCGTGCCCGCGGGCGGCATCGCCCCCGAGTCACTGGCCGGTGCAGCACGTGCGCTCATCATCGGCAACGAAGCTCACGGACTTCCCGACACCGTGCAGGCCCGGGCCGATCACCGGCTCAGCATCCCGATGCCAGGAGCCATTGACAGTCTCAATGCTGCGGTGGCCGCCGGGATCTTGCTCTATCTGCTGCGCACGCCGACGCAATGACGACCGTGAACGCCGCACCACCCGAAGCCCGTGCGATACACTGCTGCCATGGATCGGTTGGCAGGACGCCGCCAGTTGTACGCATTTACACGCCGGGCAGAGGACCGTCGGCGCTTGCGCATCTGATCGCCACTCCGACTCCGCACTGCCCGAAGCCGAGCTTCGGGCTCTTTTTATGGAAGCACCGACACTCCCATGAGCCATGATCGAACAATGAGCGAACCCCACTTGGACCTGTCTGAGGTGATCGCCGTCGGCCAGAGCGCCGGCGAGGAGATCGCGGCGGCCGGCACGCTCGAGGAGCTGACGGCACTCAGAGAACGATTGATCGGTCGCGATTCGGCAATTGCTCGCGCCCGTCGTGGGCTCGGTGATCTGCCGGCCGACCAACGTCCCGCTGCCGGCAAGACCATCTCTGCTGTCGCCGATGCCGTCACCGTACAGCTCGAAGAACGACGTACCGAGCTCGCCGCGCACGCGGAGCTGGCCACTTTGCGTCGGGACGCAACCGACGTCAGCCTCCCCGGTCGCCGTCCGGAGCGAGGCTCGTTTCACGCCATCAACCAGGTGATGGACGAGATGATCGACATCTTCGTCTCCATCGGTTACGCAGTCGCCGACGGGCCGGAGGCGGAAACGGAGTTCTACAACTTCACCGCTCTGAACATGCCGCCGACCCATCCCGCCCGACTCGAGACCGACACGTTGTATCTGGAGTACGGCGATCGAGCCGAGGAGATCCTGCTGCGCACCCACACCTCCCCGATGCAGGCGCGCTACATGGAGGAGCACGATCCGCCGGTGCATGTCGTCGTCCCCGGCAGGGTGTTCCGTCGGGATCCGCTCGATGCAACCCACTCACCCGTCTTCCACCAGATGGAGGGACTCGCCGTCGCCGAAGGTGTCACGTTCGCCGATCTCAAAGGCACGTTGTTCTACTTCGCCAAGGAGTTCTTCGGACCCGCCACCAAGGTCAAGTTCCTCCCCGACTACTTCCCGTTCACCGAGCCCTCGGCGCAGATGCTGGTGTGGACCAACGACCGCTGGCTCGAGCTGCTGGGATGCGGCATGGTGAACCCGGCTGTGTTCGAGCACGTCGGGTATGACCCGGACATCGTGACCGGCTTCGCTTTCGGTATGGGTGCCGACAGAATGGCGATGGTGCGGCATGGGGTTGACAACCTGCGTTTGCTCCTCGAGCCCGACGTGCGGGTCTTGAGGCAATTCCGATGAAGTTCACGCTCGACTGGCTCAGCGACTTCGTCGATTTGACGGGCCGCGATTCGCAGGAGATCGCCGATGCGTTGGAGAGCCTCGGACACGAGGTCGAACAGATGACCCCGATTGAATATCCGTTCACCGGCGTGGTGATCGGCAGGGTGCTCGAGGTGGGGTCACATCCCAACGCCGACAAAGTCCGACTGTGCCGAGTGGACATCGGGGACGAAGAGTCCGAGATCATCTGCGGGGCGTGGAACTTCGAGGCCGGCGCCGTCGTCCCGGTTGCAGTCCCGGGTGCGGTGCTCGGTGGCGACTTCGAGATCACCAGACGCACCATCCGCGGCGTTGTCTCCAACGGGATGATCTGCTCGGAGCAGGAGTTGCAACTCGGCGAGGAATCCGCGGGGATCATGGTGCTCGACGACGAGTTTCCCGAGGCCATCGACCGGGTTGGACAGAGCCTCACGGTGCTCTTGCCGGAGGGCGACGTCATCTACGACGTAGCCATCACACCGAACCGGCCCGACGCCATGTCTGTGCTCGGCCTGGCCCGCGACCTCGCTGCGCTGTACGACGTGCCCTTGCGAACCCCGGCAATAGAGCTCGAGGAACATCATCCGGAGACGACTGCAACCGTGACGATCCTCGACGCCGAGGCTTGCCCGCGATTTGCGGGTCGAGAGGTACGGGGGATCGAGGTGGGGCCGTCCCCGCTGTGGATGCGCCGCAGGTTGGCGGCCGCCGGGGTCCGCCCGATCAGCAACGTCGTCGACGCCAGCAACTACGCCATGATCGAGTTGGGGCATCCGACACATGCCTTCGACCTCGATCGGCTCGGTGACACGGTGATCGTGCGCCGGGCCGATGCCGGGGAGACGGTGGTGACGCTCGACGGCCAGGACCGGGATCTGCTGCCCGGAGACATCGTGGTCGCGGACGCCACCGAGCCGGTCGCTCTGGCCGGGATCATGGGTGGTCTCGAGACGGAGGTCCACGACGACACCACGCGATTGCTCATCGAGGCGGCCTACTGGGATCCGCCGAGCATCCTGCTCACCTCGAAGCGACTGGGTCTGCGGTCCGAGGCTTCGGCCCGGTTCGAGCGCGGCATGGACCCGAGCTTCTGTGCACTCGCCGCCGATCGTGTAGCCCAGCTGCTCGTGCAGATTGCAGGTGGACGGGCGATGGCCGGGCCCGTCGACGCATACCCCGCGGTCATCGAGCCACTCGAGATCCCATTTCCAATCGCCGAAGTGCCCCGCCACTTGGGAATCGAGCTCGACGCCGCCGAGGTGACGAGCTTGCTGGAACGGCTCGGCTTCGCCGTGGCCGGGGAGGACCCACTCCTCGTGACCATCCCCACGCGGCGCCCCGACGTACGACGCAGCATCGACCTCGTCGAGGAGGTGGGGCGGCTCCATGGATACGATTCGATTCCCACCCATGTCGCGACCGGGCAGGGCGGCGGGATCCCAGCACCGCTACGACGGATGCGGCGGCTACGTTCCGTCATGGTTGGCGCCGGTTACCACGAGGTGGTGACGTTCTCGTTCATCGGGGGCGCCGACATGGACGGCCTGGGGCTTCCCGAGACCGATGCCCGACGGGCCACCATCGCAGTGACCAACCCACTGCGAGACGAAGAAGGCGTCATGCGTACGACGCTCCTCCCTGGTCTGCTCAAGGCAGCCGCACTCAACGTGAGCCGGCGGGTGCTCGACGTGGCGCTCTTCGAGACGGGCCGGGTGTTCCTGCCGGGCGCCGGCAAGCTGCCCGAGCAGCCGACCCACCTCGGGTTCATCCGCACGGGCCGAGTCGGTGTCGATTGGGAGGGCGGTGGCCGGGAGGTCGACGTACGTGATGCCACAGGGCTGTGGGAGGTGATTGCCACCGATCTCGGGATCAACGAGCGGTTGCGGCGACCTGCAGCGACACCCGAGTTCCATCCCGGTCGCGCTGCCGAAGTGCTCGTCGCCGGCACAGCGGTCGGTGTGGTTGGTGAGATCCACCCCCGGGTTGCCGCAGCATTCGGTCTGACCGGTCGGGTGATTGCCGGTGAGATCGAGACAGACGTACTCACCATGGACCGGGCGCCGTTCCAGCTCTCGGCCCCGAGCAACTTCCCGCCCGCGGTGTTCGATCTGGCGTTCGAGTTGGATGCGGCCGTCCCCGCGGCGGACGTGCTCGCGGCAATAGACGACGCCGGGGCGGATCCACTCGAGACCGTGACGATCTTCGACGTCTTCACAGGACCGCCCCTCGCCGCCGGTCGCAAGTCCATCGCCGTCAACGTGACGTTACGGGCCCACGATCGAACGCTGACGGATGAGGAGGCACGAGAGGTTCGCAAGCGCATCGCCGACCGTGTGGCCGCAGCAACGGGCGGCGCCGTGAGAGGAGAGGTGTGATGGGTGACTTCCTCGAGGTCACCGACCTTGGTGTCGGTGGGCTGGCCGAGGTGCTGCAGCGGGCCGCTGCGGTGAAGCGGTACGACAGAGAGAGCCGTGGACTGCTCGCGGGCACCCACCTCGGTCTCTTTTTCGAGAAGCCGTCGCTGCGAACCCGAGTCTCGTGCGAGGTCGCAGCAAACCAACTCGGATGTCATGCCTACGTGTTGAAGGCGGACGAGATCGGGCTCGGCGAGCGAGAGGCGGTCGAGGACGTCGCCCGAGTTCTCAACCGCTACCTCGATGTGTTGGCCCTTCGCGTGTTCGATCACCGGCATCTCGAGACGATGGCAGCGCACGCCACAGCACCCGTGATCAACCTGCTGTCGGATCGAAGCCACCCGTGCCAGGCGCTCGCCGATCTGCAGACCGTTGCCGAGCATCGACCACTTGCCGGGGCCACCCTCACCTACGTCGGCGACGGCAACAACGTGTGCCACTCGCTGATGCTGGCCGGGGCGATGGCGGCCATGCATGTTCGGGTGGCGTCTCCGGCCGGCTACGGCCCAGCGGACGACGTCCAGGTGGAGGCCACCCGGATCGCAGGCGAGACCGGCGGTTCCATCGCGGTCTACGGAGATCCCAAGGAGGCGATCGAGGGCACCGATGTCGTGTACACCGACGTGTGGGCCTCGATGGGTCAAGAAGCCGAAGTGGCCGAGCGCAATGCCCGGTTCGCAGGATTCCAGGTCGATGAGGCTGCTTTCGCCCTTGCCGGAGACGACGCCATCTTCCTCCACTGCCTTCCGGCACACCGCGGTGAGGAGGTGACAGCCGGCGTGATGGAACACGAGCGCTCGCGAGTGTTCGATCAGGCGGAGAACCGGATGCATGCCTTCAAGGCACTGCTCCTGCAA
Organism: Acidimicrobiia bacterium; assembly: GCA_041608535.1. Lineage (GTDB taxonomy): Bacteria > Actinomycetota > Acidimicrobiia > Spongiisociales > UBA5794 > JBFISM01. Next base: position 4,964 of record JBFISM010000184.1, read on the forward strand.
CTGGTCGAGCTGCCCAAGGGACGCGGTTGAGGCGCGTGGGGACCAGCCTCCCGCCGGCACTCCACACAGGCAGCGTGTTCGATGCGGCGATGGCACTGCTCGGGATGCGGCTGCGCACGCAATTCGACGACAACATCACCGAGGTGGCACTCACCGAGGTCGAGGCCTACAACGGGCCCAACGATCCGGCCAGCCATGCCTTTCGGGGAAAGACGCCACGGAACGCCACGATGTTCGGGCCACCGGGACGGTTGTATGTCTACCGCAGCTATGGGATCCACTGGTGCATGAACGTCGTGACCGGGCCACCCGACGATCCCGCGGCGGTTCTGCTCCGTGGCGGGATGATCACCCGCGGAGAGCGCATCGCCGCCATGCGGCGACGGCGGACGGATCACCTCACCGACGGACCCGGGAAGCTGGCGCAGGCGCTCGGGGTGCACGGCGGTCATGACGGGGCGTCGTTGACCACCGGACCGGTCCGCCTTCTCGAAGCCGTTCACGAGGTCGTCAGTGTGGAGCGCACCCCGCGCATCGGCATCTCCCAAGCGG
>JBFISM010000185.1:0-5479 GCA_041608535.1 Acidimicrobiia bacterium
ACCACAGCCGGTCGAAGTCTGGATGGTTGGGTGCACCTTCGTACATCACCCCGGTCACCCCGTTCGCCAGCGGTCCGTAGACGATGTAGGAGTGCCCCGTGACCCAGCCGATATCGGCGGCGCACCAGTAGATGTCGTCGGGCTTGATGTCGAAGACGTAGTGGTGGGTCGTCGTCGTCCCGGTGAGATAGCCGCCTTGGGTGTGCACGATGCCCTTGGGGCGGCCGGTGGTTCCGGACGTGTAGAGGATGTAGAGCGGGTCCTCGGCGTTCATCACCTCGGGCTCGGACTCGGTGGACTGACCGTCGACGACATCGTGATACCAGTGGTCCCGGCCCTCCTCCATCGTGATGTCGCTTTCGGTGCGGCGCACGACCACCGCATGCTCGATGGTGCTGGTACGAGCAACGGCGGCGTCGGCGGCGCTCTTCAGGGGCACGATGCTCCCCCGCCGCCACGCCCCGTCCTGCGTGATGAGCAACTTGGCCGAAGCGTCGTCGATGCGGTCGGCGAGCGCATCCGAGGAAAACCCACCGAAAACGACCGAGTGGATGGCGCCGATCCTGGCGCACGCAAGCATCGCAACCGGCAGCTCCGGAATCATCCCCATGTAGATGGCCACCCGGTCACCCCTCCCCACACCCAACGACTTCAGTCCGTTGGCGAACCGGCACACCTCTTCGTACAGGTCGCGGTAGGTGATCGTCCGGGTGTCGCCCGGTTCGCCGATCCAGTGGTAGGCGATCTTGTCACCCTGGCTGTCGAGGTGGCGGTCGAGGCAGTTGTACGACAGGTTCAGCTCGCCGTCGGTGAACCACTTGTAGAACGGAGGGTTCGAGTCGTCGAGGGTGACCGTTGGCTCGCGAAACCAGGTGATGCGTTCCAGTGCTTGATCACGCCAGAAGCCCTGCCAATCCGCCTCGGCCCGGTCGTAGATGTCGGCGGTGGCGTTGGCGGCGGCGACGAACTCGTCGCTGGGGGGAAACACCCTCTCTTCACTGAGCAGGTTCTCGAGGGCTTGCGGGGTGTCGGTCACGGGGGCTCCGTTCCTTTCGTCTCGATGTCCGGCCGCGGGTGCGCTTCTCGCCACCGGCGCATCTGGCTCATCGTATCGGCCGCTCAATCATCGCGCCCTGCGTCGATGCGGACCGAAGCAGCGATGTGGTCCAGCAGCGCAGCCACGATGACCTCTCGTTCTGTGTCGAGTGTGGCAACGTGGCGCGACTGTTGCAGCCACAGCATGCGCTTGGTCACAGATCCGAGACGGTCGTAGATGTAGGTACCGCTCTCGGGGCGGACGGTCTCATCGGTGCGCGACTGGACCACCAGCGCCGGCGCCGACACTCGGGGGAGGTGGTGTTTCACCGCTCGGACGAGATCGTGCAGCTCCGCTCCTGTCCCGACCGGCCTCGAGTCGTACTGGTGGGCATACTCGGTGGCGAAACCCTCCGGCCACTCGTCGGGTGGGTACGGGTCGATGCGCTTCGAGCCGCGCAACAAGAACGAGAAACGAAGCCGGCGGTTGTATACGTAGATGGGCGAGTTGATCGTCGTCACCGAGACCGCGCCAAAGGGGTTCGCCAGCAGCAGTGCGATGAGACCGCCCATCGACAGACCCGCGAGGTGGATCCGGGCACCGTGCTGCTGCGCGGCGCTGGCAGCTTCCACCGCCGACGCCACCCAGTCACGCCAGCCGGTGTCGACCATGTCTTCCACCCTCGTTCCATGACCGGCAAGCAGAGGGACAACGACACCGTGCCCGGCGGCGACGAGCCGATCGGCCATCGGGCGAAAGTGCGCCGGCGATCCCGTCCATCCATGCAACAGGACGACAACATCGGGGCGATCGAGCCCGGAGGCGAAACCGGCACACAGGGGGTGCAGCAGCTCTTGGGACCTCACGACGACTGGGGAGAGTAGGCGGCCCCGGGGTTGGCCGATGCCCCCACCTATGCTCGGAGGGTGTCTCGCATCATCCGCTTCCGGCACCTGCGGCGATGGCCGGCGACACTCGTTGCGGTGCTCCTCGTGGCCGGCGCCTGCAGCGGAGACGGCGCCGAACCGACCACCACCTCGACGACGGCACCGGCACCGACGACGACCGCAGTACCGGCCACCACGGTCGCGCCTCGAGAGGCGCCTGCGGCGCCATCGCCGACGGTGGATCGGCTGGTCATCGTCTCGCTCGACGGCGAGGTGGTGTCCATGGACCGCAGCGGCAACAACGTCCTCGTTCACAGCGAGGCCGGCGAGATTCCCTTCCAGCCGATCTTCGACCCGGTCGGGGATCGGATCGGCTACTCGCTGGTGGCACCCACACCGGCACTCGTCATCGCCGCCGGTGATGGAAGCTCGCGCGAGGTCACCGACCTGACGACGAATCCGTTCTACCTCTACTGGTCGCACGACGGCACGCGTTTGGCGTCGTTGCGCAACGGCCCCATCGGGCTCGAGTTCGAGGTGTTCGACACCACCGGTCCTGCGCCCATGGTGGAGTTCACCGACACCGGCGCCCCCTACTACTTCGACTGGAGCCCCGAGGGACGAGATCTCGTGGCTCATGTCGGCACGAACCGGCTGGATCTACTCACCGCGGACGGGTACGAGGACATCGGTCCCGAACCCGGGCTGTTCTCGGCGCCACAGTGGCTCAGCGACGGTGTGCTGGCACCGATCACCCGGGACTCAACGCAGGAACTGGTATTCGTCTCAGGGGATGGGTCGGTGCAGACAGTGCTTGCGCTCGAGGGCAACGCGCTCTTCGAGCTGGAATCTTCATCGCAGCGGCTGCTCGCCATCCAGATGCTCACCGACACCGGGGATGCCGTCGAGGCGGCGCTGCAGATCGCCGAAGCGCTGCCCGCCAACGAGCTGGCGGTCGTGAACCTGTCCACCGGTGATGTGGAGAGCGTGCACGACTCGCCCGTCGCCGCATTCTTCTGGAGCCCGTACGGCGAACGGCTGCTCTTCCTCACTTCCACCGCAACGGCCGGCGTGCTCCAGTGGCAGGTCTGGGAGGACGGTGCGGTGACGCCGGGTCCCGAGTTTGCTCCGTTCCGGCAATGGCTCGGCCAGTTCATCCCGTTCTTCGAGCAGTACTCGCGCAGTATGTCGCTGTGGGCGCCCGACGCCACCGCCTACTCATTCCCCGGCGCCATCGACGACGAACGGGGCGTGTGGGTGGTGGACATCGCCACCGGTGAGATCGATCTCATCGCAGAGGGCGTGTGGGTGTCGTGGTCGCAGAACTGAGGCGCTGACGTCATCGCCGTCGCGCGATCAGCCACAGGTCGCCGACGTTGGTACCGGTCGGACCGGTTCGGAGCAGGGCCCCGATCGCATCGAGGGCGCGGTACGAGTCGTGACGTGTCAGCGCGTCTTCTACGTCGACGCCGGCTGCGATCGCCAGGCTCTGCGCCGTCCCGTCGACGACCGCCCCCGCCGCGTCGGTCGGTCCGTCGACCCCGTCGGTGCCGATGGTCAACACGACGTCGCCACTCCCCGCCAGGACGGGTATCACCGCCAGCGCTGCCTCCTGGTTGCGCCCTCCCAGGCCGTCGCCGGTCACGGTCACCGTCGTCTCCCCGGCGAACACGCCAACGGTGCCGGGAGCCACCATCTCGTGGGCCCGCCGCACCGTGACGGCGGCTTCACCGGTCATCGCGGTTGAGTGCACCACCGCGGCGTAGCCCGCATCTTCCAGATGGGCGGCCGCAGCAGCCGCCGCCAGCGCACCGTCGCCGATCACGTGGAAATCGCCGGCGGCCGACACCACCGGGGGCTCGGCATTCTCCAGGAGCGACAGCACCGCCGGCGGCGCCAGCTTCGTGACGTTCCACCGCCGCAACACCGCGATGGCGTCGGCGGGAGCGGAGACCGCCGCCACCGTCGGACCCGAGGCTATGGCATGCGGCGGCGACCCAACCACATCGGAGAGGGCCAGCGTGAGATGGCTGCCAGGCACGGCTGCGGCAAGCCGCCCTCCCTTGATAGCAGAGAGGTGAGTGCGCACGGTGTTCACGTCCTCGATGGGCGCCCCGCTGCGGAGGAGAACTGCGGTGACCGCAGCCAGGTCGTCGAGGGTGAGGCCGGGAGCCGGCGATTCGAGGAGCGCCGAGCCGCCGCCGGAGACGAGGAACAGCACGATGCCGCCGGCTTCCCGAACGAGCTGTAGCGCCCGCTCGCCGGCGCGCACCGATCCTTCGTTTGGCACGGGATGACCGGCGACGATGAGCTCCCAGCCCCGTGGCACCGCTGCGGCGTGGCTACTCACCACCAAGCCGGAACTGATGCGACGATCCAGACCTTCGGCTGCGGCGCCGGCCATGGCTGCCGATGCCTTACCGAAGGCGACTACCACTATGTGGTCCGCATCGGGGAGCGGGTGGGACACCAGCCATTCCCGCACCGCCTTCGCCGGATCCACGGCAGCTATCGCTGCTGCCGCGGCGTCACGCAGCGCTCGGCCGGTTGCGGCTGGCTCCAGGGTCTCCCTCCTCCGTGCCGGGACAAGCTACCAAACCCCGCAGACGCCCACTCGCCGGTCTCGTGCGCGATCGTCGTGGACTCACGTATGGGTCGAGCGACCGAGAACGAGGCCGAGCGAGCGACGCTGTCTGGGACCACCGACCCAGCCCGCACCTGAACTTGAGCCTGACGCCTCATGGAGCCTTCCCACCGTGGTGCGTACGGTGCAACTGGGTACTTCGTGAGGGGGCTCAGAAAGACCCACCAGACGCCGCTGGCACCCGTTTCGGGGGGTGATGCCGGCGGCGTCTTCGTTGTGTCGATCCGCTCTGCTACACGAAGTGCAGTTCCTCGCCCTTGACTTCCACGCGCACCGCGTCCCCGGACTCGAAGCGACCATCCAGCAGCGCCAAAGCGAGAGGATCGGCTACTGCCTTTTGCAGCAAACGCTTCAGCGGCCGGGCGCCATACGTGGGGTCGTAGCCCCGCTCGGCGAGCCATGCGGCGGCCCCTTCGGACAGCTCGAGTTCGACACCGCGGGCAGCAAGTCGCCGGCGCAGCTGGTCGAACTGGATATGGACGATCTGGGCCAGATCCTCCTTGCTGAGCCGCTCGAACACAACGACGTCGTCGACCCGGTTGAGGAACTCGGGGCGGAAGTGGCTGCGCACCACGCTCATCACCCGCTCCGTCACCACCTCGTGCGGGAGGTCGGGATCGATGAGCTCGGAGCCGAGGTTCGAGGTCATGATGAGCAAGCTGTTGGTGAAGTCGACGGTGCGTCCTTGCCCGTCGGTGAGCCGCCCGTCGTCGAGCACCTGCAAGAGGGTGTTGAACACATCGGGATGTGCCTTTTCCACCTCGTCGAGCAGCACCACCGAGTAGGGGCGCCGCCGCACCGCTTCGGTGAGCTGGCCGCCCTCGTCGTAGCCGACGTATCCCGGGGGTGCGCCGATGAGCCGGCTCACCGAATGCTTCTCCATGTATTCGGACATGTCGATGCGCACCATCG
>JBFISM010000186.1:0-5259 GCA_041608535.1 Acidimicrobiia bacterium
ATCTCCAACGTGCGAGGAATCGGCGTGGCGGTCAGCGTGAGCACGTCGATCGAGGTACGCAGCCGCTTGAGCGCATCCTTGGCGGCCACGCCGAACCGCTGCTCTTCATCGACGATCACCAGCCCCAGGTCCTTGAAGACGACGTCGTCGGACAGTAGCCGGTGCGTCCCGACGACGAGATCGACCTCACCACCGGCCAGACCCGTCAGCACGTCGCGCTGCTGGGCGGGCGTGAGGAAGCGGCTCAGCATCTCGATTCGCATCGGGTACGGAGCGAAGCGCTCCTCGAAGTTGGCGAAATGCTGCTGGGCCAGCAGAGTCGTCGGCACGAGCATCGCCACCTGCTTGCCGGACTGGATCGCCTTGAATGCGCCCCGGATCGCCACTTCGGTCTTGCCGAAGCCGACATCACCGAAGATCAACCGATCCATGGGGCGGTCCGACTCCATGTCCGACTTCATCTCGGCGATCGCGGTGAGCTGATCGGCGGTTTCTTCGAACGGGAAAGCACCCTCGAACTCCGCCTGCCATGGGGTGTCGGTGTCGTAGGCGTGGCCGGAGACGGCCGCCCGCTGCCGGTGGAGATCGACCACCTCCTCGGCCACGACGGCAACGGCTTTGCGTACCTTGCTCCTGGTAGTCGCCCAGTCGGAGCCGCCCATGCGCGATAGACGCGGCGTCTCCCCACCGGTGTAGCGGCGCACCGAGGCGAGCTGATCGGTGGGGACGTACAGCTTGTCGTGCCCGTGATATGCGACGAGGAGGTAGTCCCGCTCCACCCCGGCCATCTCCCGATGAACCAGACCTTCGAAGCGACCGATGCCATGATGATGATGTACGAGATAGTCGCCCGGGCGCAGGTCGCGATAGGCCTCTGCGTCCTCCGTACGACGCCGCCTGCCGACTCGGCGGTGGGAGCGACGTCGCCCCGCCACCTCTTGCTCTCCGACGACACCCACCTTCATCCACTCGGCGACGAATCCCTTGTGGATGCCAATCGACAGCACGGCGCTACGGGGTGTGTCGAGTTGTTGTATCGCAGGGAGATAGGTGCCCTCTTCGCCGAGCAGCCGCGCCGCCCGCTCCGCCGCCGCCTCGCCATCCATGGCGACGACGATGTCGACGCCCTTGCGACGCCAGCGATCGATGGCTTGCGCGACCGACTCGGCATTGCCCGGGACGGCGTCGAACCCCCGGATCACCAGCGCATCATCGCCGGGGCCGGTCGCCGCACCGGGAGCATCGAGATGTTCATGTGCGGAGAGGCGCTCCTCGAGACCGAGGTAGAGAGGTGGGTGGTCGTGCGACTCGGGGGCCCCGTGCCCCCAGGTATCGGCCAGAGCCACGGCCAGGTCACGTTCTTCCTGGAGCAGCTCCTCGTTGCGGGCCAGGGCCTGATGCTCGTCGAAGACCACAACGGTGGACCGCGGGCTCTCCTCCAGAATGGTCTGCTCCTCACTGACCCACGGCAGCCACGACTCCATCCCGGGGAAGGTGATCCCTGCTGAGATGCGGTCCCAGGTCTCGGCCGCCCACGGTTCGATCTCCGCCAGCTTCTCGGCCCTACGGCGGATGTCCTCGTCCGCCAGCAGCTCCCGTGCGGGGTAGGCGACGACCTGCGTCGCCACGGCGTCCGAGCGTTGTGACGCCACCGAGAAACGGCGAATCTCTGCTATCTCGTCACCCCACCACTCGATACGGCTCGGTTCTTCCCCCTGGGCGGGATACACGTCGACGATGCCGCCGCGGACAGCAAACTCGCCTCGCGCCTCGACCCGATCGGTTCTCGAATAGCCGGAAGCGACCAGGTCCGACACGAGCAGCTCGAGATCGTGCGTCGCCCCGGTGGTCAGTTCGATCGGCGTGATCCTCGTGCCGCTGATGCGCTGGCTCGCCGCACGCACAGACCCGATCACGACCACACCGGGTTGGTCGGAGGAAAGCCGGTGACGAGCCTGCGCCCGCACCGCCATCGTGGAAACGTTGGGAGAGATGTGCTCGAACGGAAGAGTCCCCCACGCCGGGAGCAGCAAACCACCTTCGTGGAACAGGCCGAGATCGTCGACGAGGTCCTCTGCCTCGCGCTCGGTCGCCACGATGGCGAGCACGGCGCCCGAGTTCTGCGTTGCCAGCCTTGCGAGAGTGACGGCGCGCAACGCCGGTGGCACGACGAGACGACCCGGGGCGGGGATCGGGACGTTCTTCGGCCACCGTTCGAGCAGCGGAGCGAGCGGTGCAACCACGGCGGCGAAGGCTACCGGCTCTGCAGACTCAACCTGCAGCGGCGGCGATCAGTGCAGCTGCTCGCCGTCGGCGTACGCCGATCAGCGCACCTGCTCGAGAACTCCCATTTCGCCGGCGCTTCCCGGAGCTCCTCCAGGCCGCACCCGGTCGCACGACCCAGCCGAGATTCATCCGAATTGATGGTGCGGCGGCCGGCCCGCCGCTTCATGCTTCCCGACGCATGGTTTGCGCAGCAGCGCCCCCTACCCCCAAAGAAAGGACAGTCATGCTCCGAATCTGGAACGCGCTTGTTTCTCGTCTGGCAGCTGAGGAGGGCGCAACGATGGTCGAATACGGCATCATGGTCGCCCTCATCGCAGTCGTGTCCATCGTCGTGATCACAACGATCGGAACCGACTTGCTCGCAGCCTTCACGACGGTGGAGAGCAAGCTCCCGACGGCTCCGTAGGCACCCGCCGACAGAACGCGTGCTCCTGCCCGGATCGGAGCACTCGCCAAGATCCCCCCAGAGCAATCCCAGCTGCGGATGGCTCTGGTGGGATCACTGTTGTGGCGAGATCGCCGACATCATTGCGGCGGAGCACATTGGGCCCGTAGCGACGGGTCACGACACGACGAGCCGGGTGCGCCCGCGGTCGATGTCGAGGATGTGCCCCCGCACGTGTGCGGTGTCGGCGAGCGCTCTCGTTTGGCGGAGCACCTCCACCCCACGACGCAGCTCCGCCTCGAGATCGGCGAACCCGCCCAAGCTCTTGGCGAGGCGACTGCCTGTTTCCGCTTCGATGGTGCGGCGCAGCCCGTCCTCGTCGAGGCCGATCATCCCGCATCCGGTGTGCATCATCACATCGATGCGCCTCGTCTGCAGGGCACGCTGGGACACAATGAGCGAGCGGACGACATCCCCGGTCACCACCCCACCGGCATTGCGCAGGATGTGCGCATCGCCGAGGCGGAGCCCGAGCACACGAAGCGGATCGATGCGCGTGTCCATGCACGTGACGACGGCACGGTGCTGCGACGGGATCGCCGCCAGGGGCTGCACACCTTGGCGAGCTTGGCGGATGAGATCATCGCTCGAGGTCACTGCGCCAACCTACAGCAGCGACGAGCGGCGTGACCGCCGCAGGGATCCGCCGAACCGGCTGAAGTACTCCCAACCCGACAGCAGGGTCACCGCAACCGCCACCAGCACGAGCCATTGATCGAAGAAGTACGGCCCGAGCAAGGTGTCGAATCGGATGATGGCAAACCCGATGGCGAGAAACTGCACGAGCGCCTTGATCTTGCCCCACACGCTGGGAGGCACGTTGGCCTGGTCCTGGAGCGCGGCAACGCCCCGCAACCCCATCACCGCCAGTTCCCGCCCGATGATGATGAAGGCGGCCCACGACCACATCCTCCCCACCTCGATGAGCACGAGCAGGCTTCCGGTCACGAGGACCTTGTCGGCCACGGAGTCGAGGAAGGCTCCCAGCGTGGTGGTGATGTGCCAGCGCCGTGCCAGGTAGCCATCGGCGAAATCGGTGATCGCCGCAACCACGAAGAGCGCCGCGGCGATCCCGTAGCCGTGACCCACCTCGTCCGCCAGGAGCACGAACGCCATGATCACCGGTGTGAGCACGATGCGAACGAGAGCGAGCAGATTCGGCAGGTTCATGGGCCACTAGCAACCTTAGAGCGCCCGCCGATACCGGCGCTGCAAGGTGATGTTCGGGACGCTGCCGACTCGCCGCCGTCCCGAGGCCTAGCCGCCGGCGTCGGACCGCTCTGCGTCGACCCATCCGAGACTGCGTTCGACTGCCTTGTTCCAGCCGGCGAGCAGCGTCGTCCGGGTGGCGTCGGTCATCGCCGGGGCGTACCGGTGCGATTCCGCCCACTTGTTGCGGATGGCGTCCGGGTTGGGCCAGTACCCGGTGGCGAGACCGGCGGCATACGCTGCGCCGAGCACGGTCGTCTCTGTGATCCTCGGCACCACGACCGGAAGACCGAGGATGTCGGCCTGGAACTGCATGAGCAGCTCGTTGCCGACCATGCCACCGTCGACTCGCAGCTCCGACAGCTCCACTCCGGCGTCGTGTTTCATCGCTTCGAGGACGTCGGAGGTCTGGTACGCAGTCGCCTCGAGCACAGCCCTGGCGAAGTGACCGGCGGTGGAGTACCTGGTGAGCCCGGCGAAGACCCCCCGGGCGTCTGCGCGCCAGTGCGGTGCGAACAGACCGGAGAACGCCGGGACGAAGAAGACGTCGCCGTTGTCCTCCACCGTCGACGCCAGCTCCTCGACCTGGGGCGCCGAGTCGATCATCTTCAGGTTGTCCCGCAGCCACTGCACGCCGGCGCCGGCGATCGCCACCGAGCCCTCCAGGGCGTATCGCGGTTTGCCGTTCCCCACCTGGTAGGCGACCGTCGTCAGCAGACCGTGTTCGGATTGCACCGCCCTCGTACCGGTGTTCACCAGGAGAAAGCAGCCCGTGCCGTAGGTGTTCTTGGCGTCACCCGTCTCCAGGGCTGCCTGTCCGAACATGGCGCTTTGCTGGTCGCCGAGCACGCCGGTGATGGCTGCGCCACCGAGGACACCGCCGGCCCGACCGATGGTGCCGACCGACGGCACGATCTCCGGGAGTGCCGCTCGGGGCACACCGATGGCATCGAGCAGCTCCTTGTCCCAATCCAACGTCGCCAGATCCATCAGCAGCGTTCGCGAGGCGTTGGTGACGTCGGTGGCGTGTCGCCCGGTCAGTTTCCACAGGAGAAACGCATCCATGGTGCCGAACAGGGCGGCGCCGTGCTCGGCTCTGGCTCGGAGGCCATCGACGTTGTCGAGCATCCACCGCATCTTCGGGCCGGAGAAGTAGGTGGCGAGCGGCAGGCCGGTCTTCTTGCGGAAACGGTCGGGTCCTCCGTCGCCACCCAGCTCGGTGACGAGCGCAGCCGTGCGGGTGTCCTGCCACACGATGGCCGGAGCCAGGGGCTCCCCGGTGTCGGCATCCCATGCGATCGTGGTCTCTCGCTGGTTGG
>JBFISM010000187.1:0-5152 GCA_041608535.1 Acidimicrobiia bacterium
AACCGGCACTATGCGCTGTGACGGCGGCCAACGATTAGGTCCGTCGCTGCCGGGTTCGGACCTCGACCCAGGCCCCCCATGGCACAGCCGACTCTGCCGGCGTCGCTATTGCGGGTCGCACATGAACGCCAGCGCATCGAGAGCGACGGCTCCGGAACCCACGGGCAGAACTCGAATCGGGTTCACCTCCAGCTCACGCAGCCCTTGGCCCATTCCGGCGGCGAGGCGCGAGATGACGGAAACGGCGTGTGCCAGAGCGTCGACGTCGGCCGGTGCGGCACCGCGGTAGCCATCGAGCAGCGGGTAGCCCCGCAACGATTCGATCATCGACCGCGCCTCCGCCGGTCCGACGGGCGCCAGAGCGAATGCCACGTCGTCGAGCAACTCGACGGTAACCCCACCGAGGCCCACCATGACAACGTGGCCGAAGGGAGGTTGCCATGTCGTTCCGATCACGGCGTCGACGCCGCCGGAGATCATCTCTTCCACCAGGACACCTTGGCTTGTGGCGTCCGGGGCGTAGCCGGCCACCGCCGAAACGATCTCGTCGTACACGGCGGCGACGTCCCCCGCGGCCACCCCGACTCGCACTCCCCCGGCTTCCGTCTTGTGATCGACGCCGTCGGCCTGGATCTTCATCACGACTCGGCCGTCGATGCCGGCGGCGGCCACAGCTTCCTCGGGCGATGTGGCGACCACGCCTCGAGGCACACCGACACCGATCGCGGCGAGCATCGCTTTGGCGGCCGCCTCGGTGACTGGGCCACCATCGAATGCGACCCCGGGATTCAGCGGGGCCACCGCTTCTGCCGGTAGCCAGGAATTCCAGGCCACCAGGCTTGCGACAACGCGAGTCGCTTGACGCAAGGTCTCGTACACGGGGACGCCGGCTGCCGTGAGCCGGCTGCGCTGCTCCTCCGTGGCCATTGGCGAAACGACGACGATGGGTGATCCCGAGCCCGCCGCCTCGACGACCGGCTGGACCCATTTGCCGCCCGCACTCCACCCGAGTCCGGCGAACAAGACCACCGCATCGGCGGTACCGGCAGCGGAGAGCTCCCGCATGACGGTGCGCAGCCCGGTGGGATTGGTGACGAACTGACCGGTGAAATCGACGGGGTTGGCGACGGCGGCAAATGGCGGCAGCACCTCCTGGAGGCGGGCAATGACGCCGTCGTCGAACGGCAACACGTCCAATCCGCACGCGGCGGCGGCGTCGCACAGCTGCACCCCGGCTCCTCCCGACATCGATGCGATCGCCAACCGCTTGCCGGCCGGGAGCGTGGGGAGAACATCGAACGCCTGCAACAGATCGAGCATGTGCTGCTCATCAACGGCGCGAGCCACGCCGCATCGCGCGAAGGCAGCGTCGTATGCCTGATCGTTACCGGTGAGCGCACCCGTATGGGAGGCAGCCGCAGTGGCCCCGGCTGCCGACGCACCCACCTTGACGAACACCATTGGCTTGCCCGCCCGCCGTGCCGCCAGCGCCGCCTCCACGAACGCGGCGCCATCACGAATACCTTCGATATATCCGCCGATCGTGCGGATGTCGGGATGATCCACCATGGCGGCGACGTACTCGGGGATGCCGAGCTGGGCTTCGTTGCCTGCGCTGATATACGAGTGAATCCTGAGCCCCTGGTGACGGGCGAGGCCGTAGAGCACGGTGCCAAACGCACCACTTTGCGAAACGATGCCGATCCGGCCTGACGGCGCCAGCGGACCCTGGCGCAGCGCCGCGGTGAAGGTGAGCGCCATCTTCGACGGCGAATGGATGATCCCCACCGAGTTTGGTCCGATCATGTCGATCCCATAGGCGTCGGCGATCTCAACCAACCGCGACTGCAGGGCCGTCCCGTCATCGTCTACTTCAGCGAACCCGGCCGTGATCACCACCGCGGCCTTGATTCCGAGCCGGCCTGCCTCCTCGAGCACTGCCGGCACCCGCGGTGCCGCAACCATGATGGCCACGATGTCGGGAACCTCGGGGAGGGCCGAGAGCGACGGATACACGGTGTGACCCTGGGTCTCACTGAGCCGTGGGTTCACCGGATAGATCTTGCCTCCGTACCCGAAGTTCACCAGGTATTCAACGGGCAGATAGCCGATCTTCGACGCATCGCCGGATGCCCCGACGATGGCTATCGACTCCGCCTCGAGCATCCGGCGGACCGCACGGGCAGCTTCCCGCAGCCTGGTCACTGCGACTCCATGAGCAGCTGCTTGGCGATGATCGTCTGCTGGATCTCACTGGTACCGTCGACGATCTCCTGCATCTTGGCCTCACGAAACAGCCGCTCGACGTGGTATTCGTCCGACAATCCGTATGCACCGTGAATCTGAATGGCATCGTGAGAGGCGCTCATCGCCACCCGGCTGGCGTGGAGCTTTGCCAGCGACGGCCAGTACGGTCCGGCATCACGGTCGTGGTCGAGAGCATCGGCCGCCTTCCATACGGTCAACCGGGCGGTCTCCACCCCGAGGGCCATCTCGACGAGCATCCGCTGGACCAGCTGATGCCGGCCGATCTCCCGACCGAAGGTCTTGCGCTGCCGGGCATAGCTGGTGGACAGCTCCAGGCTGCCTTGGGCGATGCCAACCGACCGGGCTGCGACGTGGACCCGGCCTGCGTTCACGGCTCCGAGTAGCACCGACCACCCCGCACCGACTCCCCCGAGGACCTGATCGGCCGGGACGGCTGCCTCGTTGAAGAAGATCTCGCCGGTATCCGAGATCCGGTTGGACAGCTTGTGCTTGATCGGCCGTGTCTCGACCCCGGGAGTCTCCCGGTCGACGAGAAACGCAGTGATCCCCCGGCGTCCTTGCGTCCGATCCACCGTGGCGAACGCCAGCATCCAGCGACAGACGTTGGCGTTCGACACCCACGTCTTCTGACCCGACAGCACAAACGTATCCCCGTTGGCTTCGGCGGTGGTGCGCATCGCCGCCGCGTCGCTACCCGCGTCCGGCTCGGTGATGGCAACGGCTGCCATGCATTCGCCGCGTGCGAGGGGCCGCAAGAATCGCTTCTTCTGCTCCTCGGTGCCCCACCGCATCAGCCCTTGTCCCGCCAGCGAGCTGGGATAGCCGATGACGGCCGCCAGCGAGGTGCAATACCGGGCGACTTCTTCGATGGTGATCGCCCACGTGACATAGTCGAGGCCGGATCCGCCGTATTCCTCGGGAACCACCCCGCCGACGAGACCGAGGGCCACTGCCTGATCGACGAGATCTGCCGGCAGCACACCCGCCCGGTTGTAGTCCACCACGCGCGGTGCCACCTCCTCATCGACAAAGCGGCGGACCACGTTGCGAATCTCGACCTGGGTCTCGGTGAGGTCGAACACCGAAGTCAGGCTCGCTCGAGAACGACGGCGGCACCGTGCCCACCGTTGCCGCAGATCGTGGCCAGCGCATAGCGGCCCTCCCCGAATGCCAGGGCTTCGGCGGCGTACTGCGCCACCCGGGCACCGGAGGCACCGACCGGATGCCCCAGCGCAATGGCTCCGCCGTATGGGTTCACGGTCTCCGGATCGACACCCAATTGCCGGCACGCGGCCAGCACCATCACGACAAATGCCTCGTTGATCTCGATGTGATCCATCTCGGCGACCGTGAGCCCCGCCTTGTCGAGGGCCGACTGCGAAGCCGGCACGACGGCGAGCCCGTAATCCTCGGGTTGCACTGCGGCAACCGCCCAGGATCGGATCCGAGCGAGCGGCTCGAGCCCGGCCGCTTCCGCGGCGGACTGCGACATGACGACCAAGGCGGCCGCTCCGTCGGTCACTCCCGATGCGTTGCCTGCGGTGATGGCTCCGTCTCGGGAGAACGCCGACCGCAGCTTGCTCAGCCCTTCGCGGGTGGTGTCGGGTCGGGGATGCTCATCGGCATCGACGACGGTGGTGCGCCCCCGACGATCGGTGACCTCGATCGGTGCGATGACACGTGCGGCAAAGCCTTCCTCCACCGCCCGCTGTGCGCCTTGCTGGCTGTGCAGCGCAAAGGCGTCCTGCTCGCTGCGACCGATGCCGAAACGGTCACCCCATGCCTCGGCCAGCTCGCCCATGAGCCTGCCGGTGAGCGGATCGCTGAACCCGTCCTTGGAGAGTCCGTCGATGGCCGGTGAGTCGCCTGCTTTGGTTCCCCAGCGCATCCCGGTGAGGTAGTAGGGGATGCTGCTCATGTGCTCGCTCCCCGCGACCATCACCGTGTCGGCCTCACCGAGGCGGATTGCCTGCCCGGCGAGGATGAGAGCCTTCATCGAGGACAGACACGCTTGCTGGACGGTGTGTGCCGGCACCGATGCCGGGATACCACCCGACATCGCCATCAGCCTGCCGGGATTGGGCCCGTTGGCAGCCTGGCGGGCATGGCCGACGATGGTCTCGTCGAACGAATCGGGAGACAGACCGGAGCGTTCGGTGGCGGCGGCGATCGCGGCGCCGCCCATCGCAACGGCGTCGCTGTCGATCAGGATGCCGCCGAACTTGCCGATGGGGGTGCGGGCCGTCGCCACGATGACGACCTCCCGCCCGTTGTTTTCGCTACGCACAGACATCTCCTCAGCTGCTAGCGGATTCTTCGTACTCGTAGAACCCGCGACCGCTCTTGCGACCCAGGTGCCCGGCGTCGACGAGCCGGCGTACGTACTCATCCGGCCGGTAGGCGTCGTTGTCGAGCAGGTCGGCCAGGCTGTCCGAGTTGTTGACGTGGATGTCGAGCCCGACCAGATCGCTCAATTCCATGGGTCCCATGGGCCATCCCGAGCCCAGCTTCATGGCCGTGTCGATGTCCTCGGCAGTGGCGACACCTTCGGCCACCAGGCGGATCGCCTCGTTCCGCACCAGCAGCTGCAGCCGGCTGACGATCCCACCCGGTGCTTCGTTGGCAACGACCGGCGTCTTGCCGAGCTCGACGGCCAGCTGCTTCACCCGGGCGACGGTGTGGGCGGAGGTGGCTTGTCCGGGAAGCACCTCGACGAGCTTCATCCGCTGCGCCGGGTTGAAGAAGTGCAGACCGGCGAAGCGGTCCGGATGCTCCATTCCCTCGGCGATCTCGGTTGGCGACAGCGTCGACGTGTTGGACAGCAGCAGAGCGGGCGTCGGACAGATGTGGTCGAGCTGCGCGAACACGTCACGTTTGATCGACA
>JBFISM010000188.1:0-5145 GCA_041608535.1 Acidimicrobiia bacterium
AACTTCGCCGGCGACACCGTGACGATCGCCAACGACGGCACGGCGAAGGCCATCGCCTTCCTCGCCCACTGGTGCCCGCACTGCCAGCGCGAGGTTCCGAGGGTGCAGGAATGGCTGGACACAGGTGGCGGAGTTCCCGGGGTAGCCATCATGTCGGTGTCCACAGGTGAGAACGAGCTCGGCACCAACCACCCGGCGAGCGCCTGGCTCGAAGCCGAAGGATGGACGCCACCGGTGGTCGTAGACAGCGCCGACAGCGAGGCGCACCTCGCCTACGGCGGCGGCGGTTTCCCCTACTGGGTGTTCGTTGACACCGCAGGCCGCGTCGTCGCCCGCACCTCAGGCGAACTCGACACCACCACCCTGGAAGGCTTGATGCAACAGATAGCTCCATAAGTCTGTCTCCCCGGGCGGGGGAAAGGGCATATACGATCTGTCCCCCGGAGGGGGGAAGGGCCCTCGAGTCTGTCCCCCAGACGGGGGAAGGGGCCCCCCGGTGGGAGCTGCGCAGCAGCGAAGACGGGGTAGAGGGGCTGTCATCGCCCGCGGATGCCCGTACCGTGACCCAGTCATCCGTGGGAGGTCGCCAGCCCCCTACCAGAGCTCCGCTCCTGCGGAGCTCCCGCTCTGGATCCTTCCCCCTGCGGGGGGACAGATACAAAGGGAGCTCCCGCTCTGGATCTTCTCCCCTCCGCCGGGGGGCCAGACACGGGGCGGGCTTTCTGACGCAATCGCAGGGGACCATCGGCCCTGTTTGGGGGGTGCGGCCGATCGTACGTTCGCAGCATGCGCCCGCCTTCACCCAGTCCGCCGCAGGCGGAAACGATCTTCGCATCGATGTGGCGATGACGGGCGCATCTATCACAGTCGACGGCAACCAGGCCGCCGCCGACGTGGCACATCGGGTGTCCGAGGTGATCGCGATCTATCCGATCACTCCGGCTTCTCCCATGGGTGAGCTCGCCGATGCCTGGTCGATGGCCGGCAGAGCCAACATCTGGGGCGATGTGCCTGACGTGATCGAACTGCAGAGTGAAGGTGGCGCTGCGGGGGCACTCCACGGCGCATTGCAAGGCGGCGCCCTCGCAACCACTTTCACTGCTTCGCAGGGTCTGCTGCTGATGATTCCCAACCTCTACAAGATCGCCGGCGAGCTGACCCCGACGGTGATCCACGTGGCGGCTCGCTCGGTAGCCACCCATGCGCTGAGCATCTTCGGCGACCACAGCGACGTGATGGCAGTGCGGCAGACCGGGTCGGCAATGCTGGCGTCGAGCTCCGTCCAAGAAGCACAGGACATGGCGCTGATCGCCCATGCGGCGTCGCTTCGTTCGCGGGTGCCATTCGTCCACTTCTTCGACGGGTTCCGCACGAGCCACGAAGTGGCCAAGATCGAGCCGCTCGGCGACGACGAGCTGCAGGCCATGATCGACGACGAGCTCGTGGCCGCACATCGCCAGCGCTCGCTCAACCCCAATCGACCAGTGCTGCGAGGTACAGCACAAAACCCAGACGTCTTCTTCCAAGCTCGGGAGGCCGCCAACCCATTTCACGACGCCGTGCCCGGAATCGTGCAGGAGGAGATGAATCGTTTCGCCGACCTCACCGGCCGGCACTACGAGCTCTTCGACTATTGGGGACACCCTGAGGCGGAGCGGGTGATCGTACTCATGGGCTCGGGCTGCGCCACGGTGCGGCAGGTCGTACGCAAGCTGGCCGATACGGGCGAGCGGGTGGGGGTAGTCGCGGTCCGGATGTACCGGCCGTTCGACGCCGCGGCGCTGGTACACGCCATCCCCGACACAGTGCGCTCCATTGCTGTGCTCGACAGGACGAAGGAACCGGGTGCGGTCGGCGAGCCGCTGTTCCTCGACGTGGTCGCCGCAATCGCCGAGCACTGGGCCGGGGAACGGCCCGATGTGATCGGCGGCAGATACGGGCTGTCGTCGAAGGAGTTCACACCGGCCATGGTGCTGGCGGCACTCGCCGAGCTGGCTGCCCCCCAGCCCAAGCGACGCTTCACGGTGGGTATCACCGATGATGTCACCCACCTCTCGCTGGCGGTGGACGAGACGTCCTGGAGCGAGGAGGACGACGTCTTCCAGGCGGTGTTCTACGGGCTCGGGGCCGACGGGACCGTGGGGGCCAACAAGAACACGGTGAAGATCGTCGGCGAGTCCACCCCGCTCTTTGCGCAGGGATATTTCGTCTACGACTCGAAGAAGTCGGGATCACGCACGGTGTCCCATCTCCGTTTTGGTCCCAGACCGATCGAATCGGCCTACCTCATCGACAGAGCCCAGTTCGTCGCTTGCCACAACTTCGGATTCCTCGACCGGATCGACATGCTCACTGTGGCTGCGCCCGGTGCAACTCTGCTCATCAACAGCCCCTACCCCGCCGACCAGGTGTGGAAGCGACTCCCGGCGCCGGTGCAGCAACAGATCGTCGACAAACAGCTCCAGGTCTGGGCGGTGGACGCCGATCGCGTGGCCCGAGAGGCGGGCCTGGGTCGCCGGGTGAACACGGTGCTGCAGACTTGCTTCTTCGCTCTCACCGATGTGATCCCCACCGAGGACGCCATCGCCGCCATCAAGAAGACCATCGAAGACACGTACGGCAAGCGGGGCCTCACCGTCGTTGCCCGCAACCACGCTGCCGTCGATTCGGCGCTGAGCAGTCTCGCCAGGGTGCCGGTCGAGGCGGAGGTGAGCGGTGGCGACATGCTGCCGGTGGTACCCGCCGCGGCACCCGACTTCGTGCAACGAGTCACCGCTCGGATGATGGAGGGCCTCGGGGATCTGCTCCCGGTGAGTGCGCTCCCGGTCGACGGGACGTTCCCCACCGGCACCGCCCAATGGGAGAAGCGAACCATCGCCGATGAGATCCCGATCTGGGACCCGGAGATCTGCATCGACTGCGCCCGCTGTGCGCTGGTGTGCCCCCATGCTGCGATCCGGCTCAAGGTGGTGCCCAACGACGCGCTCGCTGACGCCCCCGCCGGCTTCCTGTCGAAGGCATGGGGCAAGTCCGAGGAGGAATCGCTGATCGTGCAGGTTGCGCCGGACGACTGCACCGGCTGCGGGGTGTGTGTGAGCATCTGCCCGGCGAAGAGCAAGGAGATCGTGAAGCACAAGGCGATCGACATGCTGCCCATCGACGAGCACCTCTCCAGGGAACGCACCAACTTCGACTACTTCCTCGAACTCCCCGAGACGGACCGGACGCAGCTCAACATGGGCTCGGTCAAGGGCACGCAAGTTGCTCAGCCGCTGTTCGAGTACTCCGGGGCGTGCTCCGGGTGCGGCGAGACCCCGTATCTCAAACTGATCAGCCAGATGTTCGGCGACCGCATCGTGGTGGCCAACGCCACCGGTTGCTCCTCGATCTACGGCGGCAACCTGCCCACGACACCATGGACCGTCAACTCCGACGGACGCGGTCCCGCCTGGTCGAACTCGCTCTTCGAGGACAACGCCGAGTTCGGTCTGGGGATGCGGCTCGCCATCGATCACCAGACAGCCGCCGCCCACACCCTGCTCGCCCGGCTCGGCCCCGAGATCGGCCCGCTCGCGGATGACATCCTCAACGCCGACCAGAGCAACGAGGAGGGCGTGCGTGACCAGCGGGAGCGCATCGTGGAGTTGCGGCGCCGGCTGGCCGGCATGAGCGGCGCCGAGGCACGCCGGCTGGACGAGCTGGCGGACTTCCTCGCCGACATCGCGGTGTGGATCGTGGGTGGTGACGGCTGGGCATACGACATCGGCTTTGGGGGGCTCGACCACGTGCTTGCCTCCGGGCGCAACGTGAACATCCTCGTGCTCGACACCGAGGTGTACTCCAACACCGGCGGACAGACCTCGAAGGCGACGCCACGCGCGGCCATCGCCAAGTTCTCCGCCGGGGGGAAGACCACCGCCAAGAAGGATCTCGGCATGATCGCCATGGCCTACGGCGACGTCTACGTCGGGCAGGTGGCGATGGGCGCCAACCTCACGCAGTCGGTGAAGGCGTTCGCCGAGGCGGCGGCGCACCCCGGCCCGTCGCTGCTGATCGCCTACAGCCCATGTATCGCCCACGGCTACGACCTCAAGGACATGGTGAGCCACCAGAAGATGGCCGCCGACAGCGGATACTGGCCGCTGTACCGCTACGACCCCAAGCGCGAGGCCGAGGGCGACCATGCGCTTCATCTCGACAGCCGCCAACCCAAGATCACCTTCGAGGAGTTCGCCATGACCGAGGGCCGCTTCGCCATGCTGGCCCGCTCCCATCCCGCTGTCTCCGCAGAGCTGTTCGCAGAGGCCCAGCAGGACATCGACGACCGCTGGCACCTCTACGAGCAGATGGTGGAGGTAGAGCGCACCGCCCGCTTCGTCGATGTCGAAGCCGAAGCGGAGGGAGCAACGGCATGACGACGGTCGATCTCGCCACGACGTACCTGGGTCTGCATCTGCGCAACCCGCTCGTGGCGTCCGCGTCGCCGCTCACCGGCGACCTCGATGCACTGCACCGGCTCGAGGCGGCAGGGGTGGGAGCCGTGGTGCTGCCGTCGCTGTTCGAGGAACAGATCGATCTCGAGGCAATGGCGCTCCACGACGGTCTGGAATTCGGCTCCGGCATGCAGGCGGAGGCGACCGGCGGATACCTGCCCGAACTGGACCACTACAACACCGGCCCCGCCGAGTACCTCCAGCTGATCCGGCACGCCGCCACCGATCTCACCATCCCGGTCATCGCCAGCCTCAACGGAGTCACGCCGGGGGGCTGGACGTCCTACGCCCACGCCATGGAACAGGCCGGCGCCGATGCGCTGGAGCTCAACATCTATCTGATCGCCGCCGACAGCCACCAGAGCGCGGCCGAGGTGGAGCGACGGTATCTGACCCTGGTGGAAACCGTGCGCAGCACGGTGGCGATTCCGCTGGCCGTGAAGATCGGTCCTTACTTCAGCTCCCCCGGTCACATGGCGCATCGCTTGGTCGATGCCGGCGCCGACGGACTCGTCTTGTTCAACCGGTACTACCAGCCGGACATCGATCTCGACGAGCTGCGAGTGGTGCCCGACATCGAGCTGAGCCATCGCTTCGAGTCACGGCTCGTGCTGCGCTGGATCGCCATCCTGCGCAACGAGCTGGAGGCGTC
>JBFISM010000189.1:0-5136 GCA_041608535.1 Acidimicrobiia bacterium
CCCGGCGAAACGTAGGGCACTACCGCGACATGCCGGCCGCACACAACAATGGCGTCGGGATAGATGTGTTGTTCAAACGCCGCGGTTCCTTCCTCTGTCGCAACCAGCCCCAGTACGGAGGTGGGATGGGTATGACCGACCCATTCGGCCCCTGTCTCGGAGTAGCAGACGGCATGGAGAAAGGTCTCGACACTGGGGCGCTTGTGCGCCGGATCGTGCGGCGGTACTTCGGCCGCCTCCTCGACCGGGCTCAGCGAGTCGTCGTCGACGAGCCTCAGCGATTGGTCCAGGTCGATGCGGGTGCAGTCGGCTGCAGTCAGCTGACCCAACCTTGCTCCTGAGGCCTTGATCCAAAACGAGTCCTCCCTTTGCCGGACGCTGGCGTTGCCCTCGCCGAGGATCGTGAGGCCCAGGTCCTCGCGCCCCAACCAGTGGGACAGGGTCACGAGCTCTTTGACGAGTTGGTGATGCGTCACGGGATCTCCATGTTGGCCAGGCGAGCATACGCTCCAGACCACGCGTCCTCATCGCCGGGAGCCAAGATGGTGGAGGGATAAGTGCTGCGGACGAGGGCCCTTGCTTTCTCCACGCCGCTCAGCTCCCCGGCCGTCATCATCTGCACGAGCACGTTGCCGATCGCCGTGGTTTCGTTGGGTCCGGCCGCGACCGGACGCCCGATTGCGTCGGCCGTCATCTGGTTGAGCAGCTCGTTGCGGGACCCGCCGCCGACGATATGGAGGCCGGCGATGGGGCGGCCGGTGACCTGTTCCAAGTCGTCCAGGGCCCGCCGGCACGACATTGCGAGGCCTTCGAGGATGATCCGAGCGATCTCGCCGTGGGTCTGGGGTTCGGCTTGTCCGGTCTCGACGCAGTAGCGGCGGATGCGATTCGGCATGTCGCCGGGCTCGACAAACCTCGCATCGGTGGTGTCGATGGCTGCCAGAAACGGTGGTGACGCCGCTGCCGCGGCCACCACGGCGTCGTGGCTCAGGCTGAGCCCTTCACTCGAGAACTGTCGCATGCATTCCTGCAGCAGCCAGAGGCCCGGCAGGTTCTTCATCGTCAGGAACCGGCCCCCAAAGCCTCCCTCGTTGGTGATTCCCAAGGACTCGTTCCGCGGGTCGAGGGACGGCGCGCTCGACTCGACGCCGATGATCGACCACGTACCCGAACTCAGGAATGCCCAGTCCGCTCCAGCAAGGGGCACGGCAACGACCGAGGACGCCGTGTCGTGACTCGCCCCGGAGATGACCTGAACGTCGTTCCTCTCGAGCGTGCGAGCCGTCGGACCGCTGAGCTCGCCGAGCGCAGTGCCGGGCGGGATGATGTCGCCGAGCAGCGCCGTGGGGAGTCCCAACGATTCGATTGTGCCGGTGGCCCACTGCCCCGTGCGTGCGTCGACCATCTGGCTGGTGGTTGCGATGGTGTACTCGTTCGTCATGACACCGCTCAGCCAGTAACTCATCACGTCTGGGACCAGGAGGAGACGACTCGCCCGCGCCAGCAATGCCGGATCGTGGCGCGCCGCCCAGTACAGCTGGAAGATCGTGTTGATCGGCATGGTGCTGACGCCCGTGGTCGCATAGAGCTCGTGCGGGGGGATGATGCTGAAGACTTCGGCGGGCACGCCGGTAACGCGGGAATCTCGGTACGAGTAGGCGAGGTCGACCAAGTCGCCGGCGTCGTCCACGAGCCCATAGTCCACGCCCCAGGCGTCGACTGAGACACGACGGAAGCGGCTTCCGAACGTGCGCTGAGCCACGGCCAACCCGATGAGGATCTCGGCGAACAGTCCCTTCAGATCCCAACGCAGCGTCGAGCCGTGCGGTACGGGTGCGTTGTCGAATCGATGCAGCTCGGTGAGCTCGAGGTGGTCACCGTCGATTCGTCCTGCGATCACGCGCCCGTTGGAGGCTCCGAGATCCACCGCCATCGAGACCGCCGATTCGCTGGCGCTCACGCTCTCCGCTCCGGGCGGCGCTGCCGAGGCGCCCCGCCTGGTGCGGCTGTCGCTCCGTGCGGCATGGTGCGTCCGCCTCCTCGTCGATACGGTACGAGCCACGGCCAGAGTACGAGCGACTCATGCGTGCCCGCAAAGGCGAGTCGTGGCCAACGCCGACTAGGCCATCAGAGCGCGGTAGGCGGTGAAGTCGTCATACATCCGCTTGAACACGGCGTACTTCTTGTGGTGATACTCACCGACCGCTCCACCTGCCGGTTCCACGATGTGGCGGATGCCGCTCATCCCCTCCATAGCCTCGGCCACACTCGAGTAGGCCCCGGCAGCCGATGCGGCCAGCATGGCCGCCCCCAAGAGCACCGCCTCGGCCTCCTTTGGCAGGATGATGCGGCACCCCGTGGCGTCGGCGTGCTCCCGCAGGTACACGTCGTTGTGGGCGCTGCCTCCGGTGGCGATCATCGTGTCGATGGCGTAGCCGGCACCGTTCAAGCTCTCCAGAATGTGCCGGGTCCCGTAGGCCAGGGATTGGATCGCAGCCAGGTACAGGACCGCCAGACCGTCCACCGAATCGTCGAGGCTCAGCCCTGCAACCATGCCGCGGAGCGATGCGTCGGCCCGCGGGGATCGGTTGCCATGGAAGTACGGGAGGACGTGCAAGTCACGGGTGGCGGCTGCCGGGAAGTCGAGCGATGCGGTCAGCTGCTCCAGCTGTTCGTTGAGCACGTCGTGGACGGTCACCCCGCGATGTGCCGCCTGCTTGGCGAGCTCCTCGCCCCGGTGATGCGAACCGATGACGTGGTCGAGCAGGGCCCCAGTTGCGGTCTGTCCCCCCTCGGTCAGCCACATCCCGGGTAGCAGCGCGGAGTAGTACGGCCCCCACACGCCCTCCACGTATCTCGGATCGGGTGACACCGCCATGTGACAGGTCGACGTGCCGCAGATCAGAGCGAGTCGCTTGCTGAGATCGATCGCTTCACCGTCGCCGACGTCGGTGCCGAGGAGCCCGATTCCACCGGCGTGCGCATCGATCACCGGCACCGCCACTGCGATCCCTGCTCGAAGGCCGAGTTGATCGGCGGCTTCTTCGCTGAGCGGGCCGTGCAGGTCCCCCACGGCGCTCACCGCAGAGCCGATGCGAGCGTATCCCTCTTCGGCGAGGTCACCGAGGCCGATCGCTTCGAAGTAGGCCGCTCGCCAGCCCGGCTCTGCGCCGCGGGTCTCGCTGGCAACGTAGGTCCACTTGCAGACTGTCGTGCACAGCGACCGGGCCGAGATTCCTGTGGCGCGCCACGCCAAGAAGTCTGCGAGGTCGAAGAATCCACCGGCACGTTGCCACACCTGCGGCATGTTCTGCTTCAGCCACAGGAGCTTCGGGGTCTGCATCTCGGGCGACATCACGCCGCCTACGTAGCGCAGAACGTCGTCGCCGCCTCGGGTGATCGCGGCCGCCTGCTCCGTGGCCCGGTGGTCCATCCACACGATCACGTTCCGGTCGTCGTCTCCAGACCGGCTGACGGTTACCGGTGCACCATCCGCATCCAGTACGACCAGCGAACACGCCGCATCGAACCCGACACCGGCGACGCCGGCCGGGTCGACATCGCCCGATTCGAGAGCGGCGCGTAGGGCGGCGACGACCGCATCCCAGATCTGGTCTGAGGACTGCTCGTAGAAATCCGGCTCAGGATTCCACGTCTCGAAGGGCTGAACGCCGGTGCCGTAAAGGCGACCGGAGCGGTCGAACACACCGGCGCGGGCACTACCGGTTCCGACGTCGACTCCGACGTAGAAGGGTTGATCCGTCACCGCTCAGCCTCCGTCCAGGATCGATGCGAAAGCCTACCCAGACCACGTCGTGGCTGCCTTAGGCCGCAATGCGTGGGCCATCCCCGTCAACTAAGTTGTCCAGATGCACCGTGGGTTCCCGAACCGGACGGTGTTTGCTCCGCCACAAAAGGAGAGACAGTGAACCACCGACTGTCGAGATTCAGGTTTCTTGCCTTGATCGCCATCTTCGCCCTCATCGCTGCCGCCTGCAGCGGCGACGATGACACCACGACCGGGGACGACACCGGAGACACCACGGCCGATACCGATGCCCCCGCGACGACGCAGGCTGCCGGCGACATGCAGTTCGATGGCGTCGAGGTCGAGGTGTTGACGTTCACCGGCCCCCAGATCGCCGAGCCGCTGCAGCGTCGGGCGCCCGATTTCGAGGCGTTGACGGGTGCCAGGGTCAACGTGACCACGGTCCCGTTCTCGGAGCTGTTCCAGAACATCCTGACCGACGCAGCAACGGGGACGAACAGCTTCGATGCTTGGGTCTTCGCTCCGCAATGGCTCGTCGACTTTGCGATCCCGGGTTACGTCGAGGACCTGACCGACCGAGTCAACAACGACCCCGACATCGCATGGGACGATGTGGCTCCCTTCTTCCGTGACTTCTCGGCGACCTACGAGGGCACGATTCGTGCGATTCCGCTCGACGGTGACTTCCACATGGTCTACTACCGGACGGACGTGCTGGAAGCGGCCGGGCTGGAGCCACCCCAGACGTGGGACGACTACCTCGCCGTCGCGGCGGCAGTCAACGGTCAAGACATGAACGAGGACGGCGAGGCGGACTACGGAAGTTGCATCTCCAAGGCACGTGGTCAGCAGTCGTACTGGTGGATCACATCGATCGCAGCTCCGTTCATCCAGAGCCAAGGCACTGCGTCTGGGGCCTTCTTCGACCTCGAGACCTTCGACCCACTCGTCAACAACGAGGGTTTCATCCGAGCCCTCGAGATCTACGGTGAGACGGGCGACTACGGGCCGCCCGATGAGTCCAACCTCGGTGTTGGCGATACTCGTGGCCTGTTCACCGCCGGTCGTTGTGCGCTGACACTCGACTGGGGTGACATCGGAACGCTGGCGCTCGATCCTGAGACATCCGTGGTCCAGGACAAAGTCGGTGCCGTGATCACTCCAGGCTCCACCCAGGTCATCGACGACAGCGGCGCTCTCGTCGACTGCGATGACACGACCTGCCCATTTGCCATCAACGGCGTCAACCATGCGCCATTTGCGTCCTTCGGCGGATGGTCGGGCGGGATCAACGCAGCCGCCGACCCTCAAGTCAAGGATGCGGCGTTTGCGTTCCTGTCGTACATGACACAACCGGAACAGGCGAA
>JBFISM010000190.1:0-5083 GCA_041608535.1 Acidimicrobiia bacterium
AACTTCGACGTGAACCGTGGCGAGATCTTCGTCGTCATGGGGCTGTCCGGATCCGGGAAGTCGACTGCCATCCGCACGGTGAACAAGCTCATCGACGTGACCGCCGGCGAGGTGATCGTGGACGGCACCGATGTGCAAAAGCTCGATGGCCCCGAGCTACAGGAGTTCCGCCGCCGCCACATGGGCATGGTGTTTCAGCACTTTGCGCTGTTCCCACACCGCAATGTCATCGACAACGTTGGGTACGGATTGAAGGTGCAGGGTGTCCCGAAATCCGAGCGGGACAAGGCTTCGATCAAAGCTCTCTCGTTGGTGGGCCTCGAGGCATACGCCGAGAACGCTCCCAGCGAGCTGTCCGGCGGTATGCAGCAGCGCGTGGGATTGGCCCGAGCGCTCGCCTCCGATCCCGACATCCTGCTCATGGACGAGGCGTTCAGCGCATTGGATCCCCTCATCCGACGCCAGATGCAAGACGAGATGATGGAGATTCAAGAAGAGCTGCAGAAGACGATTTTGTTCATCACGCACGATCTCAATGAGGCGCTCCGGATCGGAGACCGGGTCTGCATCATGAAGGACGGTGCCGTGGTCCAGATCGGAACGCCCGAGGAGATCCTCACGCAACCTGCCACCGGCTACGTGGCCGAGTTCGTGCAGGACGTCGATCAGGGTCGCGTGATCCAAGTGCATGAGCTCATGGTGGAGCCATATCCGCTCACGGAAACTGCATCGCTCAAGGACGCAATGGGCCATCTGGGTGATCGAGCCGGCGTGTTCGTGCTCGATGAGCACGGTAGGCCCGTGAGCGTTTGCACCGCCGCAGACTGTATTCGTGCCGCTGCAGTCGGCACCACCGACCTGGCCCCGGCGCTGCGGACCGACTTCGTCACCGCCACGCCGGAGATGACCCTCAACGAGGTGTATGCCGCTGCGGGCAAAGGTCTGCCCATTGCCGTTGTCGACGAGAGCGGCAAGCTGGTGGGGAATCTCGACCCCAGACACATCATGGAGGAGATGGGCAGAGTGGAAAGGCTCATCGACGGTTTCGAGCGAGAGGTGTTCATGTGATCGTCCTGGCCCAAGCGACCGACCGGAGCATCTGGGACAACATCATCCTCGACCAATGGGAGATTCCTTTCGGTGCCTGGATGGATCAGGCGGTGGACTGGATCGACAGCAATCTGGGCTGGTTGCTCAACGCCATCGAGTGGCCGTTCAACACCCTCATCGGCGCGTTCGTGAACGATTTCCTTGCCGAGATCTCGTGGATCTGGGTCGTGCTCGGCATGGGGCTCATCGCCGCGCTCGCCCGCAACATCAAGGTGGGCGTTTTCGTGGCGGTCGCCCTCACGGTGTGCGGCATCCTCGGCAGCGCATATTGGATCGAGACGGCCCGCACGATCGGGTTCATCGCCGTGGCCGTGCTCTTGTGCGTCATCATCGGCATACCGATCGGGATCGTCGCCGGGCGCGTCGACGGGGTGTGGCAGGTGGTGAGACCGATACTCGACGCCATGCAGGTGGTGCACTCGTTCGTGTACATGTTGCCGTTCATCTTCTTCTGGGGCATCGGCGAGGTGTCGGCGACGATGGTGACGATGATCTTCGCCCTGCCACCGTTGATCCGTCTCACCAACCTCGGTGTCCGGCAGGTGCCGGACGACGTGGTGGAAGCCAGCCGGGCGTATGGCGCCCCTGAATGGCGCGTACTGTTCGATGTGCAGCTCCCGCTGGCACGGCCGGCGATCATGACCGGGATCAACCAGACGCTGCTGCTGGCGATCTCGATGCTGGGGATCGCCGCCATCATGGGCGCCGGTGGTCTGGGTCGGCTGCTCTTCCGGGCGCTGTCCAACCAGGATGTCGCGCTGGCAGCCTCGGGTGGGCTGGCGTTCTTCCTGGTGGCCGTCGTGCTCGACCGCATCTCACAACGAGAGGACACCGACACGGGCAACCTCTTCCACCGCATCCGCATGGCGTGGGCACATCGCCGCGACCCCGAGAAGTTGCTCGAGGGTGTCGAGGTGCCACAGCGTGTCGAGGCCGAGGTGCGCTACGCCGCGATCACCAGCCGCGAGCGGCTCCCTATGGCGCTGACGTTGCTCGGTGGGATCCTCGCCGTCGTGAGCGTGTATCTGCCCTGGACGGCTGACGCCGGCAAGATGAGTGCCTATGGCCGGCGGGAAGACCAAGATCTCGCAGGGTCCGTGTTCAGCGGTCTGGACGCCTCGGGTGGTTCGTATTTCGGGATCGTGGTGCTGGCCGTCGGCTTGTTCCTCATCCTGGCCGTTGTCGTGGCCTACCTGCGGCCGGGTCGGGGACCCCGCTGGCTGGCGGCGGACGGTGCACTCATCGCAGCGCCGGCGGGTTTGCTGGTTGCGCTGAGTCATTTCCTGGCGCCGCACATGGAGCTGGCGCTGGATCCGGGGACCGGGATTGGTGTGTGGCTGGCCATCATCGGTACGGCGCTAGCCACCGTCGGGGCGTTGCTGTGGACCGCTGTCGCACCGCACACCCCACTGCACCCGCTGAGCGCAGACGTCTCCTGGGGTCGGATGGTTGGAGTGGGCATCGCCGTCGTCGTGATCTTTGTCGGGGCCATCTCGGGATGGGCGTTCGATGGCAGACAGGATGTGGTGATCAGCCCCGAGCTTCAGGCCGAGATCGAGCGGCTCCAGCAAGAGGCGGTGGACAACCCGGCCGAAGCCGGTCCCATCGCCGCCGAGTTGTCCGCATTGATGGCACAAGCGCGGGCCTCGAGAGCGATCGTCGCCGACGGCATCACCGCCGACGGTCCGCAGCTCGGACTGTATGCGTTGCTCGTCGCGATCGCTGCCGCCATCACCACGCTCCCGGCGATAGGGGTTTTCGGGCGCGACGAGCACAAGCAGTGGTTCTGGAGCGCACTGACCGCCGGACTCGGTATGGGGGTCGCCGCCATCGGCTTCGGCTGGATATTCACCCATGTCCGCAGCGCCGACCCCAACTACGTCAGCGGGATCGGTGCATTCTTGGTGATGTCCGGAGGCGTCTTCCTGCTCGCTTCGACCATGAGCGTTCTCAAGGAGTTCAGGCGCTCCAAGGTGTATGGCGATGTCATGCAGGGCGAGCTGCCTGTCGACGTAGACGCGGTCGGTGCCATCGCCGCCGACGTCGATGCATCGGTGGGGGTGAGCGGCTAGACGCGCAGAACGGGGGCACGCAACGGAGGATTGCCGGCCGGCAGCGGTCTCGTGTGCCGGCCGAGCGAAGGGCGTGGGCGACCGCCTAAGAAAACGTAATCGACTACCGTCGCCGTCAGGAGTCGTGCCGCAGAATGCGTATATGTGTATGCGTATGCGCGCACGACGGATACGAGGAGGAAACTTCCGCATGAAACCGAGCAAGCTGAAGCTGCTAGCAGCGCTGGTGGCGGCGTTCGCTCTCGTTGCGGCAGCGTGTGGTGGCGACGATGACACGTCCGAACCCGCTGCCCCCGATGCGGCGGACACGACGCAAGCTGCGGACACCACCGCGGCACCGGCGGAGAGGCCAATGCCCGGCGAGGGCACGACCATCACGATGGCGCGTGCCGACTGGTCGACCGGCTACTTCCAGGCGGCCGTGTATCGCCAGCTGCTACAGGAGCTGGGCTACGAGGTCACCGATCCGGCTGATCTCGAGTTGGGACCATCGCTCGCCTATCTCTCGATGGCGCAGGGCGATTTCGACTTCTGGGTCAACAGCTGGTACCCGGGCCACGCCAGCTGGTGGGAGCCGGAGCTGCCCGACGGCTCGAAGGTGGGTGACCATCTCGAGATCGTCGGTGAGGAGATGATGGCGGGTGGTCTCCAGGGCTATCTCGTGACCAAGTCGTTCGCCGAGGAGTTCGGTCTCACCACCCTCGACGACCTCAACAACAACCCCGATGCGCTGGCTGCCTTCGACGCCGCAGACCCGGTCCCCGGCAACGGGATCGCCGACATCTATGGCTGTCAGGAGAGCTGGACGTGTGACAACATCATCGAGAGCCAGATCGCGTTCTCGGGATGGGAGAACATCACCCAGACGATCGCCGGGTACGACGCCATGGTCGCCGAGGCCATCGACAAGGCCAACAGTGGCGAGCCCATGGTGATCTACACCTGGACCCCGAGCGCCTACATCACCGAGCTGCGTCCCGGTGACAATGTCGTGTGGCTCGGTGTCGAGGAGGTCATCGACGACTCGAACCCGCTGGAACAGGATGGTGGCGAGGCTCATGACCAGCGTCCCGGTCAGGCCAACATCGGCGCCGATCAGTGTCCGGTTGCCGACACCATGGGAACCTGTCAGCTCGGCTGGGTGGCCGCCGACATCCAGGTGACGGCCAACCAGGAGTTCCTCGAGGCCAACCCGGCAGCCAAGCGGCTGTTCGAGCTGGTCCAGCTTCCGATCATCGATGTCTCGCTCGCCAACGTCGAGCAGGACAACGGTCGGAACACCAACGAGGACATCCAGGAGCTGGCCGCTGAGTGGATCGAGCGCAACCGTGAGCTCGTCGACTCGTGGCTAGACGAGGCTGCGGCTGCGGCGTAGCGAAGACCAGAACGAGACGAGCGAGGGCGGGGTGACCACACCCCGCCCTCTCTCGTGAGGATCGAACCTTCTCGAACAGACCGGGCCGGAGGCACGGCGGCAGTCACACCGGAGGGAGGGTGCGGACCGCACCATGGGGTGAGGGTTCGGTTGCAGCCGGCACGGTGCGCACGATGACTGCGTCACACAGCCGGGCGAGAAGGCTGGGTGGCTGTGCGACGTGGTCGGCCGGCTGCGATCCCCAGATGTCCTGACGCTTCACGGCCACTGCATTGCCGGCGGCTCGCAAACCGATACCGAGTGCTGCGAGGGCAGTCGCTACTCCGGCGAGTGAGTCGAGCGGGCTGCCGGCGACGAAGAGGAACACGCACACACTCGTCACCGCCGTGAGTGTGTGGATGAGAGCACGCAGCGTGCGTGAACGAGTCTCCTCCGTGGCGAGCGCATCCCGTTGCGCCGCGGCAAAGCTGTGGTGTCGGACGGATTCGGCGATCGGCAGCCCAACTGTGTGGTGAGGATCGCTGGC
>JBFISM010000191.1:0-5041 GCA_041608535.1 Acidimicrobiia bacterium
GCGGGGCCGGCCGCCGGGATTGGCGAAGGCGCCGTGTTCCTTGGCTCGGTCGTGTCTCACGGCGTGGGTACGGACGAGGTTGCCGTCGACGGAGATCTGCACCGAGCCACCCACGACTCGTACTTCGGCCTGGCGGTACCGATAGGCGTTGCCGACTCGGTAGGTGACACCGGCGAAGCTGACGCTGCCTGACGGGCCCACTTTGCGGGTCACCGGCCGCCCAGTAGTAGCCGGTCGAGGTTTCCGTGCCTTGGGTTGCCGCCACAACGCCGGTTCCTTCTCGACGGGATGGCGGCGAGCATGGGTGGCAACCAACACGCCTCGATGGGAGATCTCGATCAGCCCGTCGTGGCTGGCGACCTCGACGACTTCGCCGGCCAGCCACCGTCCCACGTGATACTTGTGTCCGGCCACACTGACCCGGCCCCCCGACCCGACCCGGCGGGTGAGCTGCGGCCGCACCGCCACCTCGGGAGCGGGCTGGTGCTCCACCACCGAGACCGCTGGTGGTGGCTCCACCGGCTCGACCGGTCTCGGAGCCGCCAGCTCGAAACGACGAATCGGGGGCACCATCCCGATCCCCTGATGCGGCCGCTTCGTGTTGTAGTGCTCCACCCACCCATCCAGCTCAGCCTGCGCCTCTTCGACAGAGGCGAACACCTTGCCGGCGAGGAACTCGTTACGGATCGTCTTGTGGAACCGTTCCACCTTCCCCGTCGTGGTCGGCGACCGGGGCGCCGTCAACAAATGATCGATCCCGTTCTCCCGCAGAACCCGGTCAAACAACACCTCACCCGACCCCGGGCCGAACCGGCCGGTGAACACCTTCCCGTTATCGGTCAAGACCTGATCCGGCAACCCATGACGCCGCATCGCCACCGCCAACGCATCACACACCGGCCGAGCCGTGGCTCGGGCCACCACCATTGCGGAGACACAAAACCGCGAATGGTCATCGATCCCGGTCACCACCTTCGCCTCCGACCCATCAACCAACCGCACCCCACCCATCACATCCATCTGCCACAACTCCATCGCCCGCGACCGCTCCCACCGCCGATACGCCGATCGCGGCTTGCGCCGCCGCTTCCCCTTGATCAAGTTGTGACGAACCAACGCCCGATAGATCGCCGACCGCGACGGCGCCGGCTCCACCCCCTCCTGGGCCAGCTGATACCCGATCGACCGTGGCCCCCACCCCGGATGCCCATGCCGCAACTCCACAATCCGCGCCTCCACCCGAGCCGGCATCTGATGCGGACACGACAACGGCTTCGACGACCGATCCACCAAACCCGACACCCCCGACTCGGCATACCGCACCAACCACCGATGCACCGTCTGCCGCGCCACCCCATACCGTCGCGCCACATCGCTCACCGACGCCCCACCCAGAACCTCGAGCACCGCCTGAAACCGCTGCTCCACAACACCCAGCTCCACAAGCACAACGGACTCCTCCCCAACAGCGACACCGTGGCGTCGCCATCAAACAAGGAGCTGTGGAACCGAAGGTGTCACCCACGTAGCGGAGCCAGTGTCGCCCAGGAACCGGAACCGCGTCCCCGACCTGGAACACACCTACCGGAGCCACACTGTCCATCATGAACCGAAGGAGCACAAGCGCTACGCCGCGGCCCGCGCGGCCCATACGCGGCCCAAGAGCGGTGGAGAGGTCGTTCGGCTGCGACAGGAGTCGGTGGAAACCGTTGATGCGTAACGCTTTTCGCCCGTGGGCCCGGTGGGACTCGAACCCACAACCGTCGGATTAAAAGTCCGCTGCTCTGCCAGTTGAGCTACGGGCCCGCCGGAAGCGTAGCGAGGGGCCTGGTGCGATCAGCCGGGTGACTGTGGCCGTCCACTCGTCCCGGCCGCCGTCACCGAACCGGCGGAGCAGCCCGACGCGCTTCGGGGAATCGGGTGATCGATCAGTCACATAGGGGTCCCTGGCCGGCGTGCATCCACCCCAACCTGACGTCGGGCGCGGGAAGACCGAGGGCGGTCAGGACGTCGGGAGCGCCATGCATCCCCTGCTGTGTCAGGAAGTCGAGCAGCGCCTGTTCGGTGGCGCCGTCCCACGTTCCTGTGATCTCCAGGTCGGCGCCGTGCTCGTTCAATGCGAGCTGCAGGGAGCGGAGGAAGTCGTCGTACGGCCAATCGAATCCACCCATCAGCCGGCCGGGCGTGCTGGGATCTAGGAAGGCAGGCGCATACTCGTTGATCCCGATCAACACGTCGGGACGAGCCGCCCGCAACTCGCCGACCGTCGAGCCCCACCCGAGGCCGTCGTCGGTGACCAACCCGGGGCCGATGATCTCCCAGTCCGTGAAGTGGAGCGGTGTGGCGACCGGCTGCTCGTAGCTGCCGCCCCAGTCGGTGAAGACCAGACGGAGCCCGAGCGCCTCCCACTCCACGAACCGCGCCTCCTCGACGGAGAGGTAGCAGGCCGGCCGCGCCTCGACGACATCGCGACTCGGGGATCCAAGGAGCTCCGTCACCGCCTCGATCACGTCGTCCGCCGGGTCGCCGAAGTGGGCGATGCTCAGGCCGTCGTCGTCGAGGGTGAGTGCAGGCTGGTACGTCACGGCACGCTTCGCCGTCGTGACATTCCCGGCAGCGTCGGTCGCTGTGATCGTTGCCAGGTTCCCGCCGGGCCGGAGCAGCAGCACGATGGACCACACGCCATTCGGTTGCAACGTCACCGGATAGCGTGCGGCAGCCACCACCTGCGCGTCGGGATCGGCGATGCCATGGAACGTGTAGGTCTCGGTGTCGACCACCTGTCCCTCCACCGGCGACCAGATGCGCAGCAGGGGCGGGAAGACGTCGTCCGTTGGAGGGTCACCCCAATCCTCGTTGGCAAGCCGCACGCTTCCCTCGACGCTCGTGGCCGGTGCTCCGCCCTCGATGTCGATGACCGAGGAGGAGCAGACGTGCCCCGGCTCATGCTCTTCGACATCGGTGGAGAGGCACGACTCCGTCACCAGCCAGCGGCCGTCGAAGTCAACGAGGCGCTCGGCGGCGGGAACGCTCATCGAGAGCACTTCTTCGGCCCGTTCGAGGTCGAGGACGACGATCGTCGCCGGGATATCCTGGTCGTCTCCCACCATTCATCATACGTGAGCTGGTCGATACGCTGCAGCTCGTCGAGATCCTTCGACCACTTGGCATCGGGACGCAGCCGGTAGGCGAGTAGCGACCCGTCCGGCGACAGCTGCGCATCGAGGTCGCACGGGGCGCATGATTCCGCTACCGGATTAGCCGGGTGCTCGATTTCCGTGCCGTCGGTGTCGTACAGGTGAAATCGCTGGTCCGTGCCGTTTGTTCCTACCGCCAGCCAGGAGATCCCTACGAGCAAGCCGCCACCGCCGGACGTGAGGCTGATGCCAGCGTCCTCGCCACCGAAGCACCCGAGGAACCTCTCGTCGGCGCTCTGCAGATCGACGAGGTGCACCGGCTCGGTGGTCTCCGGGCAGTCTTCCGACCAAGCGCCCGTCCAACCCACAGCGGTCGGGCGGCCGTCGAGGACCGCCCCCCAACCGCGCAGGTAGTTCAACGTCTCCGGTCCGGCTGCGCCCGGCCTCGTCCAGTGCAGACCCGGTGCACCCGCCTCGCCAAGCTCCGTGTAGAGGACACCTCCCATCCCGTCGTGGGAGGCCGTCGAGGTGCCTTCGGCGGTGAGCCGTTGCTCGCTTGCCCCTGCGACGAAGTACACGCCCGACCGATCGAACCGGAAGTACCGGACGACTTCTGCGGGTTCGAGCGTGGTCGACGGGGTGGGAGACGCTGTGGTGGACGGTGAGGGAGCGCTCGTGGCCGAGCCGGGCGCGACGGAGGTCGGGCTCGGCGCCTCCGAATCAGCACCGCACGAAGCAACGAGGCCCAGGACCGACAGCACGATGAGCAGGCGAATCCTCATGGCCTTCACCCCACGACAATCTCATCACGTGGGACCGCCGGCCTTCCAGAGCACAACGGTTCGTTGCGGCGGGCCATGGCCCGGGCCGAGTCCCGTGAGACCTTCCAGGACGTTGCCGATGACCCTGGAGGCAGCGCCGGCCCACCTTCAGCCTGGAGAAGACAACGCTCCAGCTTTGCGAGGAGGCATCTCATGGAGAACAGCCAGCGAATGGGCGGAGTCGCCGGACTCGTCGCCGGCGTCACGTTCCTGGTCGGGTTGGTGATGGCGGGCACCGTCCTTGCGGACTACACACTCGACGATCCTGAGCCGTCCGAAGCGGTGCGGTTCCTGGTCGACCATCAGGCAATCACGTACGTCTGGAACACGATCATCTTCATCGTCTTTGGGGCCGCGCTGGTGGTGCTCGCCCTGGCGCTGCGGAGACGGCTCAGCGCGCGGTCCTCCTTCACTACGCAAGCGGCGACCGCCTTTGGTCTCATCTGGGCGGGGTTGGTGTTTGCGGCCGGAATGATCGCCAACATCGGGCTTGGCACCATCGCAGAGCTCCACGGCACGGATGTCGTCGGTGCAGAGACGGTGTGGTCGGCGCTCGACGCTGTGCAAAGCGGAATCGGCGGGGGCATCGAGGTCGTGGGCGGGCTCTGGGTCCTGCTCGTGAGCTGGGCTGCCCTGCGTACCGGCGCCTTGCCCAAAGCGCTGAACTACCTCGGCTTCGCGGCCGGTGCCGCCGCCGTGGTCACCATCGTGCCGGCACTCGAGATCGTCGGGGCGGTGTTCGGCCTCGGGCTCATCGTGTGGTTCGCCGGGGTAGGCATCGTCATGCTGCGCACTCCTGCGGAGAGCGACATGCACGCAGATGCGTCCCCGCCGATGGCGACGACCACGTGACTCGGGCGGCCCAGACCGCTGGACGGCATCACTCTTGTCCGAGTTCGGTGGTTCCTAACCTGGCCCGATGTTTCGCAGGCGCCGCTCATTGCCGCCCGTCGCTACGGCGATGTTCCACGTGGGGAGGTGCGGCAGCACGGTCGTGGCCCGGATGCTCGACGAGCATCCCGAGATCACCTGGGACGGCGAGATCTTCGAGCCATCAGAACGTGATCGCCTCGGCGAGCCCGA
>JBFISM010000192.1:0-5029 GCA_041608535.1 Acidimicrobiia bacterium
GCGTGCGGTGCCGGCTCCGAGTCGGCAGAGACCTCGCCGCCTCCTCCAGGAGCCACGAGCGCCACACCGACGACGGCGCTGGCTTTTCGATTCGTGACGGCAGCATGCGAGTTCGATCCGGCGTTCGGGGCGGAGGTCGACTGCGGCTGGCTGGAGGTGCCCGAGAACCGAGCCGACCCGGATAACCATCAGACCATTCGGCTGCACGTCGCGCGGTACGCAGCCACCGTGTCCACCCCTGAGCCGGATCCCGTGCTGTACCTCTTCGGTGGCCCGGGGGACCCGGGCGTGGACATCTCGAATTGGCTTCATACACGCCTGGTTCAGCTGTTCACGGATCGGCGAGATGTCATCGTGATCGATCAGCGCGGGTCGGGCTACTCCGAACCGTTGCTGACGTGTCCCGAGGGCGTGGAAGCCGAGTACGACGCGCTTGACGAGACCCTGACGAGGGATGAGGAAGTGCAACGCATCATCGACGGCTATGCGACGTGCCGGGACCGCCTCACGGCCAACGGCGTCGACCTCACCGCTTACAACACGACACAGAACGCCGCAGACATCGGCGATCTCATGGAAGCAATGGGTTACGCCCACTACAACCTGTTCGGAGTGTCGTACGGATCTCGTGTGGCGCTGACCGTGTTGCGTCACCACCCGGAGCGGATCAGATCGATGGTGCTCGACTCCGTCCTGCCACCCGACGTCGATCCGACGGGAGAGGGACCCGAGATCGCCGCCGAAGCAGTTTCGGCATTCTTTGCCGAGTGCGCCGCCAATGAGAGCTGCGGGCCCGATTACCCCGACCTCGAGCAGCGGTTCTGGGAGCTCGTGGAGCGACTTGACGTTTCACCGGTGACCATTCACACGTTCCCGCCCCAAGGGGGCACCAGCCACGATGTGATCGTCGACGGTGATCTGCTCATCGAGTCGGTGACGGTCGGCGTGACTCGGCCCGAGCTCATCGCACAGATCCCCAAGCGAATCGCCACAGCGCACGGAGGCGACGACTCCGCCCTCGAGTTCTTCGTCGAGATCGTCCTGGGGATGCTCGACGAGTCCTACCCCGTTGCCCTCAACATCTCGACGGGATGCCACGAGCAAGCCCCGTTCATCGACAGCGAGCGTTTCGATGCGGCCGTCGCGGCAACGGGACGCCTCGGAGAAGCCTTCGACACGCCGGACGACATCGCCAGATTCTGTGAGATGTGGCAGGCAGGCGTCGCTGATGCCGCCGAGCATGTGCCGGTCGCAAGCGACGTTCCGGTGCTGGCCATGCAGGGTGGATTCGACGCCTTCACACCAACCCGGTGGGCGCACCACGCGGCCGCTTCTCTCCCCAATGCCGTGGTTGTCGAATTCCCCGCCCACGGTCATTGGGTGACGCTGGACCATGTCTGCCCCCGTGAGGTTGCTCGCCGCTTCGTCACCGACCCCGGCACCGACGTCGACACGTCGTGCATCGAAATGATCCCACCGATCCGCTTCTGGCCACCCCCGTCCTCTGGGTGACGTCGCCCAGGCCTGCGGCGTGCGGCGACCCCGAAACCCCCGCGGGGCGAGGTGGCGGTGCACCGACGGATGCCCCCGTCTTGCTGGGGGTCGCCGATGACGAGGAATGGAAGCATCGCCCCCGGCTCGTTGGCGACCGGCGCCCGAGGAGAGTGCCGCAGGCAGTCTCGGCGGAGATGATCACCCGTTCTTCTTCGACGGCTGCCCGCAGAGCCGGTCACTCGATCAATGCCCTGGCCGGCTCTCGCGCCGGCCAGGGCATCAAATCGTCTCGCGCTCTTGCGACGAGCGCAGCGGATGGGCATTCGCGGTCAGCGGCCGCCGACGGTTCCGTCCCTCCGCTGGTCGGCACCGCCCACGAACCCGTCCGGAGTGACCTGGATCACCGACAGCCCCGATGTCAGGTCGCGCACGGTGACCGGATGGCCGCGGGCCTCCAGGGCGGCCTGCAGGGCATCGACGTCGTAGTCGTCGGTGACACCCGGGATCGGGATCTCGAGGTCGGTTGACCCGTTGCGGTTCAGATGGTGGGGAACGTTGACGGCCTCCTGCGCATCGAGCCCGAAGTCGAGCACGTTCACGATCGACTGCGCCGTGTATCCGATGATCCTCGAGCCGCCGGGGGATCCGGTGACCAACACCACGTGGCCGGCGGCGTCGCGGACGATCGTCGGCGACATCGAGCTGCGGGGCCGCTTTTCGGGCTGGACCCGATTCGCCACGGGAACCCCGTCATCGGTGACGGGCGAGAAGGAGAAGTCGGTCAGCTCGTTGTTGAGCAGGAATCCCCCTCCGGGCACCATGACACCGTTCCCGAACGAGCTCTCGATGGTGGTCGTCATCGACAGAGCGTTCCCGTACCGATCGACGATCGAGATGTGGCTGGTACCGCCCTCGGTGTCGTTCTCCTGGGGGGCGGATGGATCGAAGTCACCGGGAGGGATACCCGGCATCGCCGTTCCCATGTCCATGTCCGTGATGAGGGCGGCGCGCGACGCCAGGTAGTCGTCGTCCAGCATCCCCTCGACCGGCACGGTGACGAAGTCGGTGTCGCCGACGTACAGGCCTCGGTCGGCGAAGGCCAGGCGGCCCGCCTGGGCGAAGAGATGCACGAACTCCTCGCCGAGCGGATCGTCGCCGAGGTCGAAGTGCTCGAGGATCCCGAGGATCTGACCGACGGCGAGGGCACCAGAGGAGGGTGGACCCATGCCGCAGACTTCGTAGCCGCGGTAGTCGAGGCACACCGGGGCACGCTCGATCACCTCGTAGGCGGCCAGGTCCTCCACGGTCATGTCGCCTGGGATGGCGAGGTCGTTTTGGACGGCGCCGGCGATCGCCGCCGCCAGGTCGCCGGAGTAGAACGCAGCCGCCCCGTCCTTGCGGAGAGCCCTCAACGTGTCGGCGTAGTCCCGATTCCGCACTCGGGTTCCGGCGGGCACCGCCTCACAGTCGGTCTCGCTCCCATTGGTGAAGTACTCGAACGCCACCGGATCGCGGAAGAACAGGCGATCGGTGCAGCTGGTGTTGAGGGCGAGCAGCGCGTTCACCTGGTCGGCGGTGCGGTCGGTCACCTCGTAGCCACCCTGGGCCAACCGGATCGCACTGGTGAACAGGGTGGGCCAGGGGCGATTGCCGTGCTCCTGCTGGACGACCTCCATGAGCATCGGCGTTCCGGGAACGCCGACCGAGAGTCCCGACTGCCACGCTTCGAAGAAACCGAGCCCTTCGAATCGATCCTCGGTGGCGGCGAGCGTAGCCTTCTCCCGGGCATCGTACGTGGTGAGGTCACCTGTCTCGGCGTCGTACCAGACGAGGAAAGCGCCCCCACCCAGGCCGCTCGACTGCGGCTCCACCAAACCGAGCACCGCTTGCACGGCCACCATGGCGTCGGCGGCTGTCCCCCCCTGTCGAAGGACCTTGGCGCCGGCAGCGGTGGCGAGCGGATTGGCCGTGACGACCATCTCCCTCTGGGTGGTGACCGCCTCGGGCGGGGACACCTCCTGGGCCGCGACGGGTACGGCGACGAGCGCAGCGGCGGCCATCAGAAGCGCTGCAAAGACGAGTGCCAAGCGACGGGTCATGAGAACCTCCCCTGTTCGAAGGACCCACGGAGAACCTAGCCAGGAACCCCTTGCGGTGACGAACGCTCACGGAGTCCCTCTTGGTCTAGCCCTAGTGGTTGTCGGTCATAACTGCCTCCATGCGGGCGCACTCGAACCACACGGAAGCCCCGGCCAAAGTCGTGCCCCACACCGTTCGGGCGCTCAGTACGGTTCATCGGAAGAGATGGGGGTGGCGTACGAAGAACGCGCTGGTGCCGGCGAACTGCTCCGCCGGCCGGCGCGTCCGGCGCAGTCGAGGAAGGCGTGACTGGAAGCAATCCCGTCGTCGTTCTCAGCACGGGGAGCCCGGGCGTCGGCGTCCGGCTGCCGCCGGGGGTCAACTGCGTCCAGCCCGGGCGCCCTCGCGTTTCTCGTACGCGCTCACATAGGGAGAGGCAAGCTAGGAGGTTGCCGTGAGAAGGATCCTCTATCCGTTGCTGGCTGCGGTCCTTGTCGTTGGAGTCATGGCCTCGGCCGCAGGCGCATCACAGGACACGGACCAAAGCTCCAAAATGACGGAGGTATTCACGTCGCCGAACGGGGCGACCAACTCCGACCTGGCGTTCTGGGGAAACCACGCTTTCGTCGGCTACTACAGCAACGCCGTACCGGTGGGCGGGGTGCGAATATTCGACATCTCTGACCCGGCGTCGCCGACGCTGGTGAAGGACTTCGCGTGCGACGGCCTGCAGGCCGATCCGATCGTGTGGGACCGCAACGGCAACGGGGTCGCTGACCTGCTGCTCCTTGCGGTCGACCGAACGATGGCCAGTCCGGAGTGCGGTGCGGCGCGAGTGCCGCACGGCGATCCGCTGGGCTGGGAGGGAGTCCGGGTGTTCGAGATGAGCGACGACCCGGCCAACCCGTTTGCGACCATCACCCAGGTCAAGGCCGTCTACACCGACTGCGGTGCCCACACGATCACTGCGTGGCCGAAGGACGACGGGAGCGGGCTACTCGTCTACGTCTCGTCGTATCCGCTCCGGCCGGGACCGACGTGCGGTGACACGGAGCATCTGAACCTGGCCAACCCGTATGACGGGGATCCCGGACTCCCGGCGAACCCGGTCCACGGCGTGATCCAGATCGTCGACGTGCCGTTCGCCAACCCGGCCGCCTCGCAGGAGCTCAACGTGCAGCCGGCGATCAGCTATCCGGGTGACCCCGACGGCATCAACGAGTGGTGCGAGCGCGGGCTGTGCGCTCCGGTCTTCGAGTCGGCCGCCGTGGCCTGCCACGACATCGTGGTCCACGTGGAGAAGCGGCTGGCTGCTGGCGCCTGCGCCGAGCAGGGCCAAGTGTGGAACATCGACGCCAACGGCATCCCCGACACGCAAAACCCGATCTCGATCGCCGACGATCAGCTCAGCTCCGGCGGCACCGGTCAGATCCCAGGGGCGGTCGACTTCTTCCAC
>JBFISM010000193.1:0-5027 GCA_041608535.1 Acidimicrobiia bacterium
ACGCAAGCGGCCTACTGCGAGGGGATCCGGCCGGACACGGTCGCGATCCCCCACCACTTCGGTGGCTGGACACTTCCGCAGAACGAGGGCCAGGGACCGTCCCCCAACGAGATCTACTTCGTCGGCGAGGGCTACATGACCAACACCGCCGATCAGTCCTTCCACGTGAAGGTCCGGGTCGTGAAGGGAGGTGAGGTCTGATGGCGAAGTACGCAATGGTCGTTGATCTTCACCGCTGCCAGGGATGCCGAGCGTGCGTCGAGGCATGCAAGATCGAGAACAACACCGGCGAGGGGATGTTCTGGATGCATGTCTTCCGGTTCGAGGAAGGCTCCTACCCGGATACGCGGATGAGCTTCCTGCCGAGGCCGTGCCAGCACTGCGACAACGCTCCGTGCGTGAAGGTGTGCCCCACCGGCGCTCGTTTCAAGCGGGACGACGGAATCGTGCTGACCGACGCCGAACGGTGCATCGGCTGTCGGTACTGCGAACTGGCCTGCCCATACGGGGTGAACTACTTCAACTGGCAGGATCCGGAGGATTCTCAGTACGCCGAGATGATCGACTGGACGGATCCAGACATCCAGCAGGCGACGGGTGGTGCCGTTCCTCCATACCGCAACCCCGATCTCGAAGAGCTGTGGGGATCGGAACAGCGCCGCACCGGCGGCGGCGGACACGCCAAAGGTGTCATGGAGAAGTGCACGTTCTGCGTCCAGCGCGTCGAGAAGGGTGGCCAGCCGGCATGCGTGGACACCTGCCCGGTGAATGCGCTGCTCTTTGGAGACGTCGACGACCCCGATACACCGATCAGCCGGTTCATGAGAGAGAACGAGACGTGGCGCCTCCTCGAGGAGACGGGCACGGAGCCGCGGGTCCGGTATGTCGGGGGCAAGCCTCCATCCCAGTCATACACGGAAGTCGAGCGTCCGAAGGCGAGGGTGTGATATGGCCACGGAAGTCGCTACACCACGAACGAAGGACTTGCCGCAGCGAGTCGGACGCTTCACGACGGGCTGGAAGCTCTTCACGGTCGCCGGCCTGGTGGTTCTCGCCTTCGCGATCTTCGCCTATGTGCGCGAGCTCGGATCGGGGATGATCGCCACCGGGATGCGGAACGTCGGAACCATGGGGGGCGCCACCTGGGGGCTGTACATCACGATGGTCGTGTACTTCGTGGGTGTCAGCTTCGCCGGCATCACGGTCGCTGCACTCATCCGGATCTTCGAGCTCGGCAAGCTGCGGCCGATCGCTCGCACCGCCGAACTCCTCACCGTCGTGGCTCTGATCCTGGGTGCTATCGCGATCATCGTTGATCTCGGTCAGCCGATCCGCGGTATCGTCAATCTGTTCCGCTATGCCCGGCCGCAGTCGCCGTTCTTCGGAACGTTTGCGCTGGTCATCGCCGGCTACCTCTTTGCGAGTCTCGTCTACCTCTATCTCGGGGGACGGCGTGATGCGGCCGCGATGGCGCACTATCCGAGCCGGCTGCGAGGCTTCTACCGCTGGTGGGCAGCGGGCTACATGGACACACCCGAGGAGCAGGCGCGGCATCGCCGGACGAGTTTCTGGCTGGCCGTTGCCATCGTTCCGCTGCTGGTGATCGCCCACTCGACGCTTGGATTCGTGTTCGGGCTTCAGGTGGGCCGCCCCGGGTGGTACGGCACGCTGCAGGCGCCGGCCTTCGTGGCGCTCGCTGGAGTGTCCGGAGTCGGCCTGATCATCGTGCTCGGCGCCATCGTGAAACGGATCGTGGGCGACACGGAGCGCGTGTCGGTTGACGTCTTCTCCTGGCTGGGGAAGTTCCTGCTGGGTCTGCTGCTCGTCTACTTGTACTTCATGACGGTCGAGCTGCTGACGCTGCTGTATGCGACCCCAGCGGTCGAGAAACAGCTGTCCGACGCGCTGCTCTTCGGACCGTACGCGTGGACGTACTGGGGCTCGGTGGCGCTGCTCGCCGTGCCCGCCCTCGTGCTCATCTGGCAAGCGGTCACCCGGCGCTGGAACATCGGCTGGCTCGTCGCCAGCGGCGTCGCCGTCAACCTGGCGGCGATCGGGAAGCGGTATCTCATCGTGGTGCCGTCGCAGACGCACGGCACCCTGCTGCCCTACGAGGTCGGGTCCTACAGCCCGAGCTGGATCGAGTACGGGGT
The DNA here is from genome assembly GCA_041608535.1 of Acidimicrobiia bacterium. GTDB lineage: Bacteria > Actinomycetota > Acidimicrobiia > Spongiisociales > UBA5794 > JBFISM01. The sequence continues at coordinate 2,154 of JBFISM010000193.1, forward strand.
CGTGCTCGGTCTCTTCGCCTTGGGGGCCCTCATGATCGGACTGTTCGTCAAGATCTTCCCGCCCCTACCGCTCTCTGACGAGGAGGTGATGGCAGATGCGTAGAGCGCTCACCGTTGGGCTGATCGCGCTCGGATTCGTCCTGATGATCGTCGGCTACTTCGCCTCCGCGCCGTGGGGCGCGGAATCGGTGTCCAACAGCGATCCGGGGTTTGCGTTCGCGCCGGCCGTGTTCGTGCTGGGCGTCATCGTCGCGTTCTCCTCGGCACTGGTGTACGAGCTCTACGACGACCGCCGGGAGCGATGAGCTCCGCAGGCGACGTCGCTCGCCTCCGGCAGGGCCTCTATCGCTTCTTCGGCGGGACCATGCTGCCGCCGGAACCCGTTCGCATGGAGGCGCTCCTGGCGGCCGGTCGATACCTCGAGACCATGGGTATCGCCGACTACTCGTTCTCCCGGCAGTGGGCGTCTTTGATGCACGTCATGGATGTCACCGCTACGGCGGATTCGCTGGCTGCCGAGTATGTCAAGCTCTTCGCCAGCAGCACCGATGCCGCGTTCTGTCCCCCGTGCGAGTCCTATTACGTCGCCGCCGGCGACGGGGCGGCGACCGCAGAGGTCGTCACCGAACTGCAGGGCGAATACCACCGGCTCGGGCTGGTCCTCACCACGGCGACCGCACCGGCCGACCACGCTGCCACCCAACTCGAGGTCATGTCGATGCTCTGTGCTCGAGAGGCAAGCGCCTGGCAGACGGGTGACGTGGCGGCGGCGCTGGCGATGCTCGCCACCGAGTCTCACTTCCTTCGCCGGCACCTGGGCAAGTGGTTCCCGAAGCTGCGCAGCCGCGTCCGAGCGTCGACCGCAGGACCGCTCTATCGATCTCTTATCGACTCGATTCACGCGTTCCTCATCCACGATCGTGACCTCATCCACGGCCTTCGCCGAGACGCCGGAGTCCTCGTGTGAGAGTCGTAACGCTGGCGTGTCGCGATGAACGGACGTCTCCGGTGCCCGCCCTCGAGGGCGTCACCCACGTACCCGATCTATGCGCCGACCCGAGCGTCATCGACCCGCACGTCGCCGGTGCCGATCGTCTCGTCCTCGTCGTGCATCCCGAGGACGTGACGCTCGCCACCCTGCAACGGCACGTACGGGCGGCAGGGATCGATCCGATGACGGTGCAATACGTCCCGGCGGAGTCGATCGCCCAAGACGCAACGAGGATGCCGGTGATCCTGGCCGGCGTCATGGCCCGGGCCGCCGCCCTCGCGGACGGCGAGCCCGAGCACGTGCGCCCCGTCTTCGGGGGGACGAGGTCGCGGCGCGAGTTCCTCACGATGCCGAGACCCCACTACGAGCCGGTGCCGCACATCGACGAGAGCATCTGTGTCTCCGGGAACGGGTGCGCCAGCTGTGTGGCCGTCTGCCCGCGCAATGCCTACGCACGTTCAGGGCCTCGGGTGCTCTTCGACAAGTATGCGTGCGTCTCTTGTGGTCGATGCATCACGGAATGCCCTACGGGGGCCATCACGGAGCCGACCACCAACGCTCAGGCGCTTCGTGCCCAGATCCAGGCGATGGTCGAGGCCGCGGAGACGCCGATCGGGGTTGCTTTCGTATGCCGGCGGCGACGGCGCTTCGTGGTGGATTCCGGCTGGTACGAGCTCGAGGTGCCTTGTGCCGGAATGGTTCCGGCTACATGGCCGCTCGCAACGCTCCTCCTCGGTGCCGGCTCGGCCGCGATCGTTCCCTGCACGGGAGTGGGATGCCACCTCGGGCAGGATTCACGGGTCGACGGCGCAGTTGCCGGGGCACAAGTCGTTCTCACCTCCGCCGGCATCGACCGGGAGCGGGTGACGGACGGTCCCGGTCGCATCCTCGAACCGATCGCCCCGGTCGGAGATCTGGACGATCCCTTCGGCACCCATGGGCCGGCGGAGGTTGCGCTTGCTGTGCGTGACGCCGTACCGAGTAATGGGCCCGTAGTGGCCCACGGTCCTGCCATGCCGCTCGGTGTCGTCACGATCGATCCTGACACCTGCACGGTGTGTGTGACGTGCACCGAGGTGTGTCCCACGGGTGCGCTGGCCTCGGAAACCTCGGACGGGCACGTGGCGGTGTCGTTCGACGCCTCCACCTGCACGGGCTGTGGACAGTGCGTTCCGGCTTGTCCGGAGCGGGCACGGGGGGCGATCCACGTCGATCGCCGCCTGGATACGGCGGCGCTGAGCGCGGGTCGGCGCACGTTGGTGCATTCCGCGACGCCGCTCTGCGAGTCATGCGGCCGGCCGATCGCCTCGGCGGCGATGCTGGATCGAATCGGCTCGCTGCTCGGCGCTGAGCACGCGGGCACGCTGAGCTATCTGGCGCGCCGGTGCCTGGACTGCCGAGGGACTGGCTGACCCGGCCTAGCCTCGCTCGACACCCGCAGTCGACAGCCTGCGCGGTCTGCCATCATGCCGATCATGTCGTGGACGAACGCCGCCGAGGCCGCCGCCGGTTTGCGCGCCGTCGGGTACCTGCCCGACCCCCGCACGGCCCAGGTGGCCTTCCTCGCAGACCGGCTCGCCAAGCCGATCCTCGCCGAGGGTCCTGCCGGGGTAGGGAAGACCGCCCTCGCCCTGGCCGTGGCCGACGCCACCGGCCGGCGGCTGGTGCGCCTGCAGTGCTACGAGGGGCTCGACGAGGCCAAGGCGCTCTACGAGTGGAACTACCACAAGCAGTTGCTTCGTCTGCAGACCGACGAGGGACGCCGCTGGGACGAGCTCGAAGGTGACATCTTCACCGAGGATTTCCTGCTCACCCGCCCACTCCTAGAGGCCATCCGCAGCCCGGAGCCGGTCGTTTTGCTCATCGACGAGGTGGATCGTGTC
>JBFISM010000194.1:0-4904 GCA_041608535.1 Acidimicrobiia bacterium
CGCAGCTTGCGGGCATCCGTGAGCATCGGATCCAACACGTCGATGATCTCCTGCGGGGTGCGTCGCCGGCCAGCCCGGTCGAACCAGGAATCGTCGTAGGAGGTGCGCCGGCTCTGCGTCAGGCGCGCCATCTCCTGGGCGGCGAACACCGGATCGTTCGGCATTGGGCCCACGGTACCCGGCGAACCGGAAGGTACCCTGCCCCGGTGCAACTCGGTGTCTGCTACTACCCGGAACATTGGCCGGAGCAGCGGTGGGCGCTCGACGCAGAACTGATGGCTCAGATCGGGCTCACCCACGTCCGCATCGGCGAGTTCGCCTGGGCGGCGTACGAGCCGGCGCGTGGTCGTTTCGACTGGGCTTGGCTCGATCGAGCCATCGACGTGCTGGCCGGAGCCGGTCTGCGTGTGGTCTTGGGAACGCCCACGGCAACCCCACCCATCTGGCTTGCTCTCGAACGGCCCGAGATCCTCGCCGTCACCGAGGAGGGACGACGCCGGCCGTATGGCACCCGGCGGCACACGTGTCCCACGTCGGTTGCCTATCGTGAGGAGTCACAGCGGATCGTCACGGCGTTGGTCGACCGGTACGGCGGTCATCCCGCCGTGGTTGCCTGGCAGGTCGACAACGAGCCGGGCAACCACGACTCGGCTCGCTGCTGGTGCGATGCGTGCGAGCGTGCCTTCACTGCGTGGCTCGCCGCACGCTACGCAAGCGTGGACGAGCTGAATGCCGCCTGGGGCACCGTCTTCTGGTCACAGGTGTATCCCAGTGTGGACGCCGTCCGGTTGCCCCGCAGCGCACCAACAGCCCACAACCCGAGTCTGCTGCTGGCCCACCGGCGTTTCGCCTCCGACCAAGTGGTCACGGCACTCGCCGAGCAGTACGAGATCATCCGTACGACGGCGCCGCAGGCAGACATCACGACCAACTTCTACGCCGGCGATGCGTTCGTCGACTACCGCAAGGTGGCGATGCTCGGCGGGATCGGGGCGATCGACAGCTACCCCCACGGGGTGACCGATCCGGCCGAGGTCCGCTTCTGGCACGACCTCGCCCGTGGCTTGGGGGGCACCGGACGAGGTTGGATCATGGAGCAACAGCCCGGTGCCATCAATTGGACGGAGCTGAATCCGCCGGTACCCGATGGACAGGTCGCCTTGTGGCTGGAAGACGCCGCCGCCGATGGCATCGAATTGACTCTCCTGTTCCGCTGGCGGGCTGCGCTGACGGGCGGCGAGCAGTATCACACCGGTCTGTTGCGTCACGACGGGTCGAAAGATCGTGGATTCCACGAGGTGAACGGTTTCGTGTCCCCGGCGCCGCCGGCACCCGCCGATGTCGCTCTGCTGTACGACTACGAAGATGCGTGGGCGGTGGACATCGAGCCCCACCGCCACGACCTCACCCACCGGAAACTCGTCGTCGCCGCTCACGCCGCACTGCGGAAGAGCGGGCGGCGGGTCGACGTCGTCGGGCCCGACACCGCGCTCGACCGATACCGCTGGTTGCTGCTTCCCGGAGCCCAGGTGGCAACACCGGCCAAGGCCCACATGGTGGAACGTGCGCTCGCCGCGGGCCTGACCGTCGTGCTCGGACCGCGCACGTTCACCAGAACGGTGGAGAACACGGCAGCCCCGGATCCGGTTCCGGTTGGACTCGCCCGCTTGGCCCGGGTGATCGAGGGATTGAGCCAGACGCTACCGGTCACAGTCGAGCCGTTCGGCGTCGCCGCCGGGCCCTGGACGGATGTGCTGGAACCTGGGCCGGACGGAGAGGTGCTCGCTACATACGGTGGTGGCACGCACCTCGACGGAGCCGCGGCAGTGGTGCGCACTCCGGTCGGCACCGGATCGCTCGTCTCCATGGGAGCGTCGTCGACACCGGCCTGGGCGGCGATGCTCGATGCCTTGAACTGACGACGCCCGGTTCCATCCTCCGAAAACAGTGAACACCAAACGCAACGGTTGACAACCAAGCGGAATCAAACATAACCTCCGACGCCGAGGAGGGACCCCGTCGTGAAACGCTGGTGTCGCTGCGACTGGGCACGTATGTCGAAGTCTTTGGTTGCCCATGGGGAGACGAGCGCATGAGCCGCGCTCCGGACTCGAAACTGCCGAACTTCCCGCATCGCCGCCGCAACCCGCTCACCGGCGATTGGGTGCTCGTCTCGGCACAGCGCACCAACCGTCCCTGGGAGGGGTCTCGCGAACGCCCCGCGATCGCACGGCTCCCTGCCTACGACCCCACGTGCTATCTGTGCCCCGGGAACGAGCGGGCCAACGGCAAGCACAACCCGCAGTACGCCGACACATTCGTCTTCACCAACGACTTCCCTGCGTTGCTGCCGGAGACGCCACCCGGCGGCACCGATCACGAGTTGTTCAGGATCGAGCACGAACCGGGCACCTCACGGGTCATCTGCTTCAGCCCTCGCCACGACCTCACGCTGGCCGACATGGACGTTGCCGACGTGACGACCGTCGTCGACGTATGGGCCGAGCAGACCGAGAAGCTCGGCCAGGACTACACCTGGGTGCAGGTCTTCGAGAATCGGGGGGCGGCGATGGGCGCATCGAATCCACATCCCCACGGTCAGGTCTGGGCCGGCGCCAGCCTGCCGGACATCCCGGCTGCCGAAGACCACCACCAGCGTGTCTACTTCGCAGCCCACGGGCGCACGCTGCTCGGGGACTACCTCGCTGCCGAGCTGGAGGACGCTGCGCGCATCGTCGTGGCCAACGACGAATGGGTCGCGCTGGTGCCGTTCTGGGCGGTGTGGCCGTTCGAGACACTGATCGTACCGAGGCGGCCGATGGCCCGCATGCCGGACTCGACGCCAGGTGAGCGCCTGGGTCTCGCCGAGTTGCTCTCGACGTTGCTCAGCGCCTACGACCGCGTGTTCGATTCGCCGTTCCCCTACTCGATGGGGTGGCACGGAGCCCCTTATACCGGCGAGGCCATCGACGCGTGGCATCTCCATGCCCATGTCTACCCGCCGCTGCTCCGGTCCGCATCGGTGCGCAAGTTCATGGTGGGTTACGAGTTGCTGGCCGGTGTCCAGCGCGATCTCACCCCCGAAAGCGCCGCAGCACGGCTGCGCTCGCTGGTGCAGGAGGCCGTCGCGTGAATCCCCGAGCGACGGCGATCACCCTGTTCGAGCGCAGCTTTGGCTCGTCACCCGACCTCGTCGTCCGCAGCCCGGGACGCGTCAACCTCATGGGCGACCACACGGACTACAACCAGGGCTATGCGCTGCCCATGGCGATCGAGCCTGCCACCTGGGTCGCCTTTGCCAAGAGGGACGGTCCCGTCGTCGAGGCAGTGTCGGCGACGGAGGAAGAGCCGGTCCGCTTCGAGCTCGCGTCGGATGTCGCAGTGGGCGGATGGGCCAACTACGTCCAGGGGACTGTGCACGCCATGGAGGGAACGCGAGGTCTCGCCATGGCCATCGCCTCGGATCTCCCCATCGGCGCTGGTCTCTCCTCGTCTGCCAGCCTGGAGATGGCCGTCGCCAGGATCGTTGCACATCTGGAAGACCGACCTTGGGAGCCGCTGGTTGCAGCCAAGGCAGGGCAGCGGGCGGAGAACGAATGGGTCGGGGTCGCCACCGGGTTGCTCGATCAGATCTCGGTGACACACGCCATCGAGGATCATGTCCTTCTCGTCGATTTCGCCACCCTCGACGTAACACCCGTGCGGCTCCCCGACGGCCTCGCGGTCATGATTCTCGACGGAGGTGGGCGACGTAGCCTGACCACATCGGAATATGACGATCGCCGGGCCGCCTGTGGGCAGGCGGCACAACGTCTCGGCGTCGCCTCGCTGCGGGATCTCACCGTGGCCGATCTCGACGGTCTCGAGTTGCCCGAGCCTGAGCTGCGCCGAGTGCGTCACGTGGTCTCCGAGAACCAGCGCGTATTGGACACCGTTGCCGCCTTCGCCGGCGGCGATCTCGCCATGATCGGAGCACTCATGGAGGAGAGCCACCGCAGCTTGCGTGACGACTACGAGGTGGTCGGGGCCGCCCAAGAAGCAGTAGTCATGGCTGCCCACGGCGCACCAGGGCTCGTCGGAGCGCGCATGACCGGGGGCGGCTTCGCCGGGACCGCCGTAGCCATCGTGGAGGAAGACGCAGCCGACGATTTCATCACCACGACAGTGAACGAGTACCGGCAAGCGTCGGGCGAGACAGCCATCGTCTACCCAACCCAGGCTGCCGCCGGTGTCGCGATCGAGCAGGTGACCATCTCACGGGACGCACACATCGCATGACGACTGCAGTGGCCGAGAGAAGACGAGACGACGACCGACCGAGGGAGGAGCGGAGCGCCAGGGCCCTGTTGCGCTGGCGTTCCTCATCACGGCCGGGATCGGTTTCATCGTCTTCTACCTGTTCCCGACGATCCGCGGCATATTCCTCAGTCTCACCGACCACCGTGGCTCTCCCCGCGGATCTGTTCCCCGGCGATGTTCGCATGATCTCCGATGGAACCGATCCGAGGGCGTTCTCCGTGACCGATAGGTCACCACCGAGCCAGATCATCATGGCACCGTACGGCGGCTTCGTCATCACGGATTCTCATTGAGCCGGCTGGATGACCGCCTCGGCACTCTTCGCTTCCGCTCCGGCTCCTCTTAGCGCCGGTAGGCCGATTACCTGAGTCCCGCCGACTCAGATCTTGCTGTCCTCGGGAATGTTTTCTGCGATTACAGCATTACAATTGTGTCTGAGTTCTCACGGGAGCCCGAACGGGCCCCGTGATCTGCCGTTAGCAAAGGGTCCCTCGTGTCCGATCTCGCAACCACAACACTTCCGGTTCTTCCCCTCCGCAACGGCGTGGTGTTCCCCAACATGGTGGTCACCGTGACCATCGAGTCTGCGGAGGCTCGCCGAGCCC
>JBFISM010000195.1:0-4810 GCA_041608535.1 Acidimicrobiia bacterium
CGACGGTCTCTACGACGGACCGCAGGGAGCCATCTTCAATGCGTGGTGGTTTGCGCTGAGCGAGCGGGTCTTCGCCGACGACACAGCCGGCCTCATCGACCGGTTCGTCATCGGCAACCTCATCGACCGGCTGCTTGCAGGAGACACCGCAGCGCTCCCCCTCACCCACGACTATCTGGACGGCGAGACGCTTCGCGAGGCGGTCTCGGGTGCGCTGGTCACCGCACTCGATGCGCTCACCGCCCAATTCGGCAGTGACGATCCCGCAGCCTGGCAGCAACCGATCGAGACGATCGAGTGGACCCCGCTCGGGATCGGCACGGTGCCGGACACCATCTGGATGAACCGGGGCACCTACAACCAGATCGTGCATCTCGGTGCCGGCGGCGACCTGTGGGGGGTGAACGTGATCGCACCGGGGCAGAGCGGAGACTTTCGCAGCCCGCACTTCGCCGATCAGCTCCCGCTCTACACGGGGTGGCGGTACAAACCGATGCGGCTCACCGCTGCCGACCTCCGCGGAAACGAAACCTCGGTCACGGTCATTTCCACCGGTTGAAGCCGCTCGCTCGACCGAGATGACGCAAAAGGTCCTGATTCCCGAGCAGGAATCGTGGCGGTTTGCTACCTTCGACCTCGAGCTTGCCGGGCGCGTCCCGATGCGCATTCGGGCACCGCAGGTCGAGTTGAGCGAGAACCGGTGACTCCCACCAGCCACCGGGAGAAAGGGATGCGATGGAGATTTCCATGTCCGTCAACGGGCAGTCCGTCTCGGGGGACGTCGAGCCGCGAACGCTGCTGGTTCACTTCATCCGAGAGAACTTGGGGCTCACGGGCACACACATCGGATGCGAGACCGGGTACTGCGGCGCCTGCACGGTGCACATGAATGGCACGTCGATCAAGTCGTGTTCCATGCTCGCCGTCCAAGCCGATGGCGCCGAGATCAGCACGATCGAGGGTATGGCCGACGGTGACAACCTGCACCCCGTCCAGGAAGGGTTCTGGGAGCGACACGGTCTGCAATGCGGCTACTGCACACCGGGGATGATCATGCAGGCGGCCTATCTCCTCGAACAGGACAACGCCATGTCCGAGGACGACATTCGGCACGGTCTCGAGGGCAACCTATGCCGCTGCACCGGCTATCACAACATCGTGAAGGCCATCGAATACGCCGGCGCCAAGATGCGCGGCGAAGAGCCGGCTCCTGCCGAATGGGAGACGAGCGCATGACGGCCACCATGGGCGGCACCACGACGAGTGCCATGGGCGGCATCGTCCGCCGCAAAGAGGACCCGGCACTGATTCGCGGTCAGGGCCGGTACGTCGATGACATCAAGCGCAACGGGGAGCTGGCCGCAGCCTTTGTCCGGAGTCCCTTTGCCCACGCCACCATCACCAACATCGACAGCTCTGCGGCTTTGGCCATGGATGGTGTCAGGGCGGTCTACACCATCGGTGACGTACGCCATCTCGGTCCTTTGCTGGCGCAAGTCCCGGTGGGCAAACTCCGGCCGCTGCTGGCAGATGGCGTCGCCAAGCATGTCGGCGAGGCCGTCGCGATGGTGGTCGCCGACAGCGCAGCGGTTGCCGAGGACGCAGCCGGTGCGGTGGTCGTCGACTACGACCCGCTTCCGGCTGTCATCGACCTCAAGGAAGCCGCGGCTGATACGACCAAGGTGCACGACGACCTCGATTCAAATGTCCTCGTCACCTGGGTGTCCCACGACTGGTGGCCGGGTGTCTTCGACGAGCTGGAAGATCACCGCCCTGCCATCGAGGAGGCCAAGCAACGGGACGATGCTGTGGTCGTGTCGCTGGAGATGACGAACCAGCGCCTCATTCCCGTAGCTATCGAACCGAGAGCGGTCCTGGCGGAGTGGAGCCACGGATACGGCACGGTTGATCTCTTCAGCTCGACACAGATTCCCCATGCGCTGGCAGGCGCCGTTGCCAAGACCTTCGGGCTCACGTCTCACGATGTTCACGTGGTGGCGCCCGAGGTCGGCGGCGGGTTCGGGTGCAAGCTCAACATCTATCCGGACGAGATACTCGTGACCTTTGCTTCAAAGGCGTTGAACCGCCCGGTGCGGTGGACCGAAACCAGGCGGGAGGCAGCGTTCTCGACGATCCAGGGTCGGGGTTGGGTTGCCACGGCCACGATCGTCGGGACCAAGGATGGCGAGATCCTCGGCTATGAGCTGGACGGCATCGCCGACATGGGGGCGTACTCGCAGAACTTCACGGTGGCGATCCCCGTGCTCGGGCTGTACGTCGCCCAGGGTCAATACGACATTCCTCTGGCGTGGTCGATCAAGTGTGTCGCAACGCACACCCAGACCACCGACGCCTACCGCGGCGCCGGACGTCCTGAGGCGGCGTACTACGTGGAACGGATCATCGATGCGTACGCCAGGGAGATCGGTATGGACCCAGCGGAGGTCCGCAAGAAGAACTACTTCAGTGCCGATGCCTTCCCGGCGACAACCGCCATCGGGCTCACCATGGACAGCGGCGACTATGCGATGAGCATGGATGCCTTGCTCGAGCATGCCGGTTACGAGGCGCTCAAGGCTGAGCGTGATCAGGCTCGCATCGAGGGCCGCCACGTTGGAATCGGTATCAGCTCGTACGTCGAGGTATGCGGTTTCGCCCCTTCAGTGCTGGCCGAGTTTGGCTTCGGCTGGGACCACTACGGGCTTCCGTCGTCTTTCAGCGGCTCTGGTCTCGTCCGAGTGAACCCGGACGGGTCGGCGACGGTGATCATCGGCACCGGCCCGAGCGGTCAAGGTCACAAGACCACGTGGGCGCAAGTGGTGCACGACCAGCTCGGTATCGACTACGACAAGATCCGGGTATCCCATGGTGACACGGCCGAATCGCCGATGGGCGTGGGCACCTTTGGGAGTCGCTCCGCCGCTGTCGACGGCGCCGCAACGTTCGAAGCCGCGCTGAAAGTGAAGAAACGGGCTGCCGACATCGTGGCCCATCTGCTCGAAGCGGCGTCCGAGGATGTTCAGTTCGCCGACGGCGGGGCTCACATCAGCGGTAGTCCTGGTCACAAGGTGACCTGGGCGGAGATCGCCGAGGTGGCATACAAGCCACACAAGGGCCCTGATGGGATGGAGGCCGGGTTGGAGGCACACGCTGTGTTCTCCCCGGGCAACGCCACCTGGCCGTTTGGCTCACACCTGGCAATGGTCGAGGTGGATGCCGACACCGGCAATGTCGAGATCCTCAAGTACATCGCGGTCGACGACTGTGGCAATCGGATCAGCCCGATGCTGGTGGACGGACAGCTCCACGGTGGTATCGCCCAGGGTGTTGGGCAGGCCATGTTCGAGGAGGCTCGCTACGACGAGGACGGCAACCTGCTGTCTGGCTCGCTGGTCGACTATCCGTTGCCGACTGCGGGCGACTTGCCGTCGTTCGACCTGACGCACACAACGACACCAACCGATGTGAATCCGATGGGCGTGAAGGGCATTGGCGAGGCCGGCACGATTGGCTCGGCGCAGACGATCGTCAACGCCGTCGTCGACGCACTTGCGCCCCTCGGGGTGAAACACGTCGACATGCCGCTCAGACCACGCAAGGTCTGGGCTGCCATCCAGGAAGCGAAGGGATAGGCCATGTATCCAAGACCCTTTGAGTACATCAAGGCCGCCAGCCTGGATGATGCGCTGGCGGCGCTCAACGACAACGAGGGCGCCAAGGTGCTCGCCGGCGGCATGAGCCTGCTACAGATGATGAAGTTGCGACTCTTCTCGCCACCCATGGTCATCGACATCGGTGGCATTGACGGGCTGGGCGAGATCAATGACAACGGCGATCACATCTCGATCGGAGCGCTCGCCACCCACAACCAGGTGGCGACGAGTCCGTTGATCCAAGAGCACGCCGAGGCACTGGCGCAAGCGGCTTCGTGGACGGGTGACGTGCAGGTGCGCAATCGCGGGACATGTTGTGGTGTGATGGCGCATGCCGACACAGCTGCCGACCAGACTGCAGCTGCCATCGCCGTCGGTGCGACGATGGTGGTTCGCTCCGCCGGCGGGTCCCGGGAGGTGGCGGCACATGACTTCTTCGTCGATGCGCTCACCTCGGCGCTCGAGCCGAACGAGATCCTCGCCGAGCTGCGGATCCCCAAGGCGGGCGGTGCGTCCAGCTACGACAAGCTGGGCAGACGCGGCGGTCATTCCGACTATGCGGTTGCCGGAGCGGCGGCATGGGTGAGCAAGAGCAACGGTTCGATCGGCGATGCGCGCATCGCCGTCACGGGTGTCGGCACGAAAGCCACGCTGGCCGCCGGCTCGGTGGAGGCGATCCTGGGATCCGACGGCGGCGCCGATGCGATTGCGGCTGCGGCCGACCGTGCGACTGAGGGCATCACCGTGCTCGAGGACCTGTACGGTTCGGAGGACTACAAGGCCCACCTCGCCAAGGTCTTCGTCCGCCGCGCCCTCGAACAAGCCATAGCCAAAGCCTGACCCACGTCTGTCCCCCCAAAGGATGGAAGAAGGATCTGTCCCCCCACCACCGGGGGGGACAGACAGGCTGGCGAAGTAACGAAGCGAGCGATGCGTCAGCGAGCGGTCGCGACCACAACAGAGCGCGGGCGCTGCGTTCGCTCGCACCCGGATGGGTGCGGCGGTTGTCCCAGTGTGGGGTTTGGCGGTAGCCCCGGGAGCTGATCTGCCTGTTGTGTGGGTCGCTGGGATGCAGCGAAGCAGGAGTCGGTTTGTGACTCTCGGTGTAGTTGTGGTGCCCGGTAGCGACTGCGTCAGCGAGCGGTTCCCCGTGAACC
>JBFISM010000196.1:0-4793 GCA_041608535.1 Acidimicrobiia bacterium
AACCCGAGATGGCGTTCCGCACCGGAGCCGAGCTCGCCGGACCGGAGGTGACCGCCGAGGAGGTACTCGCCGCGACCGAGTCGATCATGCCGGCAATCGACATTCTCGACTCCCGCTTCACCGGCTACGAGTTCACTCTTGCCGACGTCACCGCGGACCACTCGTCGGCGGGCGGCTACATCCTCGGTGAGGAATCGGAGATCGTCTCCGACCTGTCGCTGTGCGGGTGTGTCCTCACGAAGAACGGTCAGGTGATCGAGACTGCTGCCGGCGCCGCCGTTCTCGACCACCCGGCGGAGTCGATGGCGTGGTTCGTGCGCAAGCTCCACCAGCGGGGGCGCACGTTGCCCGCCGGCACCGTCGTGTGCGCAGGAGCATGGACTGCGGCGACGCCGATGGAGCCCGGGGATGTGGTAGCGGCGGAGTTCGATCGCTACGGCTCCGTCGAGGTGGTGTGTCGATGACAGACGGGAGCCCATCGTGCCGATCGTCACAGTGACCATGATGGAGGGGCGGGAGCCCGAGAAGATCGAGAGGATGATCGCGGCGATCAGTGAGGCGATCGCTGCAAGCTTGGACGCCCCCATCGAGACCGTTCGGGTGATGGTGTACGAACAGAAGCACCACCAATACGGTGTCGGTGGCAAACCGATGCGTGTCGTTCTCGAGGAACGGCGACGAGGAGACAGCACATGAGACAGGTCAAGCACTTCATCGGCGGCGAGTTTGTCGACTCAGCAGACGGAACGACGTTCGCATCGGTCACACCCATCGACAACACGGTGGTGGCGACCTTGGCCGAGGCATCGGCGGAGGATGTCGATCGGGCCGTGGCCGCGGCGAGAGAGGCGTTCCCGACGTGGTCGCAGATGTCGCCGACCGATCGCAAGCAGATCCTGCACCGGGTGGCCGACGGCATCGAGGACCGGCTCGAGGAGCTCGCCGAGTGGGAGACGCGAGACATGGGAAAGCCGATCACCGCAGCCCGCACCAAGGACATGCCGCGCTCGGCCCAAAACCTCCGGTTCTTTGCAGAGGCCGCGGATCTGGCCGCCACCCATGCGTTCGACAAGCCGTGGGACGGTGTGCTCACGTACGAGCTGCGGGAGCCCCTTGGTGTCGTTGCTTCGATCTCGCCGTGGAACTTCCCCCTCATGCTGCTCACCTGGAAGGTGGCTCCTGCGTTGGCGTACGGGTGCACGGTCGTGGCCAAGCCGGCTGAGCAGTCGCCGATCACCGCATCCATCTTCGCTGAGATCTGTCGCAACGCCGGGATGCCGCCGGGGGTGTTCAACGTCGTCAACGGCTACGGCCCGGATGCGGCGGGAGAAGCGCTCACCGGTCACCCCGATGTCGCTGCGGTGACGTTCACCGGCGAGTCGAACACAGGCAAGGCGATCATGCGCAACGCCGCCGACGGGTTGAAGAAGCTCTCCTTCGAGCTGGGCGGCAAATCGGCCAACATCGTGTGTGCGGACGCCGACATGGATGCTGCCGTGGCCGGCTCGCTCCGTGGTGTGTTCACCAACCAAGGTGAGGTCTGTCTGGCAGGGACGAGGCTCCTCGTGCAACGCCCCATCTACGAGGAGTTCTTGGCCCGACTCGTCGACGGTGCCGAGGAGTACGTGGTGGGTAACCCGCTCGATCCTACGACCCAGATGGGGCCGTTGGTGTCGGAGGAGCACATGGAGAAGGTGCTCTCGTACATCGATCTCGCCCAGGACGAAGGCGCCAAGCTTATGACGGGTGGTCACCGGCTCACCGATGGCGATCTGGCCAACGGCAACTTCGTGGCGCCGACGATCTTCGCCGATGCCGACAACTCCATGAGGTCGTGTCAGGACGAGATCTTCGGACCGGTCGAGATGGTGATGCCGTTCGACGACATCGACGAGGCAATCACGATCGCCAACCAGAGTCGTTACGGCCTGGCGGGGATGGTCTGGACCCAGAACCTGAACACGGCGCACAAGGTGGCGCGCGAGGTGAAGACCGGGACGATGTGGGTCAACTGCTTCTTCGTGCGTGATCTGCGGGCGCCTTTCGGCGGCTATAAGGAATCCGGGCTCGGCCGGGAGGGCGGGGAGTACTCGTACGAGTTCTTCACCGAGAGCAAAGCCGTGGTGATGAAGCTCACATGAGCGACTCGGCCGCTGTTCATCGATGACGGCGAGCCGATTCTCGGCGGGCCCGCTCGACGAGCTGCCCACAGATCGCTGTGTTTCCGTGGCTGCCGGGCGGGCGATCGTGGTGCGAGTTCGCAACGAGGTCGCCGCCTTCCAGAACGAATGTCTCCATCAGGCGTCGCCGCTTGCAGGAGGCCTGGTGCGAGGCGGGGTGCTGGTGTGTCCGCTGCACTTCTGGATGTACGACATGCCCGCCGGGACCGTACACGGCTCGGGTGAACAGTTGCCTCGCTACGACGTCGAGGTGGTGGACGGCGAGGTCTTCGTCGACGTGCCCGAAGAGCCGCCGGCACGATCGATGCGAGAACAACTCCTGGCCCACGCCGCCGAGTGGAGGGCGGCTCGTGTGCCGGTCGGCGTCGTGTGGGACATGGGTGGCATCTTGTACCGCTATTTCACCGAGATGGTCATCGCGGTGGGCCGTGACCGGGGTTGGCCCATCGACGGTATACCGCTCGGCCCAACCCATCGGGTGCCCGACGCCGAGTACGAGGCGATGGATCGGGGCGAGATCGGCGAACCCGAGTATGTGGACCTGGTCGTCGCACGGCTTTCCGGTATCGGCGTCGTTTTCGATCCGCCGCGCGAGCTGGACTGGCACGACCAGTACCGCAGCGAGGTGTGGACTGCGATCGAGCGTCTCGACTCCGCAGGCTTCCGTCAGGGTCTCCTCACCAACGATGCATCACGGTGGCTCGGTGAGGAGTGGTGGGAGTGGTGGGAGCCGGCAAAGTGGTTCGATGCGATCGTCGACGTCACGACGCTCGGAGTGCGTAAACCAGCTTCCGAGCCCTACCTCGCCGCCGCCGAAGGTCTGGGCCTGTCACCGACCGACTGTCTCTTCGTCGACGACATGCACGTCAACTGCGAAGGCGCCGCAGCCGTCGGCATGCAGTCCCACTGGTTCGACGTCACCCAACCCCAAACGAGCGTAGATGCGCTGCTCGAGCGGCTGGGGTTGGTCGGCGAACCTTAGGTTCCAGATCGCGGAAAACGCGCGCGACCGCCGAAAGTACGGACTGAGGTCAGGTACTAGACGCCCAACCAGCCACGCTGCGAGGCGCTGCCCGGAGCACCGAGATCGGTCTTCTCATCGCCCATCCTCGCGGTTTCCTAAGCTCGCCTGATGCGGGCCGAGCTCCTCTACACCACCGAGCAGGGCTACATCGAGGGCACGACTGCATCGATTGAGCTGTATGACGGTGCGTTCCTGCAGATGATCGGCCGAGGCGATGGAACCGTGACGTGGGGCGATGACACCGGGACCATCGAGTGGAGCAATTTCCCGCCACGTCGTCCGGACGGCGTCTACTTGCCGGACATCAGCGGCATCATCCGGCTGAACGGTCACGAGCGACCCATCCTGTATCGAATGCACGGCATCAGCCTCCTGCCCGACGCGGAAGGCCGAAGGCTCTTCGCCGGCCCGGTGCGCTGGTACACCGACTCACCTGACCTGCTGTGGGTCAACGACCGCTGGGGCTACGAGGAGGGCGGGTTGGATCTCGCCACCCTGCGCTTCCACACTCGGGCGTACGTGATCTATCCGGACTCGCCCCTCGACGGAGAGCGCTCATAGGTCGAGCGCGGTTGCCAACTCCTCGAGTAGCGCCGGCCGCAGTGGCGGTCGGAGGAAGTAGATGATGTGATCGGCGCCCGCCTCGCTGAAGCCACGACCGAGGTCGACGGCCTTGTCCACGCCACGCACCAGCGGGATCTGCACCGATCGCTCGATGTGGGCGGGGTCACGCCCGACGGTGATCGCCAGCTCGGACAGCAGCTCGCTCTTCTTGCGGAACGTCTCTGGCATCGCATCGCGTCCCGAGAACTCGAAATTCCAGTGGTCGGCGAATCGGGCGGTCAGGGGGAGCGTTCGCTTCTCGCCGGACCCGCCAATGACGATCGGAAGATGGTGTTGCACGGGCAACGGCACGAGCTTCGCCTGCCGGTAGGCGTAGTACTCGCCATCGAAGCTGACCTCTTCGCCGGCAAGGAGACCGCTGATGATCGCCAGAGCCTCCTCGAAGCGGTCGAGGCGTTTCCCGGGCGGGAGCAGCTCGACTCCGTAGTCCTCGTGTTCTCCTTGGTGCCAGCCGGCCCCGACGCCGAGCTCGAGACGGCCGTTCGAGACGTGATCGACCGTCACGGCCGCCTTGAGGAGTGAGATCGGGCTACGCAGCGCCACCGGTGAGACCATCACCCCTAGTCGCAGACACTGGGTGGTCGCTGCCAGCGCACTCAGCGCGGTGAACGACCCGTGGGCGCCCCGCGGTCCTTTGAACTCCGAACCGTAGAAGTCGTCGCCGAAGTCCTGGAAGTGGTCGTTGACCCAGCCGGCGTGGAAGACGTCAATCTCCTCGGCGATTCGCCACACGTCGACGACATCGGACCACCGCACCCGATCCAGCGCCGTCTTGAACGAGATCCGCATGGCGCACCCAACCTTAGGTTGCGGCGCGCGCCGTAGGTCTGCCGTCGGGGACGATCATTCCTTCGGCTGTGGCGCGCGGAATGCGCGCGCCACAGGCGTGTTGTTTGGCTCTTCGCCTGGCGGCTCATCGCGGTGTTGCCTGGGTCCCGTGCCCATGCAACCGAGTCTGCGCCTAT
>JBFISM010000197.1:0-4770 GCA_041608535.1 Acidimicrobiia bacterium
GAACAGCGAGCTGAATATCTGGTTCTTCCAGACGAGACCCGCCACCACCGGCATGATCAGGAACGGGGTGATGATCATGGTGCGGGCGATACCCCGGCCTCGGAACTCCCTGTCGAGAAGCAGTGCCAGCAACGTGCCGATGATCAGCGCCAGCAGCACCGATCCGACAGTCATCAAGATGCTGACGATCACTGCATCGAGGAAGAATTCGTTCGAGTACCCGCTCAGGTAGTTGTCGAGACCGGTGAACTCACGCGGTGTCGGCGGGACGATCTTCCAGTCGGTGATGCTGTACCACAGTGTCAGCAGGAATGGGATCTGCGTGACGACGATGGTGAAGAGCAGCGCCGGGAGGAGGGGGAGCCGTCGTAACCACTTGTCCCGACGCGCCGCCCGAGCTTCTTCGGCAGCGTGTGCTGCCTCCACATCCGTGGGCCTGGTGTCGGTTGTGTTGGTGGTCACGACGGCTCCCTCTGCGAGGTCTCGCTCTTCCTATGTGCTGGCTTCAGAGGCGATGGCCTGGCATGCCGAGATCGAATCGTCGATGCTCACCTGCCCTGCCATCACGGCCGAGAACTGCTCGGTGCAGCGGGTCCACACGTCCTGCCACTCCGGTACGCCGACGAACTGGACTCCCGGGAGTCCGGGACGTGGCGTTGTGCCGGGGTTGTCGACCGGGGCCGCCTGCATTGCTTCGAGCGTCTTGTCGGCGAATGCCGCAGCCGCTTCCTGGTAGTTCGGGTTGGCGTAGAGCGACTCTCGTGTGCCCGGCGGAACCGCCGCCCAGCCACCGGGCAGATTCTCGCCCGCTTCCACGAGGTAGTCCGGGCCGGTAGCCCAGCTCACATACTCCCACGCTGCTTCTGGATTCGGAGAGTTCTGTGGGATCGCAAGTGTCCATGCCCACAGCCAACCGGAAGCGTCCGTCACCTTTGTCGGCGCCAGGGCATAGCCGTTGAGCCCCTTGACAGGGCTGTCGTCGGCCTCGAGCAGGCCGGCGGCCACTGTGGCGTCGTACCACATGGCAACCTGTCCATCGAGGTACAGCGCCAAGCACTCGTTGAAGCTTGCGTTTGCTGCGTCATCCTGACCAGCGTCGTTGACCAGGTCGACGTAGAAGGTCAGAGCTTCCTTGAACTCTGGCTGATCGATCTGAGCTTCCCCGATGGAGCCATCGTCGTTCGCCTCCCACACGGTTGCGCCGAACGTATTCAGCACGGTCGTGAAGGGGCCTCCGAGGTCACCCCATCCGGGCTTGCCACGCAGGCAGATGCCGGCCATCTCCTCGCTGTCTACTGCACGAGCGATCTCGGCAACTTCTTCCCACGTCGGCGCTTCCGGCATCTCGAGGCCCGCTTCGTCGAGAACGTCCTGGCGGTACATCAAGAATGACGACTCCGCATAGAACGGCGATGCCCAGAAGCCATTCTCAGTCGACAGACCGGATACCACCGCGTCGATGAGGTCGTCCTTGTCGTAGTCCGGATCGTCGAGCGCCCATTGGTCGAGGTCGTACAGCCAGCCGTTTTCGCCGAACTGCGGAGCTTCGTACAGACCGATCATCACGACGTCGAATTGCTCTCCCGACGCACCGACGTCGCGGGTCACGATCTCGCGAAGGGTCTGCTCTTCGAGAATCGTGTACTCGACGTTGATTCCCGTCTCGGAGGTGAACAACTCAGGTGTGAGGCTCGCAATGTCCTCCATCTGTGGATTACCCACGATGGCGACGTTCAGCGTGGTCCCGTCGCCGGCGGCGCCGCCGTCGCCTCCGCCGGTGGTTTCGGTGGCGTCGCCTCCCCCGGCTGCGGTTGTAGCCGTATCGTCGTCATCGCCACATGCGCCTGCGACGAGAGCAAGCGCTACGAGCAGCAACAGCCACCATCGGTGCCGGTTGCCGCGGAACTTGATGCGTTGCATTCGAGCAACTCCTCCTTCGATTGATGTCAGGGGCAACATCAGCCGCCTCCCTCCGCATGGCACGGTAGCCTGTGTTTGTGTGGGTTTGCAAGGGCCAACTTTCAAAAATCTCACACAGATACATGTTTGCACCTGTGTTTAGGTTGGAATAGGGTGCCAGTATGGCCCAGATCCAAGAGCCAACAACGCTGTCTCCATCTTCTCTCGGCGCATTGGATCCGCGTATTGCGATCCCGACATACGATCGCAGAGGTCTCGGTGGAGGCATCGTCCACATCGGCGTCGGAGGTTTCCACCGCGCCCATCAGGCTGACTACCTCGACGATCTGTGTACCGCAGGTCTCCGAACCTGGTCAATCACCGGCGCCGGGGTTCTGCCCCAGGACGCAACCATGGCGACCGCTCTTGGTGCGCAAGACGGCTTGTACTCCCTCATCACCCGATCCCGGCAGCGGACGGACGTCAAGGTGATCGGCTCGATCGTGGACTACGTTCTGGCAGATGTCGATCGGTCTTTGTTGGTCGATCGTCTGGCCGAACCGTCGACGCGCATCGTGTCACTCACGGTCACCGAGGGTGGCTATCCGGTCGATGTCGCGACCGGCCAGCCCACGGGCACCTCGCTCGTTTTCGCTGCCATCGCGGAAGGGCTGCGCCGACGTCACGACGATGCAATTCCCCCGTTCAGCGTCATGAGCTGCGACAACATCCTGCACAACGGCACCGTGACTCGGGCGGCGACGATCAACGCAGCTGCCGACATAGACTCCGCCGTCGCCCGCTGGGTCGAGGCGGAGGTGGCCTTTCCAAGCACCATGGTGGATCGGATCACACCGGTCACCGCACCGAGCGATCGCCAGTGGCTGCTCGACGAGTTCGGGCTCATCGATCAGTGGCCCGTCGTGGCGGAGACGTTCCGGCAGTGGGTGATCGAAGACGTCTTCACCAATGGCCGGCCACCGTGGGAGGACGTGGGCGTGTTGCTCACGGACAACGTCGAGCCCTATGAGTTGCTGAAGCTGCGAATCCTCAACGCCGGGCATTCCACTCTGGCGTACCTCGCGGCCCTTGCCGGCTTCGAATTCGTCGACGAGGTGATGCGAGACGCCGTCTTCGCCGGTTTTCTCGACATGTTCCTCGACCGGGAGGCCAGACCGGTGCTGCCACCGGTCGCCGGTGTCGATGTCGCCGACTACAAACGCGTGGTTGTCGATCGATTCGCCAACCCTGCTATTCGGGATCAGGTGTCGCGTCTGTGTCTCGATGGGTCGTCGAAGTTTCCGGTGTTCCTCATTCCCACCGTCGAGCGCCAGCTGGCTGGCGACGGACATGTCGAATTGTCCGCCCTGGCGCTCGCCGGGTGGTGCCAGTACTTGCTCGGTCGCGACGACGAGGGACGTGCGATCGACACGGCTGCAGATCCGCGGCTAGAGCTGGCCATCAACCACGCCGAAGCCAGCATTGCCGACCCTGCGGCGTTCCTCCGCTTCGCCGATGTGTTTCCCCCTGCTGTGGCCGCACACGAGGGCTTTCGCACGGCTTTCACCACGGCGCTGGATTCGATTCGCAAGAATGGTGCACGTGCCGCGGTAGCGGAATCGGCACACAGGCAGGAAGGGCCATAGATGGAGGAGCCAGCACAGCAAACGTCGGGAGATCCGAGTCGCAACCTCTCGCAGCTCGAGCGACACGAAGCGATCACGGACCTCGCTGCAGCGAACGGGCGAGTCGACGTCAGCGGCCTCGCTGCTCGGTTCGGCGTGACCACGGAAACCATCCGACGCGACCTCGGTTCCCTTCAGGACCGGCGTGTGTTGCGGCGGGTGCACGGCGGTGCCGTGCCATGGCAGCGGTGGCGGCACGAGCCCCGGTTGAGCGTTCGCGGCAGTCTCAATGCAGAGGAAAAGCATCGAATCGCCAAGCGAGCGCTGGAGGAGGTGCCGCCCGGGGGATCGATGTTCATCGACTCCGGCAGCACTCTGGCTCACTTCGCCAGCCTGCTCCCGCGCGATGGCGAGCTGACGGTGGTGACGAACTCGATTCCGGTGGCACACCTGCTGGCCGACAACGACCGTATATCGGTTGCAGTCGTCGGGGGTGAGCTGAAGAAGGACACCATGGCATTGGTCGACTCGAGCACGGTGGAGAGCATCTCGGCGATGTTCGTCGATGTCGCCTTCCTCAGCACCGATGGGATATCACCGGAACGAGGGTGTACGACCCCGTATCGCATCGAGGTATCGGTGAAGCGGGCGATGATGTCGAGCGCACGGCGCACGGTGATGCTCATCGATCACTCGAAGCTGGGTAACGACCAGCTTCATCGGTTTGCGAGAGTCGATGAGATCGACACGATCGTCCTCGGTGTCGAGGCCAGCGAAGCGGAAGCCGCATCCCTTGGGCAACTGGGACCCTTGGTTGTCCGTGCCTGACGCACAGCAAGCACCGGTGGCGGCGACCCTGGGAGCGCGCGATCTCGTGGACATCGCCTCCGATGTGGCGCGGCGGGCAGCCGAACACATCCGCAATGCGCTCGGTTCCGCAACGACGGTTGGCGCGAAATCCACACCCACCGACCTGGTGACCTCAACCGATCTCGAAGTCGAGGCGTTCGTCCGCGACGAGTTGCTCACTGCCACGCCTGACGCATCGATCGTTGGCGAAGAAGGAACCGTCATCGAGGGTGGTTCCGACATCGGCTGGATAGTTGATCCTCTCGACGGCACCGTCAACTTCATCTATGACCTGCCCGTGATTGCCGTATCGATCGCCGCCTCGGTCGACGGCTCGACCGTCGCAGGAGCCATTGCGGACGTGGTGCGGCAGGAGGTCTTCACCGCCTACCGAGGA
>JBFISM010000198.1:0-4762 GCA_041608535.1 Acidimicrobiia bacterium
ATCGCCGGGCTGGCGACGCTGGACGAGGTGTTCGACGTCATCGAGTGCATGGGCGTTCTCCACCACATGGCCGATCCGGAGCAGGGATGGGCCGAGCTACCGAGCCTGGTCCGCCCAGGGGGGCTCATGAAGCTCGGCCTGTACAGCTCGCACGGTCGCAGATTCCTGGACGCGGCGAAGGCGATCATCGCTGAGCTTGGCCTCGAGCCCACGATCTCGGGGATACGAGCCACTCGGTCGGCGGTGAAGAGCTGCCGCCGCACTCGCCTGCGCGCCGTGTCGTGGACGTTCCGGATTTCTATTCGCTCAGCGGCTGTCGGGACCTGTTCTTCGATGCCCACGAAGATCGCTTCGATCTTCCCCGGATCCAGCGGGCGCTCGAAGCACTGGATCTCGAGTTGCTCGGCTTCGAATTGGCGTCTGGCCGGATCCGGGACCTCTACCGCCGGTCATTCCCGAACGATCCGACGGCTCGCAATCTGTCCAACTGGCATGCCCTGGAGCAGAGGTACCCGCTCACCTTCAGCACCATGTACCGGTTCTGGATGCGCGTGCCTGGTGCATGATTGGGCCCTCGGGCCTGGTGTTCTATCGTCCCACCACACCGGTGGAGCGGGTCGACGCCGAGAAACGATCACCCCTCAGGGGTGATGGAACCCCGGACCGGAGGCGCCATCATCACGACATCAAACGCAGGAGGAACGGCGCGATGAGAGACATCCGCGAGTTCGGCCCAATCGACTACGCGATCTTCGAGTTCCCGGGCAACCGTTTCAACGGTGAGATAGCGCCCAACATCGTTGATCTCACGGATCGGGGCATCATTCGCATCTTGGACCTGGTGTTCCTCAAGAGAAATGAAGACGGCTCGGTCGAGGCACTCGAAGTCACGGACATGGATCAGGATGAGATCGGGAGCATCTCGGTGTATGAGGGCGATCTCTCCGACTTGCTCTCACATGAAGACATCGCCGCCGCCGGCGAAGTGATCGAGCCAGGTAGCTCAGCACTGTTTGCGGTCTGGGAGAACACCTGGGCGGCACCTCTGGCCACCGCCATCCTCGAGTCGGGAGGCCAGCTGGCTGACACAGGGCGCGTTCCGGCTCGAGATGTGCTCGAGGCCCTGGAGGCCCTAGAAGCATCCGCTGACGGCGAGTAGCCAAGGGAGGTAGTTCGAATGCCAAGGAGAATGGCCGGTCGGATGGTCCGGACTATGGGTCGCACCGCGGTCGTTGCCGGGACTGCTACCGCAGTGTCCGGACGCGTCGCCAGACGGCAACAAGGGAAGATGGTTCAAGACCAACAAGCAACAGGTCAGCAACCTCCACCCGCTCCGGCTGCCGCCGCCCCCGCCCCGCAACCGTCGGCAGCCGCACCACCATCGATGGAGGAGAGGGTGGAAGCGCTGGAGCGGTTGGCGGCATTGAAGGAGCAAGGCTTCCTCACGGATGAGGAGTTCGCAGCTCAGAAGGCAAAGCTGCTGGCCGGTTAGGCCCACTCGACGCAGACCGCCACACCTGAACACAGCTCACAATCCCGGTATGAGGTGCCTTTCACCGAGATCGGGCGTGGAGAGCTGGTCGTCGGGGCCACCGCCATGGCCTGCTCCCGATGCGGATAGGGCAAGCAACCGCAGGCATGGCGGCGGCCATGCGGTGGGCAATTGGAGATGATGCAGAGGCGGCGTTCCCGCGGTTAGCTCGCAGGATCCTGCTGGGAGATGGTCGGTGGCCAGGATGTGCGTCCTCGCCGGCCTTGGGGCGGGAGCGAACGGGGCTCGAAAATGCCAGCCTCGTGTTCTTCGCCAATCGCAGCCGGGCTGTCCTGACTTGGCACCTCAGCCCCGATGGCAGCAGACGGCACCACCGAGATGTCGCCGGCCCGGGTGCTCGGCGTGCAAGAACTAGGGGGATTGTCAGGTCGTCATCTTGGTCGAGGTGTGGGTGGAAACCTGCCGTAGGTGTGGATTCGAGCACATGCTGTGGCTCCGTCTCGAGGGCGAGCTCGACGCAGCGAGGACCGAGATGCCGAACCCAACCGGAGATGACTGCCGCTGCTGGCGGCGGCTGAGCCTCCTCGAGCGTCCGGAGCGGTCATTCGTACGTCGGTTGTGCGGTCACTCCAGATAGCGCATCCAGGACGATGCGACCTACTTCGTCCGGCGCCGTCGCGTGGTAGACGCGCCCGGTGCCGGCGCTCAACCTGTGGCGGGCTGGTTCGAACGCGGCCTGTTCGAGCAAGAGAAAGAGCGCCGAACCTCCGGGCAGAGCCACGGCCGGAAGGCTCGTCATGAATCGTTCGTCGAGTCCCGCTACGGCCAGCCGTTTCCACAAGCGTGCAGTTCCGGCCCCCCATATGGTGCCACCCAGCGGGCCAGACACGAGGACCGCAACGAGGAGACGCCAGGCAGCCAATGCGCGGCGCCCCTTAGCTTGGCTGAGATCGAGACAATCTCGGATGAGGAACTTCCCGGTGGCGTCCCGAGTGACCACGGCCGTCTCCAGCGCAAACCACGGCCGCTCGCCTGTTCGGGCCGACCGACTGAGTTCAGCGAGAAGCTGCTGGGCACCTTCCTTGTCCCTGAAGGCGACCACCACTAGTTCGTTCATCAGCGTCTCCCGAGCGGTAGCGAGGGCTTGAAGAGAGGTTGGAATCCAACGGCGCGGTCGTCATCACCTAGCACGGGTGAGCGGGTGTCACATCAAGCGCAGAGCTGCCGCCTGGGAGATGGCCGCGTTACGGGAGGTGACACCCAAACTTGCGAGAGATGCTCTTCACGTGTGACTTCACCGAGTAGACGGATACGAAGAGCGGTGCGCAAGAGCGAACCGATCTGGATCCCTCCTGCTCCTGTGCGGCGATGAGCATCGCCGGGCGTGAGTGCACGTGACGTGCTTCCCTCCTCGATAGCCAGAACTTGGGTGGGCTGTCAATGGGTGATTCCTGTGTGGAACGGCAATCGCGACGTGCATGACAACGCTCGCCTTCCCCGGACCGGAAGTTCACCCACGAGGGGTGACGAGCCGTCACCCAGGGACTCCGGAGCATGCACGACATGAGATTGGACTGGCCGTGAACGGCAGTCGCATCGCGTACGAGAGCCGCAATCGCGGTCACGGCGCTCGGTGCCGCCTCGGTCCGCTCGACGCTGAACGCTCTGGGTCCGTCGCGCCCGTCGGCTGCTCGGTGATGAGCCGGACGCCGCCTGCGTCGCTGCTGACCGAGCCGCACGCTCAGCAGGTAGCGGAGCCGAACCGAACGCCCGGACAGGGGCGATCCGTCGGAACGGAGGGGCGTCGGTGACGTCACGGTCGAGCAAACGTGATGAGTCGACCGATGTGTGCCTGTTGGCTGTGACGTTCGGGTCGCCAACAGAGGGACAAGACCTCGCGGCTGAGATCGTGCGGGCCGAGGCCAGTCCCCAAGCCGCGGCCGTAGTCGTCGAGCGCACCGCAGAAGGCTCAGTGCAGCTCACCCAGACGGCTGAGGTAACCGACGAACTATCGGGCTGGGCCGGCCCGTGGTGGGGCCTACTGGTGGCGACCACGTATGCCGCATCCATCGCCGGCACGCTTTGGGGCATTTCGCTGGGGCCGTTGTGGAATCGGTTGGGAGAACTCGGTCTTTCCGCTGAGTGGATGGACGGCGTTGCTCGGGCACTCCCGGAGGACGGCTCGGCTGCGTTCTTCCTGATCGATTCCGGCCAGCGCGAGATGATCCTCGCACATGTCAATGCCGAAACGATGATCGGAGTGCACGAGTTCATGGTGCCGCCAGCCGTGCAGGCTGAGATCAAGTCGAAGCTCGCTCGCGCCAAGCCCGTGTGAGGGTCCAGAGCTTCACCCGCTGTGGGTGACGATCCGTCACCCGGAATCCTGAGACTCTGATGCCGATTCTCGAGACCCAGGAGGTGACATGCCTAGCACGCTCACGGTGGCTGCCGACTTCGGGATCGATGACGACTTCATCAAGACCGTAGCGAGCCGGATGGAGCCGGGTACCTCGGCGCTCTCCTGCTCACCCACGACGCGGTGGTCGACAAGGTCGCGACCGCGTTGAGCAGCTACGAGTCCGAGATCATTCACACCAACCTGCCGGCCGGACAAGAGGCTGAACTGCGGGCAGCCTTCGGATAGGCCCGGGGAGCGCAGTCACGGCAAGACGAGGGAGCACCAGGCGGATTCTCCCTCGTTGCCACTCTTGCCGGTTGGCGAGCCGACGAGCAAAGGCACTCGAATGGGAAAGACACAGAGCCAACAGGCAGTCATTGCGGCCAGTCAGCGTGAGCGAGCGGAGCAGTTCACAAACGGAATCTATGGGACAATCCTGGTCACCGCCTTTCTCGGCGCCGTCGATGGTTTGACCCATGACGCCGTTGAGGTATTCGGCGAGCTCGTCGCAACCTCGGTGGTCGTGTTTGTGGCCCACACGTATGCGTCGTTGCTAGGCAGCGGTGTTGCCGAGTTGGGCCACTGGCGAAGTCACATGCAGGCGACGGTCATGAACCAGGTACCCCTGATCGCAGTGGTGGCCGTACCTGCAGGGTTGCTGGCATTAGCCGCCTTGGAAATCATGTCTCTCAGTACTGCAATCGCGATCTCAATCGGATTCGGGCTGCTCGGCCTCTTCTCGCTCAGTTACCTGGTTGCGGCCGAGCGTGGCCACTCGAAGCTCGTGTCCCTGGGCTCAGGACTGTTGGGTGCGATGCTCGGACTCGGTGTCGTAGGCCTGGAGGCCAGCCTGCACTGAGCTGTGCCCCAAG
>JBFISM010000199.1:0-4744 GCA_041608535.1 Acidimicrobiia bacterium
CTCGCCACCGCGCACCACCCCCACCACACAGAGACGGGGAACAAACACAGCGGCAACGACACCCTCACCGCCGCCAACCCCAACCAGCGAGGGTTCGAATCCTGCCGCGGGCGCGCACCGGGGCACCCCTTCGCCACGATTGCCACAGGCACTATGCGGGGCGGGGCACGAGGCTTTCGATGCTGCGAAAGAAGCGGGATCGTGGCATGACCTCGCTGGCGCCGAGTGCGCGGGCCGCGGCCAGGGCGTGGTCGTCGACGTGCGGGCCGTAGGCGACCGTGCGCACGCCGGCGGCAACCAACGTGCGGATCACGTCGTGAGCGGCGGCGTGCTCCAGGTCCACGAACGCAACCGCGGGCGACGCCGAGTCCAGTCCCTCGGCAACGGCGCCGGGATTGCGCCACACGACGTTCCTCGCCCCCAAGGACTCCACGGTCTCGGCGATCCGGGTTCGATCCATCACATTCGTCGACACGGTCGCAACGAGCACGCCCTGAGCCGGGGCCGAATCGGCCGAGTTGGATGCCGGCACCAAGCCGGCGATCACCTCGGCTCGCGCCATACCCCACGCGACGTGCGCTCGCCAGGCCTGCTCCCCGAGGTCGCGCGACGTCACCGGCACCAGTTCCGCAGGGACCTCGGCGCCAAAAGCGGTTCGGACGATCTCGAGCGGCGTTCGTCGCTGCCCCTGGGCGGGTAGCGCAGACCACTCTGTGAGCCGCCCTTCGATCTCGTCGATGAGACGATCGAGGACCGGGTCGGCCACAGCGCCACCCAGGTGGCCGGGGAGCGCAGCAACGAACGCCTGCGCCACTCCCTCGCTGAGCCTGCGGTACGTGGTCTCATCCATGCGGCGAGGATACGGCGATGAGGGTCACGTTGTCCCCGGCCGTCCCTACCATGCCTGGCACGGAGCCACCATGCGCAGAGCACTCTTGATCATCGCCGCCCTCAGCATCGTCGTCTCGGCGTGCCGCGCCGAGGCCAACGTGATCGTGGACTTCATCGGCGACGGCTCGGCCGACGTCACCGTCGAGTTCGGTGTCGACGAAGAGCTGCAGAATCTCATCGACAGCTTCGCCGGCGATGGCGGGATCGAAGACCTCGGGCTCGTACCTGAGGGCGCCGGCGAGATCCAGACCCGGCAGGTCGCCGACATGACGTTCTACTACTCCACCCAGAAGGTGGAGGATGCGTCCACACTTCCCGATCTCCTCGCCGATTTCGAGGCAACCGACGTCGAGTTCGAGAAGCTGGTGATCGATGTTGGTGAAGACAGCGGTCGCTTCGAAGCGGAAGTGATCGTGCCGTCGATTGCCGAAGCGACCCAAGGCCTCCCCATAGCCGGCTTCGCCGAGGATGCGATCACGAGCAACCTCTTCATACGCATGCCCGGCGAACCCGACATCGAGGAGACCAACGCCGACAGCATCGCCGAGGATGGCACGATGCAATGGGAGCTGCCCCTCGACGGAGGAACGCTGAATGTCGTGGCAGTGACCACCAGCGATTCGGTGTTCGACCTGCCGTGGGTACTCATCGGAAGCGCCGTCATCATCCTGGCGATCCTCGCCTTGGTGCTTCTCTCCAACCGCAGGAAGCAGCGACGGGAGCAAGAGGCGCTGTCGAGCGTCGCTGCTCCACCGGCGCCTGAGAGCATCACCCGGGTGGCGGACAGCTAACCGCCAGGACCAACCGGCTCAGCCGGTGGCGACCAAGACTGCGAGCCGTCCCGCAGGGCCGTTGGCCACCGCAACGCCGTAGCGACGAACCGCCTCGCTTGCCAGTGTCGCTTTCGAGTTGGGCGCCGCCCGCCACGCCTCGACCACCGACGACGGTGAGGCGCCGATCCCGAGCAGCTCGAATTCCTCGAGCCTGGGAAAGTCGAGGGCGTCGAGCCTCTCCGCAAGCGTTGGTCCGCCGGCCGGGCCGTGGGTGAGCCAGCCGCGCTCGTAGAGGTCGCGTGCGGTCGCTTCAGCCACCGGATCGAGTGTGGCGGACCGGGCAATGGGCGTCGCCCCCTCGGCAACCCTCGCTTCGTTGACGAGGATCGACAGCCGCAGCGCCCCCGACTCGTCGAGCTCGATCCTCGCATTCTCGGGAACGTCGAGCCGTGTGGCTCCGTCGCCTGGATCGCCGATGGCCGTCTCGTCGAAGAGGTCGTCGATACGCAACAGCACGGACATGAAGCGCTCTCCCGTCGCCAGATCGAGCGTCTGCTGGGCGAAACCATCCGGGTCGGTGAGCGTCTGGGCGACCTCCGACTCGTCGACCTGGCCGGCGGCGGCCTCCGGCAACGGCAACACGCTCAAGGCCGACAGCAGCAGAGTCGCCACCAGCGCCCCAGCCCCAGCGGCGAGCAGAGCGCCCCCGATCCGGTTGACGGTGGGCATCCCCGGGAGCACGTGCGTGCCCTTGGTGAGAGCCCCGGCGACGAGTGCGGCCGCAATGGACACGATCAAGAACACGAGCACGGCACCGACCACCCTGGAGGCGTCGGGACCGGTTCCGGTGAGACGGGAGGCGAAACTGCCGACGGGGGTCGACAGCCGCAGCGCGGCAACCGTGCCCACAACGAGCACAACGAGACCGATGGCCTCGTGGATGAGACCCCGCCGCCACCCACGCACGAGGAGAAGTGCCAGCCCGACCCCTATGAGCACGTCGATCATCGGCCTAGGGACCACTCTCGTCGGCAGCCGTCGCCTCAGCCATGTCCGGATCGTCCTCCACTGTCGTGGTCTCCGGCTCGGCGGCGGGTGCCTCCTCGACATGGCGCCCGGCTTCGCCGCGCTCCACCAGCGCCGCCAGCTCCGCACGTCGCCGCTTCCATACAGGTTCGGGCGGCGCCACGTGTGATTCCGCTGCCGCCTCCTCCCAGGTCTGACCGAGCACCCGGGTGCGCCACAGATGGCCGGTCAGGATCTTGATGGCTGCGGTCGCCGGAACCGCCAGGATCACACCCCACAGGCCACCGATCGCGCCGCCGAGGATCAGCACCAAGATGACTACTGCCGGGTGCAGCCGGACGGTTGCCCGAAGCACGGTGGGACTGACGAAGTTGTTGTCGATCTGCTGGACGACGAGGGCGACCAAGGCCGCATAGACGGCGGTACTCACGGAGTCGGTGACCAGCCCCACCGTGACGCCGAGGGCGCCGCCCACCCACGGACCGACGAAGGGGATGATGTTCAGGAAGCCGGCGATCATGCCGATGATCAGCCAGAAGCGGAGTCCGATGAGCCAGAATCCCAGGCTCATCATGACACCAACGATCAGAGCGACGAAGACCTGCCCGCGCAAGAAGCCGCCCACTGCCTGACCCATCCGGGCCGACACGAACCGCACCTCTTCGCGATGCGCTGCCGGGATGAGCCCGAGCGACTCCCGCCGCACCCGCGGAAGATCCATCAAGATGTACAGGGCCAGAACCGGTGCCACGAAGATGACGAGCACCGCCTCGAGCAGACCCGAGGTGAGCGCACCCAGGCGCGCCAGGGTGGCGTCGATCACGGTGTCCTGGGTGTCCGGGTCGGTCACGAAGCTCTCCAGCTCCTCATACGACCAGATGTCGACGGGAAAACCGGTGCGCTCGCTGATGTCCTCGATCTGGCGTGCGGAGTCCTCGTAGATCTGGGGGAAATCGGTGCCCAGCCCGGTGGTTTGCTCCCTGATGGAGGGCACGATCAACAGGCCGGCCAGCACGAGCACGCCGAGGAACAGCGTGAAGGCGAGGATCGTGGCCAGGAACCGGGGCATGCGTCGTTCCGTGAAGCGATTGACCACCGGGTTGAGGATGTAGATGATCGCCACCGAGAGCACGACCGGAGCGATGAGCACCTGTGCCCGGCCCAGAATCCACAACAGAGCCCACAGAAGTGCGAAAACCCCGACGATGCTCCACGCAGCCATGCCGGCGCGGGTGATCACGTCGGTCAGCTTCGTCGTGTGACGTTCCGTCACGTCTCGCCTCCCGCGGCGCGTCCTGGCCCTTTGTCGTGGTCAGGCGTGCGAATTCTCGCTGATCCGCTCCGCAATCTGGCTCAGCCTTTCGGAGCGGATGCGTCGCAGCCGCCTGACCGTCAATGGAGCGTACGCCAAGGCTTCGTCGTTGTCGATGAGCCGGCGCAGCGCCTGGTAGTACCGCGACGAGCTCATGTCGAGGTAATCGCGGATCGCCCGGTCCTTCGGCGCCGGGTACTGGAACCACGAGCCCTCGAAATCGAGGATGCGACGGTCACGGTTGGACAGCATGCCGCCAGCGTATTCCGGGGGTGTGACAGAAACGCGGATTTCGCGAGAGAGGGAGCCGTGATGGCTCCCTCTCGACGCACGTTTTCGAAGCTCGTCAGCTGAGGCAGATAAGGACAAAATCGTCGACGATCACCTGACCATCGACCTCGAGGAAGCGGCTGGCTGCCCCGAACTTCTCGCCTGTCCCCGGGTTGTTCCACGGGTCCTCGAACTGGGCCTGGAACACCCCATCGGTGATGCTGATCCTCTGCCAGCCGTGAGCCATCACGTAGCCCGTATCGGTATAGCCTGTGCGGCGGACCCGAATGAACACATCGTCGGGGTGCTCGTGCACCTGAACGAGGACGTTGATCGTGATCGTCGTCAGCTCACCGGTGCACGGGTCCACGTCTTGGAACGTCACGGAATCGGTGAACGTGAACTCGCCATCGGCAGCAGCGGGGACAGCCATCACCCCCACCATGGTCAGAACAACGGCCAATAGCGTCAC
>JBFISM010000200.1:0-4672 GCA_041608535.1 Acidimicrobiia bacterium
CCGGGAAGCTGGCGCAGGCGCTCGGGGTGCACGGCGGTCATGACGGGGCGTCGTTGACCACCGGACCGGTCCGCCTTCTCGAAGCCGTTCACGAGGTCGTCAGTGTGGAGCGCACCCCGCGCATCGGCATCTCCCAAGCGGTCGAGCGGCCATGGCGGTTCGTCGCAGAGCTGCACCGCTAGCCTGCGCCCATGGCCGCACTCCGGCTCCGTTTTCCGTCGGTCGACGAGCAGCTCGACTACCTGCTGCGCGGCGTCGACACCGTTCTTCCCGAGGGGGAACTGGCTGAACGGCTCGCTACGGACCGGCCACTTCGCGTGAAGTTCGGGGTCGACCCGACGGCACCCGACGTGACCTTGGGCTGGGCGGTGGTCTTCCGGCTGCTGCGCCGGTTCCAGGAGCTGGGCCACACTGCCGTCCTCATCGTCGGCGACTTCACCGCACAAGTGGGCGACCCCTCGCAGAAGAGCGAGACGCGGGTACGACTCGACGCCGAGACCGTTGCTGGGTATGCGTCCACTTGTCTCGAGATGATCCGCGAGCTGCTTGTGCCGGAGCGGCTCGAGGTTCGTCCCAACTCCGAGTGGCTCGCCACCATGGGGATGCGGGACGTGCTGGATCTCACCGCATCGCTGACGGTTGCTCAGCTGCTCGAACGGGCCGACTTCAAAGAGCGATTCACGTCCAACGTTCCGATCTCGATGATCGAGTTCATGTACCCGCTCCTGCAGGGCTACGACTCCGTAGCGGTCGAGGCAGACGTCGAGCTGGGCGGCGCCGACCAGCTGTGGAATCTCATGATGGGACGAGTGATCCAGGAGCGGTACGGGCAGCGTCCGCAGCTCGTGATGACAGTGCCGCTGCTTGTCGGAACCGACGGCGAGAAGAAGATGTCACAGTCGTTCGACAACTACATATCCGTGCGCGACACCGCTGAGGAGATGTTTGGCAAGACGATGAGCATCCCCGACTCGGCAATGGGGGAGTGGTTCGAGCTGGCAGCCGGCTGGCGTCGCTCTGATGTCGACGCCCTGCTCGCGGAGATCGCCGGTGGGACCCGCCACCCGGGAGAGGCGAAGCGGCTGTTGGCGCGGGAGATCGTCGCCATCTATCACGGGGAGGAGGCGGCGCACGAGGCCGAACACGGCTTCGATACCGTGTTCCGCGACAAGCGCATCCCCGACGGAGTGCCCCGCGTGGTTCTCGAGCCGGGGGAGGACCCGGTGTTCCTTCCTGCGTTGCTGCAGCGCGCCGATCTGGTCGAGTCGCGCTCGGAGGCGCGGCGGCTGCTCAAACAGGGCGCGGTGCGTATCGACGGTGTCCGGATCGACTCTGAGACCGTCGCTGCGGACATCCTGATCGGCCAGGTGCTTCAGGTGGGGAAGCGGCGTTTCGTCGAGGTGCGCGCTTCATGAATCGGGCTCGCGATGTCGTGGCCAACGTGCTCGTCGGTGTCGTGATCCTTCTCGTCGTCGTCTGGCTGTTGCGCCGGGTGCTGGGTTTCGTGCTCGGTGTGGCGAATCTCGTGCTGTTGGTGATCGCCGTGGTGGTCCTCCTCGCCGTTGCCGACCGCATCCGCAGCGGCAAGAAACGCCCGCGTCTGTGACACGGGCCGGTGCATGCCCAGGACCGCAGACCTAGTGACCGCCGAGACGACACCCAGTAAGGTCGTTTTGACAGCCGGTGGGTTGTTGCGCCAACCCAGAAGTCCAGGACGATCATGACGGCAGTGACAGCGCCCATCCACCCGGGTTGGCTACGCAACGCTCACTTCGATCTGACCTTCGTGGTCGGAGCAGCGGTGCTGGGCATCGCCAGTGGCTTGCTCGTCGTTGCCCGTCCCGACCTCTTCGGTTTGGTGCTGGTGCTCGACTTGTGGCTGCTCGGCTATCACCACGTGATCGCAACGTACACCCGGTTGTGCTTCGACATCGAGAGCGCCAAGGCGAACCGGTTCTTGCTCGTGTACGTCCCTCCGCTCGTGATCGCAGGCGTGGCGCTGGCGTACTTCACGTTCGGGGCGTGGATGATCGCTTCCGTCTACTTGTACTGGCAGTGGTGGCACTACACCCGGCAGAGCTATGGGGTGGGTCAGGTGTACAAGAAGAAGTCGGGTGTGTCCTTCACCCAGTCGGATCTTCTCTCCAAGGCGGCGATCTATGCGCTGCCGTTGTGGGGCATCATCCACCGTTCCAACCAGGCACCGGAGACATTCCTCGGGATGGAGGTCAAGGTCTTCATCCTTCCGGCGATGATCGAGACCATCGCCGGGGTGCTCGCGGCCGTCTCCGTCGTGTGGTGGGGAATCGATCGCTGGCGGGCCAGACAGCGGGGCGAGTTCGCCCCGATGCATGCGCTCTACATGCTCAGCCACTGGGCTGTGTTCTACGTCGGATATGTCTTCATCGCCAACATCGATGCGGGCTGGATCACCCTCAACGTCTGGCACAACGCTCAATACCTGCTGTTCGTGTGGCTGTTCAACACCAACCGGTTCTCGAAGGGTGTCGACGAGCGGGCCGTGTTCTTGTCCACCATCAGCCAGCGCAAGAACATCGTCGCCTATTTCGGCCTGCTCGTGGCCATCGCCGCCATCGTGTATTTCTCCGCGGCGACCGCCCTCAGCGCCGTGGACACGTCGCTGCCTCTGATACTCCTCGTCTATCAGGCGATCAACTTCCACCACTACATCGTCGACAGCAAGATCTGGAAGGTGCGTAAGAAGCCGATACAGGAGACGCTGCGGCTCACGACGATCGACGATGCGCAGTGAGCGGTACCTCGAATGTCCGCTCACTCCTCACCCCCCGATTCGAGCGCAGCTCGGCGGCGATCGCCGGCCTCGACGGCATCCGCGCCATCGCTATCGTGCTGGTGCTGTTCCGGCACGGCGTACGCCCCTTCC
Organism: Acidimicrobiia bacterium; assembly: GCA_041608535.1. Taxonomy (GTDB): domain Bacteria; phylum Actinomycetota; class Acidimicrobiia; order Spongiisociales; family UBA5794; genus JBFISM01. The sequence goes on from JBFISM010000200.1 coordinate 2,906, forward strand.
TCGACGAGGAGGGTCGGCTGTTCACGATCCTTGGCTGGGACGTGGCAACCCCTTTGCTCAATGGCTGGATGGGCGTGGATCTGTTCTTTGTGCTCAGCGGGTTCCTCATCGCCGGGAGCCTCATGCGGCATACCCGAGAGGGGAGCCGGCTTCCCGAGCTACGTCCGTATCTGTTGCGGCGGATCCTTCGAATCGTCCCCGCGTATTACTTCGTGCTGTTCCTCGCCGTGCTGGAGATCATCCCGCACTACGAGGTGTCCCCCGACCGGCTCGGAGCGCGCATCGGGTACCACATGCTCTTCCTTCAGGATTACTTGCCGAGCGACATCGTGGTCGCCTTCTGGTCGCTGGGCGTCGAGGAGAAGTTCTACCTGACTGCACCCGTCATCTGGGCGGGAGTGGTGATGCTGCCGTCACTGCGACTGCGCTGTGCGGCGATTGGAACCCTGATCCTGGCAGCCCCGGTGTTCCGGTATCTCACCGCGGTGGGGGGCGGCGACATGAGCTCCTACGATTCGTTCTTCTTCGTCTTCCGCAGTCCGTTCCACGTGTCGATCGACTCCTTGTACATCGGGGTGCTGGCCGCTCTCGTGTACAGCAACCGGGCCCGCTTCACGTGGACCCGGGAACGCCGCAGTCTGGACCGGCTCTTCCTGGCGGGAGCGCTGCTCGTCGCAGCACTGGCGGTTCCAGGCGAGATGCTCACCACCCCGCTGACCATGTTCGACGTGGTCGTCCAGCCGCTGGCACTCGGAGCGGGGTTCGGGGCGATGGTGCTCGCCGTGGCGCTTGGTGGAGGTCCGCTCGGCTGGCTGGAACGGCGTGGGCCGTTCGTGGTGTCCAAGCTCTCCTACAGCCTGTATCTCTTGCACATGCTCTTCATCCCGGGTCTCGTGCTCTGGGTGCAGAGTTGGGGAATAACTGCGGGATTGTCGCCGTTGATACAGTTTGTGGTCTTCTTGGGGCCCTACCTCGCTGTGGCGGCAGGTGCAGCCCTGGTCGTCTACACCGTGGTCGAACAGCCGTTCCTGGCGCTCAAGGATCGCATCGGTCGGAGCGCTGCGGCGAGCGAGACCCGGCTCAGCGGCGTCGTGCCCTGAACTTGCACTTTTGTAATCTTTCTGCGACAATTGTCGTTCCTGACGGCCAGCCCTCTCGGTTGGCCGATTGAACCGTGCCCGTCTCGGGTGCGGCTGGTTGAGAGAGACCCCCCGCAACCGTCGAACGTTTCGTGGGTTCCGGGCTCCTTGACAACTAAATAGCGTGTCAAAAGCCAGCATGTGTCGCGGCGCTCCCGTTCTGCGGGAGTGGGTCGTCTGTTTGGACCCGTCGCCGGCGACACTGCAAGAACAGAAACAAGCCGATCGTGTCGGAACGCCCCTCGGGGCGGGAACACGAGGACCCCGTCCTCAGACGCGATCAACCTTTGAAGACATTGACTCCAGCGGGGGAGCTTCGGCGACCCCGTGGTGGTCAGGTCATCAAACTTTCGATGGAGAGTTTGATCCTGGCTCAGGACGAACGCTGGCGGCGTGCTTAATGCATGCAAGTCGAGGGAGAACCACTCGCTTCGTAAGAAGCGGGTGGGGAAACCGGCGAACGGGTGCGTAACACGTGAGGAACCTGCCCTGGAGACCGGGATAGCCCGAGGAAACTCGGATTAATACCGGATATGCTCACAGGACCGCATGGTCTGGTGAGGAAAGGTCCGCCGCTCCAGGATGGCCTCGCGGCCTATCAGCTTGTTGGTGAGGTAACGGCTCACCA
>JBFISM010000201.1:0-4585 GCA_041608535.1 Acidimicrobiia bacterium
CGTGAGCAACACGGCGCGCCGCACCGAGCAACCCCTCCCCGACGGATCCGAGTCCGCCCCCCACGATCACGATCTCGGGATCGAGCACGGCGATGAGGTTGCATATGCCCAGTCCGAGATCGGCGCCAACCTGCGCCACCAGCCCACGAGCGGTCTCATCGCCGTCGTCGGCGGCCGCAGTCACCAGCTCGCCGGTTATCTCTACTCCGAAAAGGCGGTGAGCCAGGGTGCCACCAGGGTTCTGGGCGACGAACTCCTTGGCGAGCCTGATCAACGCCGGCCCCGAAGCCACCGTCTCCCAGCAACCTCGCTTGCCGCAGTCGCACCGCACGCCGTTCCGCTCGAACAGGGTATGTCCCCACTCGCCGGCGAACGATCCCCCACGGTGCAGCTCCCCGTCGATGACGATCGCTCCACCGATGCCGGTGCCGAGTGTGACGAGCACGATGTTGCGATAACCCACGCCGGCGCCGATGCGGAGCTCTCCCCACGCTCCACAGTTTGCGTCGTTGTCGACCACGGTGGGCAGCCCGAACGCAGCCTCGATGTCACGGCGCAACGGCACGTTCGTTCCGGCGACGTGAGGGCCCCAAACGAAATCTCCCTCGGGCCACGACACCAAACCGGCGATCCCGGCTCCAATCCCGCCCACGTCGTCCGTCACCAATTCGCCGATGGCCGCCACCACCGCCGCCGACAGCTGATCGGCGACGCCCGGGTTGGAGAACCGACGCTGCTCCGCGATCTCGTGATCCACGAGTCGGACCGCAAGCAGCTTGGTGCCGCCGAGATCGATCCCAACCGTGGTGACGATGACACCCTCCTCTGCGCTGCCGCCCGGGCCGTCGGTCAGTCGAGACCGAACGTGACCCGCAGCTCGCCCTCGGCGAGCTGGGCGCGACGGACGTCGCGTCGTTTCAGCGAATCCGGCAGCACCATCGATCTGCGGTACGGGCCGACCGTGACGAACAGCTCGTCGCCATGACGAAGGACGTCGACCTCCGACGATTCGACGAACGGCACCGCGATGACGAGCACCACGTGCTCCTCGTCGTCTTCGACCCGGAACGGGCGGCCCGTCGAGAAATGCTTGGTTGGATCGTCTGCGCCATACAGCTCGTGACCGACCAAACGCAGCTTGTCGAGCCCGACCATCTCCTCGTCGAACAAACGCAGCCGCTTGATGGCGACGTCGGCGAACCCATCCTCCACCGTCTCGAGATGCTCTTGCTGGATCTCCCGCCACCGCTTGAAATACGGATCGGTCACGGAATCCGGCAGCACTCGATTGACCACGGCGGTGTCAACGGTGTACCCGAACAGACCCAGATATGTGTAGGTGCGTCGCGCCTCGGAGATCACCATCTTCTCGGGATTCATGACCAAGCGGGCGCTCGTGATGTTCGGATCGGCGAGGATCTCGCGGATGCCGTCCAACCGCTCGTAGAACTGGGCGACCGCCTCGAAGACCTTGTCGTCACCGATGAGTGGCATGGCGGTGACCCGGTTGATCACCGGTCGCGCCACCTTGGCAATACGCCGACCCACCGGGAAGATCTTCTCCATGTACCACGACAGCACTTCGGGGAGGGACAGCAGACGCAGCGTCTCTGCGGTCGGCGCACAATCGACGACGATCAAGTCGTACTGCTCGGACCGCACGTGATCCCGGACCGTGGCCAGGGAAAAGATCTCATCCATGCCGGGGAAGACGGTCAGCTCCTCGGCTTCGACGCTCTTGAGCCCGGACCAGTCGAACAGCTCGGTGAGATGATCGCGCACCGCCCCCCACGATTCCTCGAGCCGCTGTTGGGAGTCGATCTGTTGGGCTTCGAGCCGGTCGGCGACTCGGGTGGGGGCATCACCGAAGTCGAGCCCAAAGGCATCGGCCAGCGAGTGCGCCGGATCGGTCGACATCACGAGCGTACGATGCCCCAGATCGGCCGCCCTGATGGCCGTCGCCGCCGACACGGTGGTCTTGCCGACGCCACCCTTGCCGGTGACGAGCAGGACCCTCATACCAGGCTCTCAGATCGCTTCTTGAGACCCCGCAGCGCACTCGAGACGATCTGTTTCTCGGCTTGCCGACGGAGAAACCCGGGCAGGGTGAACGCAGGATCGACGCGCAGCGCATACAGGACCTCGGTCGAACCGTCTTCCAGCTCGGTGAACTCGTAGCTGCCCTGCATCTCGTTGATGTCCTCCCCCGCCTCGGCGGTCCACGAGAAACCGTTCGGCATGTCGTACGAGTAGACGAGCGTGTAGGCGATCTCCTTCACCATCGCATCCGCCACGAAAGCGACACGAAGCGGCCGATCCAGCTCATCCTCTTCGAGGATGTCGACCTCCTTCACCCCGGTGGCCCATTGCGGATATTGCTCCAGATCGAGCGCCACCTCGTAGACCGTCTGCGGCGGCGCTGAAACCTCGATGCTCTGCACCGTTCCTTCAACACTCATCGCACACTCCCCGGCTCGGTGAACACCCACATCCTCCGGTATGGGCGCATCCGACCGTGAGAATACCGGAGCAATGAGACCAACCGGTATCGTCATCCACCCGCCGCCGGTGCGGCATGCCGCGCCGGGAGGCTCACCCCACGCCCGGTGGCTCGGAAATAGCCGACGTTGCGGCTCACCGTACTTCCGATACGCCATTGGGTGGCCTGGGGCTGATGGACGTCTCCGAAGAAATGAAGCGGGGGCTGTGCCGAGAGAAGATGCTCCAGGACCACGGCCGACCCCTTGGCTCGCCCGCTGATCACATCGCCGGCGAGGCTGGGTAGGGCCGGAGCCACGTGAGTACACAGCACATCGACCCCGGCCAGCGCATCGAGCTTGGTCCGCATCGTGTCGTCGTCGACCTCACCCGGGGTGTTGAGCGACATGAGCCCGCCTCCGGCGAAACCGACCTTCCAACCCTCGATCTCGACGACCTCGCCGTCGACGAACCGCGCACCGGCGGGCAGCATCGAACGAAGGAGATCGGGGCGATCGACATTGCCGTAGGTCACATACGCCTCGAGTCCTTCGAGCGCGGCACACACCTCTTCGTACTGAGCGATCACCCGCTCGGTGAAGCGCGCGCGCAACTCGGCCGGGTCGTGACTGCGGCGGAACCGCTCCCACATCGCTTGCGACTCCTGCCACCGACCGGCGGCGCGCAGTGCCACGTAGGTGTCCACGAAGTCGGGGCCGGTGATGTCCTTGACGATGCCATCATTGGTTCGGTAGTCGATCATGTTGATGAGGTCGCCCAGAATCAGTAGCGGCACGCGCCTGTCGAGGCGCCACAGCGCCTCGGCTTCTCCGTGAACATCGGCCACGATGAGCATCCAGATCTCCGTTTCCCACCACCAGGCTAGAAGTCGCCCGAGGCAGACCCGGCAATCCAGCCGCCTCGCCGCCGGGTGGCGGTCTTCACACGACCGCTTCGCTGAGGTCGGCGAGCGTCAACTCGATCTCCCTCCGGACCATCTCGTCGCACTCCTCGGCGGCGACCGCGGCGATGATGTCGTAGGCGGCGGTGCCGCCGCATACGCCCAACGCCCATACGGCGTGCGCCCGCAGCAGCGGGCTCGGGTGAGTTGCGTAGTCGGCCAGCACTGGCATGGCGGACGGCCCTCCGGTGTTTCCCAATGCGATCAGAGCGTTGCGACGCAACACGTCGGGTCTGCGCTTGGGCAGATAGAAGTGGCCGTACCGGCGCAACAACTCCTCGTCGGACGCGGCGAGCAGTGCGGTGAGATCGATGCGACCGCGGATCTCCACTGCTTGCGCCGCAGCCGTCGCCCCTGGAGGACACGCATCGAGGCAATCGTCGCATCCGTAGATGCGGTCCCCGACTGCTCGGCGCAGCTCCCGGGGAAACTCGCCTCTGGCCTGCAGCCATCGGGCGAGGCACAACCGAGCATCGAGCACGCCGGGGGCGACGAGCGCCCCGGTAGGGCACGCCGGACGGCAGGCGTCGCACGTGCCACAGTCACGCCGCATCGGCGAGGACCGCTGCAGCTGGGCGTCGGTGACAAGGCTGCCGAGCAGGAGCCATGGCCCGTGTTTCGGGTTGAGCACCATCGTGTTCTTGCCCCACCAGCCCACCCCGGCCCGCTGCGCGGCGGCGCGATCCACCAGCCGGTTGTCGTCGATGAGCACCTCGGTGCAATGGCCTGCAGCTGCAAGCACTGCCCCTGCGGCGTCCAGCGCGGTGCGGAGATGCCGGTAATGGTCTTCGGTGGCGAATCGGGCGACCCGGCCGGTCCCTGGTCGAGCCGGCCCCGGACGGCCGGCATCGGGGAGATAGCTCCACGCGGCTACCACCAGTGACCGTGCCCAGGGAAGCGATCTGGACACGTCGGTTGCGGTCTCCGGGTCGAGATACGTAAAGGTGAGCCCCGCCGACGACCCGTCACGCTTGCGATTCTTGATGGTGGTGCGGACCCCCTCGAATGTCTCGGGCCCGGTCACACCCCACGCGACCGCACCGGCCGCATCCAGCGCAGCACCGATGCGTGCCGTGAGACCTTCATGCGCTTCACCGGTTCGAGGGGTCACAGCTTCCTCCTCCGCACGAGGCTAGGGCCTCCACC
>JBFISM010000202.1:0-4565 GCA_041608535.1 Acidimicrobiia bacterium
ATGCCGTATACGGTATGCCATGCTCCAGTCCTTTCCCCCTACTGGAACGAGCGAAAGCAGTGACAGGGCTCAAAACAACCAAGCGACGCGTCCTCACGATGGTGGCCGTGATGACAATCGCTTTGCCCGTACGCCCGGCGTTTGCTGCAACGGCGACGTCAGCAGACCTCGAGTCCTGCCTGCTTTCCTCCATCAACGCCGCACGTGCCGCCGACGGCGCCGGTGCCGTCGAGATGGCAACCGATCTCGTGGACGAGGTGAGGGCCTTCTCGACAACCATGTCGGCTGAAGGGCAGCTTCGCCACATGACCTCCGCCGAGCGCACCCCGATCCTTCCGAGCGACACGACGACGTGGGGCGAAAACGTTGCGTGGACATCGCAAAGCAATCTCGACAACTGCGCTGTGATCCACAACATGCTCATGAACTCGGCCGGCCACAGAGCCAACATCGAGAACGGGGCTTTCGACTACGTCGCACTCGGGGTCCACATCGGCGGCAACGGCACCTGGGTCACGCAGCTCTTCTTCGCCGCACCCGGGTACGCTCCTGCCGGCGGTGGCCCGATCGACTTCGCCGGCACCTTCGCCGACGACGACAACTCCGTATTCCAGGACGACATCGAGAAGCTGGCCGCTTCCGGTATCACCAAGGGATGCGGTGAGACCAGCTTCTGCCCGACGAGTGTGGTGACTCGGGGGCAGATGGCGGCCTTCCTGGTACGGGCGCTCGATCTGCCGGCTGCCCCCTCGGCCGGCTTCGGCGATGCGGTGGGCCACCTCTTCGAGGCAGACATCGATGCGCTCGCAGGCGCCGGCATCACGTCGGGCTGTGGTGGCGGGAACTATTGCCCTGACGCACCGCTCAAGCGGGCGGGCATGGCGGCGTTCCTGATGCGAGCGCTCGATCTGCCCGACGCTCCCTCGGCGGGCTTCACCGATACCGTCGGCAGCCCCTTCGAAAAGCACATCGACTCCATCGCCGCCGCCGGGATCACGATGGGATGCAACCCTCCGGCCAACACCAAGTTCTGCCCGAACGGCTCGGTCGATCGAGGACAGATGGCAGCCTTCCTCGTCCGAGCGTTGGGCCTGTAGGACCGACACCAACCACCCCCCGACGACACCATGCGCAACTTCCTCACACTCATCCTGGTGTTTGACATGTTCCGGCTGTGGCTGAGAACAAGACCCGTGAGAACCATGGAGATGTTGACGCATTCATCGACGCCTTAGAGGAGGACCGCAAACGCGGGGATGCGCGAGCGTTGCGCATGATGATGGAGCGCATCACGGGCGAGCCGGCCAAGACGTGGGGCGACAGCATCGTCGGCTTCGGGAAGCGACACCTGGTGTACGACAGCGGTCGGGAGCTCGAGTCGTTCTACGTCGGATTCTCGCCGCGCAAGCAGAACCTCACGGTGTACGTGATGGACGGCTTCTCCGACTACGAGAAGCTGCTCGGCAAACTGGGGAAGCACAGCACCGGCAAGTCGTGTCTCTACATCAAGCGGCTCGACGACGTGGACACCGAGGTCCTCGAGGACCTGGTCACGCGCTCGGTCGAGCACGTCCGCAGCGGCGCCTGAGGCGGCGAGGCCCCAGACGCCGCAGGTGATCGCTGCCTAGCGACTCGGTCGCGGTGGTCCGGTCGACAGCGAGAACGCAATCGACTGGAGCGTGTCTTCGATTCCGGTGAAGCCCTCGTTCGGCACGTACACGTCGAGACCCAGATCGACATCGACGTCGTCGGCGGTACCCCAGATCCCATCCGGCCCGACACCGATGGTGTTGGGCAGGTTGCCGCCTTGATCCATGATGTTCGCCTGTGCGTTGAACTGATCGGTGTGCCAGTTCGACATGAAGTGACCCGCTTCGTGGACCACGATGTTGCCCACGGCCGCCCCGATCAGCGAGATGATCGACGAGCTCGGATCGATGGGGAAGTTGTTCAGCGAGTTGGCGACCGTGGGGTCGGGGCTGGACAAGATGTCCAGCAGGACCAGGGCCGTCTCCTCGCTGTTGAAGTCGCCGACGTCGATCGACTGCGCGATACCGATGGTAGGGATGCCGGCCTCGGGGATGGTCCCGCCGACGACGACCCGGCTCACCCACGGGTCACCCCACGGGTCGGGGTGATCACGGCTGTTGAGTATCTCGATGTCGAAGTCACCGTGCACGCCGGATGTGTCGAAGTCGCCGTTGTTTCCAACCGTTCGGATGTCGGCCGAGATCGACTCCTCGACCGAGGCGAGGATGGCATCGATGACGGCGTCTTCGTCGCTTGCGTTCAGGCCCCAGTCGCCGAGGAACGCCGAGAGCGGGGATAGAGACACAAACGTGCCCGGAGGAGCTCCGAAGATCGAGATGTCGAGCGTGGCCCCATCGAAGTCGATGAAGAGCTTCTGTGAGGCGTTGAATCTGGTCTCCTTCCGTGGCCGGTGCAGCGACGCCTCGATGTGGTAGGGCCCGCTCGTGATCGTCGCCAGCACGTAGTCGCCGGGTGTGTCGATCACGTAGCCGACCGAGGCGTTGCCGCCTCCGGGCAGCGGTGATCGCGCCGGGTAGATGAAGGAGAGGTCCAGCGAGGACCCGACGAGCTCCGTACCGGTGTCCTCGAAGAGCACCAAACGAAGCCCCGCACCCTTGACGGTCGCACCGATGATGTCACCCGCATCGGCGCTGAAGCTGAACATGTCGATATCGGGCACGATCAGCTCGATCGAGATGTCGTAGCCACCTTCGCTGCCCAGCTCTCCGGTCACACTGGGGCTTCCGGGCGTGGTCGGATCGACGGGGATGAAAGCACCAAAGCCCGCAACGCTCACGAAGTAGTCGCCGGCGGCGGGTGCGATGAACGTGAGGAAGCTGTCGAAGCTCGAGCCGTCATCGTCATTGAACGCCACCGGCACGCCCGATGCGTCCCACACCGCGATGAACGGATCCAAATCGTCGAAAGGCACAGGAGTGTCGACATCGATGACCAACGCTTCGCCGGCCGAGACATTGCGCACGACGTAGAAGTCGAAGTCGCCGGTCCCTGCGCCCGCCGAGCCCCACGCTCCGTCGCCGATCGTGGCGCTTGCCGTTGCCGTGTCACCATCGGTGAGACCGGTTTCGGTCGCTGTGCCGAGAGAGCCGTCTTCCTCGGCAGGGAACAACACGAAGGTCGTGCCAGGCAGTTGGGGTGCCGTGCCGACGAGGGTAGCCCCAGCCACCTCCCCCGGACCGGTTCCCCAGCCGGCGACGAAATCGGCGGTGGCCACGGTGTCGTTCCCGCCGGTGCTCGATGCCGGCTCGGTCTCACCAAACCGGAGACCAGGGCCGGGCCCAGGTCGGTGTGCGGTTGCGCGCTGGATACCGCCCGCACGCAGGTACTCGTTCCACGTCGCATAATCGGCCTTGCTCGCATCCGGGAGGAACGACAGGTAGGGGTTCGGTGTCGATGGCATGATGAGCCGATCCCCTTCACGCGTCTTTTTTGTCGGCACATCCCGGTGCCGCTCCAACTCCTGACCGGCAGCGGCTGCCGGCACCATCACCGCAGCCACCAGCGCAGCGACACCAAGCAACGTCACGACACGACGCATCAGAACTCCCTCCCAACTCTCTCCAGCTCCAACCGTCCAGATCGAGTTGGGGAGATGCGGTTGGGATCGCAGACGCCTGTGCGCAGACACCAGCTCCCTGCCATGCCATCGATGAGAGCCGGGTGCGCTGCGGGCCCCAAAACCCGCCCGGCGCTACATCACGCTGACGGGGGCGTCGCGGCCGAGATCGGCGAAGAGCGTGAATTCAGGTAGGAAGGTCATGTCGACCTTCCCAACGGCGCCGTTTCTGTGTTTGGCAATGACGACCTCGGCGAGACCCTTCGTTTCCACGGCCTCGGGGTGGTAGTACTCGTGGCGGTAGATGAACATGACCACGTCGGAGTCCTGCTCGATGGCGCCCGACTCCCGCAGATCGCCGAGGCGGGGTCGCTTGTCCTCCCGCTGCTCGAGAGACCGGTTGAGCTGGGACAGCGCCACGACGGGGACATGGAGCTCCCGAGCCAAGTTCTTGAGGTTGCGGCTGATGGTGGCGATCTCCTGTTGCCGGTTCTCGGTACGAGTCGGCGAATGCATGAGCTGCAGATAATCGACGATCACCAGCCCGAGGCCTGGTTTGCGGGAGAGCCGGCGGGCCTTGGCACGAATCTCGGTGACAGTGAGTCCGGGTGAGTCGTCGACGAAGATCGGCTTCTTGTACAGCACCGATGCTGCATTCGACAGCCGGGTGAAGTCGCCCTCGAGCAGCCGCCCGGAACGCAGCTTCTGCGAGTCGACTCTGCCCTCGGAGCACAGCAGCCGGGTCACGATCTCCTCCCGGCTCATCTCGAGCGAGAAGACGGCGACGGGGGCATCGCCAAGCGCCACGTTCTTGGCTATGTTCAGGGCCAGCGTGGTCTTCCCCATCCCCGGACGGGCAGCGATGATCACCAGGTTGCTCGGATGGAGCCCGGCGAGCTTCCGATCGAGGTCACGGAAGCCGGTCGGCGTGCCGGTGACGTCGGCCCCGCTCATCGAA
>JBFISM010000203.1:0-4460 GCA_041608535.1 Acidimicrobiia bacterium
CAGGATCGAGGATCTCGAGCGGGCGCTCGACGCCGGGGACACCGGCCAGCTACCGGGAGTGGGCCCCGCAACGTCCCAGCTGTGGCAGAGAATCCTGGAATCGTGGCCCTCTCCCCATGCGCTCCCGGCTTACGACGCGATGGGACTGGCGGCCCAGCTCTCCGCGCACTTCGCCGACCAGCTGGCCAGGCCGGTCGTCGTGGGCGGCCAGGTGCGACGGAGAGCGGAGTGGGTCGACATCATCGATCTCGTCGTCGCAACCGAGGCCGATGCCGAACCTGTGCTCGAGCTGGAGGGCTCGGCGGTCTTCTCCGCAGCCTCTACCGTCGGCGGGACTCTCAGCGCATCCACCCACAACGGTGCCGCGGTCCGCATCCATCCCGCCGAGCCAGCTTCGTTCGGCAACGAGCTGGTTGCCGCGACCGGTCCTGCCGAGCACGTCGAGATGGTGTCCACCGTGCGGGCCTTTCCCGACGAGGAGAGCCTCTACGCCGCAAAGGGCGTGCCCTGGATCCCACCACCGGCGCGGGGGAACACGCTCGAGGTGGCGACCCGGGTGGTGTCGGTCGCAGACATCTGCAGTGACTTACACGTGCACAGCGATAGTTCGCCTGACGGGAGAATGAGCCTCGGCGAGATCGCCGAGATCTGCTCGCAACGCGGCTACTCACACGTCCTGATCACCGACCACACCAAGGGCCTCCGCTTTGGTGGGCTGGACGAGCTTGGGTTGCTGCGCCAGGCAGAAGCGATCGATCGGGTGCGCTCCGCCTTCCCCGAGCTGGTCATCTGGCACGGAGCCGAGCTGAACATCGAGCCCGGCGGCGAGCTCGACATCGCCGACGATGCGTTGACGGCGCTCGATTTCGCCATCGCTGCGGTGCATTCGCGTTTCGATCTCGACACGGCCACCCAAACCGCGCGCGTCGTGGCGGCGATGGCGCACCCCGTGGTGAAAGTGCTGGCCCACCCGACCGGGAGGCGCATCGGCATTCGCGCCCCGCTCGCCCTCGATCTCGACACCGTCTTCACCGCCGCTCTCGAGCATGACGTGGCGCTCGAAACCAACGGTCACCTCGATCGACTCGATCTCGGTGCCGAGCTGGTGCAGCGGGCCGCCGCCGCCGGGGTGCTCCTTGCGGCCAATTCCGATGCGCACCGGCCGCGGGAGATGGCCAATATCGAGAACGCCGTGGCCACGCTGCAACGCGCCGGCGTCAACTCGGACCGGGTCGTGAACACGTGGCCCATCGATCGATTCCGCGAGTGGGTCTCCGCGGGCTGAGCTCTCAGCCCAAGCTGGCTTTGACGGCGAGCGCGGCCTCGTGCGTGATGAAGCCTGCGGCTGCTGCGTGATCGGCTGCGATCCACGAATCCGCCATGAGATACATCTCCACACCGTGGGCTGCAATCTCGGCGGCGACTGCTCTCACCTCGGCACGCCGCCGATCATCTGTGACGTCCCGGATATAGACGGCGGCGATGCGATTGGGGAATTCGTCCACGACCGTACGGTAGATCTCAGGGTCCCGCTCCCCGCTGTCGCCGATGAGGATGAACGGCAGCTGAGGATAGGTCTCGAGGATGTGGCGAATCGTGTCACTCTTGTGTTGGGCGTTGGTGAGGAACTTGCCCGCATCGAATCCGTAGTCGCGCAAGAGGATCGGCCCCGGAGGCAACTCGTTCAGTTCCATGAAGTCGACGATGAAATCGAACAGATTCCAGGGTCCGTTGGAGACGTAGAAGACCGGGTTCACTCGTTCGCCGGCCGTGCCGTGCTGCAGCGCTTCATACAGCTCGCGGACACCGGCAAAAGGGAGACGGGTGCGGGCGTTCCCGAGCATCACGTTGCGGGCCATCCGCCAGAGATCATGTGCCGCCGTCTCGATCACCGTGTCGTCGATATCGCTGATGACGCCGAGCGCTGCGTGCGGCGAGGGCACGAGAACCCGTGCCGTTGCCGCAGCCGTCCCATGACGAACGGATGCGGCCTGGATCCCAACGTCGTGCCAGCCCGCATCCACTTCCGTCTTCGGCCGCAGCGTCAGCAGGAAGTAGCCCTCTGCGTCCGACATGTCCTCGACCTCTCGTCCGCCGAAGCGGGCGACGACGGATGCGGCTGCGATCTCGTCCGATTCGAAGCGGCGAACCATCCGCACGAGGTTGTCCCACAACGAGTCGTCGTCGTGTGCGGCCAGGATCCCCGCGTCTTCGAGAATGCGACCTCGCACCTCCAGTGCATCTGGAGTGCCAAAACCCAGGTAGGGCACGATGATCATGGGAGCTGATGCACCGCGCCGGGCGGCGGCCCAGGCCCGGATCCGATCGATGCGATCGTCGGCGGCGCTCGCCAGCCGGGTTGCGAGCTCGTTCCAGCTCACCATGCGCGTTCGCCCGTACCTTCCACGTCGCCTCGCACCCTACCGAGCGGCTTTCGAGCGGAACAGCGAGCGCAGTATTTGCATGGATCGGTGAGCGACGCATGGAACGAAACCACTCTGACCGGTGTATCCAGGGCAACCTATGAAAGGAACTGCCATGCCACGTCGTGCGACGTTGCTCGCCGCCCTGGTGGTCGGGCTGCTCTCGATCACACCCGCCGCCCACGCCAAGGGTCCTGCGGGTGCAGTCATCGAGGGCGATGGTGTCTCGGGAGCACTCGTCATCGACAAGCCCGGCGAGCTCGGTCAGGGGACGCCGATGAGCCAGCTCGTGGAGGCCGTCGGCTTCTTCGAACTCACCTTCGGCGAGAGTGCGAAGATCAGCAAGACGCAACCCACCAAGGCGATCGGAAAATCGCGCATCGTCATCACCTGGGACATGACCGGTGGTGACACCATCGTTCAAGAGATCTACCACCACGCTGAGGGCGGTCCGGTCACGTACATCGAGCCCGGCCAAGAGTTCTGGGAGGACACGGCAGTTGTCGTTGGTGGATGGTTCACCATCACGAAGGACATCGCCACCCCATTGACGGCGCTTGGTGTCGACGAGTCGGCCGTGAGCCATTTGCTCACCAAGTCCGCCGCAGCGAAGTCCACGGTTGGCGAGGCGGCCGATCCGGTCAAGAGCACCGAGCCGGCAAAGACCGCGACCAAGTCGGGCGATGCCGATGCGGCCGCCGCGACCGGTGCAGCCAAAACGCCTGCGGCCGCTGAAACGACACCGGGGAACAACAACCCGGCGGCACCGCCAGCCGCCACCAGCAGCGACATCTCCCTCATCCTCGGCGCAGCCGTGCTGTTTGCGGCCATCATTGGGGCCGGGGCATGGATGCGACAGCGTCGCCCCATGCCACGTTGAGCCTACGAGGAGGGTGGTGGACCGACCGCCTGGGATCGACAGTGAGTTGGCGGCGAGAGCCCGGAAGGGAGACCTCGCCGCCTACTCCCAGCTCGTACGTCGCTACGAGCAGCTTGCGTTCCGCGTCGCCTGGCTCGTGTGCAGGTCGAGCAGCGAAGCAGAAGATGCGGCACAGGATGCGTTCATCAAGGCGTATCGAGCGTTGGACCGTTTTCGTGAAGACGGCGAGTTCCGGCCCTGGCTCCTCCGCATCGTGGCCAACGAGGCGCGCAACCGCTCCCGATCCGCCGGGCGGCGATCCCACTACGAATCACTGGCGGCCGCCGCCCGGGAGGACGCGGTCCCGTCACCCGAGACGGCGGCGGTCGCCGGGGAACGTCGGGAGCGCCTTCTCGGCGCCGTCGATGCGCTCCCGGAGCACGAGCGAGTGATCGTGGCGTGTCGCTATCTGCTGGAGCTGACGGAAGCGGAGACTGCCGATGTCCTCGGCGTTCCCCCGGGTACCGTGAAATCGCGGCTCTCTCGGGCCATGGATCGGCTGCGCACAGCCCTCTCCGAGGTGGACCATGACTGACGACCGTCTCGTCGACGAGTTGCGGGCGGCTGCGGAAACCGCCTTTCCGCCCACTCCGGCAATGCTCGACCGCGTCATGGATGGGATTGCTGCCGGGGAACGCCGCCCGAATCGAGGACTCACCATGGCCGCCGTCGCCGCCGTCTTGATCGCGGCCGTGCTGCTGCTTCCGGCGCCTCGCGAGGCGGTGGCCCGCTTGCTCGGCATCGGCGGCGTAACCATCGAGCAGGTCGCCGGCGTCGAGCTACCCCCAGCCACACCGACGGGTGCGTCGCTCGGCACGAAGACCGCCCTTCCGGACGCGACCGACATCGTCGGCTTCACGCCGGCGCTCCCGACGATCGACGGTCTGGACGATCCAACGGTGTACGTTCGCACCGATGTCGCCGGCGGCCTCGTCAGTCTGGTCTATCCCGCCACGGACGAGTCCATCGGGCTGGTGATCACGCAGTTCGAAGCGATCGGTGAGGTGGCGATCAAGCAGCTCGGCGGCGACGCAACGTTTCGCGAGGTGCAGCTCGCCCCCGACGTCCGCGGCTTTTGGATCGAGGGCGGACCGCACACGATCTCGTTCCTTGGTCCG
>JBFISM010000204.1:0-4321 GCA_041608535.1 Acidimicrobiia bacterium
AACCACTCGGCCACGTCGCCGAATCTCGGCTGACAAACAGTAGCGGGCGGCCGACGACCGCCCACTGGAGCGGACGACCGGGATCGAACCGGCGACCTCAACCTTGGCAAGGTTGCGCTCTACCAGCTGAGCTACGTCCGCCTGAAGCGTCCATGATAGCCGGTCCGCCGCCGCCCCCGGCGCCGTCAATCTCCGGTGGACCCGAAGCCGCCGGCACCGCGCGGTGAGGGGGGCAGCTCCGTCACCTCGACCAGGTCGACGGCCGGGGTGGGAGTGATCACGAGTTGTGCAATGCGGTCGCCTCGGCTGATGGCGATCGGCTCTTGGCCGAGGTTGATGAGCACCACCTTCAGTTCGCCGCGGTATCCAGAGTCGACCACACCCGGACCATTGACCACCGACAACCCATGCCGAATGGCCAGACCGCTGCGCGGTGACACCAGACCGACGAACCCGTCTGGAACCGCAACGGCGACGCCCGTCGGCATCAACACCCGCTCACCGGTGCCCAACTTCGCATCCTCACGTGCACACAGGTCGAAGCCCGCATCACCGGGATGGGAACGCTCGGGCAAGGGAAGACCCGGGTCCAGGCGGTGAACGGGTATCTTCATGGCTGCAATTCTCGCTGGGGTCGCAGTGACCGGGCAACCAGCGCTGTCGCAACACATGATGACATCTCAACGGAACCGCAACCACAACCGATCGCTTCCGGGGAACGATGGTTCATGGTTCCTCGAAGCCATCGGGGCACAGCTCGCCGAACCCGCAGCATCGCCACCATCCGCGGCGGATGCCGATACCGAGCCTGCACCGGCCGCCGCACCCGCTGCGGATTCATCTTCCGAGGCCGCCGCACCACCCGTAGAGGCGGCGGCTTCATCTGTCGAGGCTGCGGCACCCTCGGCGGGTCATCCCGCCACCACCGCCGACCGCTATCGCAGCGAGCTGGCGGCACCGGTGACCGAAGACCCCCTGGCGGATTTCACCCCGCAACAGCTCGATCGTCGGCTCGACAGCAACCGCTCCTGGCAATGGCCTTTCATCATCCTCGGTGGTGTGGTGGCGGTGGCCATCGTGTTCGTGATCCTGTGGCTGCCCGATGCCAGCCAACGTCGTGCCGCCGACGCCACCACCGACCTCGGCGACTCGCTGGAAGCCATCCTCGAAGACCTGGCACCGGCGCAACAAGCGCTCGCCACGCTCACCGACCCCAATGCCGATATCTCCAGCCTTGGTGCGTTGGTGGCACCGATCACCGACCTTCGTGCCGACGCCGACACCGCCGTGCGTCGCTCGGCCGAGCCGCTGCCGGCCCCGCTTCCGTTTGCGTCCGACGAGCCCTTCGCCGAACTGCCGGCCCTGCAGAACTCCGCCGCCGGGTTTGGCACCAGCGCGGACGCCATTGCCCGTCGGCTCGCCGACCTGCTGGACTACCGATCCACTTTCGACTCGTTCCTCGACACGGGGCCGCTTCCGGCGACGGCCGCCGGGGCCGATCTCGACGAACTCGCCTCGACGCTGACGACGGCGGCGGTAGACGGAGCCACCATTCTCTCGATGCTCCCCAGCGATGCTGCCTTCGCCGAGCATCGCTCAGCGGCCGAGGACGTGCTCGTGGAGTTCGGCGACGACCAGCTCGGCTACATCGATGCGCTGCGCACGGGTGACGAAGGGACGGCAGCAGCCTTCGGAGAGGCGCTCGCCGAAGACCGGGAGACATTGCAGCGGCTGATGGCGGAGACACTGCAGCGTCTCCGCACCGAGATCGACACCGAACTCGTTGCACTCTCTTCTGCCATCGCAGCAGAGCTGCAGAGTCTGAGCATCCCACCACCCTCGTGACCGGCGCCGCAGGTGGGCTTCAGGCGTCGTGCGGCGTCACCGATTCCAACTCTGCGACCTCGCGCTCGAAGTCGGCTGCGCCTTGGAACTCCTTGTAAACCGACGCAAATCGGACGTAGGCGACCTCGTCCAGTTTGCGCAGCCTCTCGAGCACCGCATTCCCCAACTCGTCCGCGGTCACCTCGGTGCGGCCGGCGACGATCTCCTGCTCGATGTCGGCGACGAGATCGTCGACCGAGCCCACGGGGACTGGGCGGTCGGCCAGTGCGCGCTCCACACCGGTGCGGAGCTTCCCCGGGTCGAACGTGGCCAGATCGCCACTTCGCTTGCGCACCATGGGGACGAGCGCGACTCGCTCATAGGTGGTGAAGCGCTGTGAACACACTTGACACTCGCGACGCCGTCGCACCGCTGCTCCTCCATCCGAGGCGCGGGAATCGACGACGCGAGTATCCGGGGTGTGGCAGAACGGGCATTGCATGGCTGACGCCAGCGTACCCGGCCCGCCACGCTGCATCGCAGCGCCCGCGCAGGTCGGCTCACTCTGCCGGGATGAAGAGAACCTGTCCGGCATGGATCGTGCTCGTTTCCAGCCGGTTCAAGCGACGGATCGCATCGATGGTCATCCGCACGTCCTGACCGTGGGGGGTGTGCGCCTCAGCGATGGTCCACAGATTGTCACCCGTGCGCACCGTGTGTTCCACCGTCGGAGGTGGCGGGGCGTCGCCGACTTCGGCGCCGAGATCGGCTGCTGCCTGAACGGCCGAAGCGAGAAGGAGCACCGCCACGACGACGGCGGCTGCGACGAACGACGCTCGCAGCGTCGTGTTCGCTCCGTGTGCCATGGCGGTGTCCTTCCTCTCGCTTTCCTGTGCGGGTTCTCGGTGGGCGTAATCACCGAGAGGCGTGTTGTCAGCGGGCGTGAATCCGCTGTCGTTCCGAACCTACGGACCGGGTGTGACAGATTTGGCGTGCATCCGACCCGCCGGTTCCCCGACCATCCGCTCGTGGATGACTCGTTGCGGCCGCCGGCTTCTCTCGTCGCCAGCCGATACTGTGAGCCACGAAGCGAACGTCTGTTCGGTGCGAGCACCTTATCGAACGCCTGTTCGCACGTCAAGTCGAACGTGTGTTTGGTATTTCGCGAAAACCGTACTAGTGTTCGATTCCGAGCACCGAGAAAGGCCGCAGTTCATGGACACCACGTCTATCGACCGGAACGCCCTCACTGCCCGGCAAGCCGAGATCCTCGACTTCATCTTCACCACCGTGCAGAGTCGCGGGTATCCACCTTCGGTCCGAGAGATCGGCGACGCCGTCGGCCTGAGCTCTCCATCGACGGTGCACAGCCACCTCAACACGCTGGTGCGTGAAGGGTTCATCCGTCGCGACCCATCGAAACCGAGAGCGATCGAAGTCGTCAGACCCGAATCGGGCGACGATGGCTCGATGCAGCGGGCACCGGTGCGCGACGTACCCCTCGTCGGTCGAATCGCCGCCGGCTCACCCATCCTGGCCGAGGAGGACATCGAAGAGATCTACCCGCTGCCCACCGAACTCGTCGGGAATGATCCAGTGTTCATGCTGCAGGTGCGCGGCGACTCGATGATCGACATCGGGATCTTCGATCGGGACTACGTCGTGGTGAAGCGGCAACCCGATGCCGAGGACGGTCGGGTGGTGGCCGCACTGGTGGAGGGCGAGGAGGCGACCGTCAAGCGCCTCCAGCGCATCGACGGGCGAATCGTGTTGAAGTCGGAGAACGCCGAATATCCGCCGATGGTCTTCGCCGACGGTGTCGAGATCCTCGGTGTCGTCGTGGCGGTGTTGCGGCGGATCGACTGAACCACCGATCTCACATCACTCCGGCTCACATCACTCCGGCCAGGTGCCGGTGAACACCACGTTGGCGTCACCCTCGATCCAGGCGTCGCCGTCTTGGAGGGTCACGCGGAGCGGCCCACCCGGCAGGTCGACCGTGGTCCGGTGACCGGTGTACCCGAGCTTGAACGCGAGAAAGGCAGTTGCCGCAGCTCCGGTGCCACATGCCAGCGTCTCGCCGACGCCACGCTCCCACACACGCAGCGAGATGTGATCCGGACCATCGACGGTGGCGAACTCGACGTTGGTACCGGACGGGTACATCGGATGCCGCTCGAGGGCCGGGCCGATCGACGACACCTGCTCGTCACTCACCTCGTCGATGAACGCGATCGCATGCGGGTTCCCGATGTCGACCGAGCGGAACTCGTGGCCGGCGACGAGCTGCGAGCGGTTCACCCAGGTGGGATGACCGATCCGTGCGCGCACCTCTCCCCCGTCCTGCACGACCACAGGGAGCGGACCGATCGGGCTCGCCACGGTGAAGTCACGAGACTCGACGTAGCCGCGGTCGAAGCTGAGCCGGGCGACACAGCGCACGCCATTGCCGCACATCTCGGCAACGGAGCCGTCGGCGTTCCAGTAACGCATCCGG
>JBFISM010000205.1:0-4308 GCA_041608535.1 Acidimicrobiia bacterium
CGGGCGGCGCCTTCTGCGTCCCGCGATCACCAATCGGGCGCTACCGCGGATGGGCTAGCGTCGGCCGATGCGCCGGCGAGCATTTTGGGCGATCGCCGCGTCCTCGCTGGGCTGGGGGATGGCTGCGGTGGGCACGCGGGCTCTGTTCATCGATGGTACGACCACCTTCACGGTCATCGTCGGGCGCACCGCGATTGCGGCGGCTGCAGTCGGGGTGTTCTTGATGACGGTGCGCCGACCCATCGACGCAACCTCGTGGCGGCGAGGAATTCTCATCGGCGTCCCCAGGATCGGTCTCACACCCATTCTCTACATCAGCTCCCTCAACTTCGTGTCGGCCGGTTTCGAAGGGTTGATCATCACCCTCAACCCGGCGGTCACCGGCGTCATGGCATGGGCATTCCTCGGTGAGCGGCTCAACCGCCGCCAAGTCGCCGGTCTCGTTCTCGGCCTTCTCGGCGCCGCCATCCTGGTCTCGTCTGGGGAATCAGGACTGCCCGAAGGAGGCGACGTGGCCTTGGGAAGCGCTCTCGCCTTCGGCGGTGTGTTGGTGGGCTCTGCCACCGGGGTCCTGTCGCGTCGCTACGCCCCCTCGCACCGCACTGGTGACCTGGCGGGCCCCATGTTTGCCGGAGGTCTGGCAACCGTGGTCGTTGCATCTCTCCTCGTCGGCGGAATGCAGCCGTCGACCGTCTCGGGAACCGGCTGGGCGATCCTCGTGGCGCTGGGGCTCTTCAGCACCCTGCTCCCATTCGTGGGGACGCTCTTCGCCTCCAAATACGTCAGCGCGGCGACGGTCTCGTTGGTCGCCTACCTCGCCCCCCTCATCGCAGTGGTGGCCGGCGCGGTCTTGCTGGGTGAGATCGTCACCGCCTCGTTGCTGGTCGGCGGAGCGCTGACCCTGGCAGGGGTGGCGCTGGCCGGACGATGAACCACGGCTCAGTCAGGACCTCGCTCGGCCGTGGTCAGCTGCGGGCTGCGCGAAGAACCTCGTCGATAGGTGTCGTCGCCAAATCACCCAGCTCCTGGACGTACTCGTAGCCGAACCGACCCTTGATGCACAGGTTGCCGCTCGTCACCGAATGGTCGAACGGCGAGGTCACCTTCACGATCCGATTGTCCTGCACGTGGAGATCGAGATTGCACCCCACCCCACAGTACGAGCACACAGTTCTCGTCACCGTTTGCTCGTCCTCCCGCCACATGCCGGCTCGGCGTAGTTCGTACTCCGAGCGGAACATCAGCGCTCCGGTGGGGCATACGGCGATGCAGTTGCCGCAGAAGACACAGGCCGAATCGGTGAGCCCGACATCGAACTCGGTGGAGATACGGGCATCGAAGCCTCGCCCCGCAACGGCAATGGCAAATGTGTTCTGAGCGTCGACTCCACAAGCCTCGACGCATTTGTAGCAGAGGATGCATTTGCCGTAGTCCCGCATGTACAAGTCGTTGTCGACCTTGGGGGGCTGCGCCACGGTCTCTGCAGTGGTGCCGTCGGTCGGCTCGTGGTGACCGGCATGGCGCGTGCCGCGGTCAGTGGCTGGAGACGCAGGTGTTCCGTAGCGGGCGGCATCGACGTCGTACCGCTCCACCCAGCGAGCCAGACCACCATTGGCGGTGGACAGGTCCACCGAGCCGGCCAGGAACTCGAGCACCATCTTGCGCGAATGGCGCACCCGCTCCGAGTCCGTGCGCACCACCATCCCATCCTCGACGATCCGCGAACAGGACGGAACGAGCGTTCGCGACCCTTCCACCTCGACCACGCACACTCGACAGACGTTGACGGGAGTGAGGGTTTCCACGTAGCAGAGCGTCGGGGTGTCGATTGCCTCGGCATTGCATGCCTCGAGGAGTGTCGAGTCGGCCGGCACGACCACCGGCACACCATCGACCGTGATGGTGACGTGTTCAGCCATCGCGACTCCCGATCAAGCCCTGATCGAGCAGCGACCGCACTGCGGTGGCGGCGGTGTGCCCGAGACCGCAGATCGATGCGTCCTTCATGGCCAAGTCGATCTCGGCGATGAGCGCTGCATCCACCTTCTCATGCCCGTTGGCGAGGTGCCGAGCCAGCGCCTCTTCCACCCGGACGGTTCCCACCCGACATGGGACGCACTGTCCGCACGACTCGTCACGGAAGAATTGAGCGATGCGCCGACCCGTGTCGGTCAGATCGACGGAGTCGTTGAACACCATGACCACGCCCGAGCCGAGCGAGATACCAGCCGACCGCGCATCCTCGAACGTCAGCGGCACGTCGAAATACTCCTCGGTGATGAACGATCCGGCCGCCCCGCCGAGCAGGACAGCTTGCACGTCGCCTACGGACCCTCCTGCCGCAGCGATCACATCTCGGACCGTTGCGCCGAACTCGTGTTCGTACACGCCTGGGGTCGCGACGTGACCCGAAAGGCAAAACAGCCGCGTCCCGGTGGATTGATCCGTGCCAAGGCCGGCGAACGCCGCGCCCCCGTCGGCGACGATGTCCAGGACGTTGACCAGTGTCTCGACGTTGTTGATCACCGTCGGGCGCCCGAACAACCCGTGCGTGGTGGGAAACGGGGGCTTTTGGCGGGGCTCGCCACGGAACCCTTCGATCGAGTTGAAAAGCGCAGTTTCCTCGCCGCAGATGTATGCCCCCTGCCCCCGTCGCAACTCGATGGACAGGTCGAATCCGGAACCGAGGATGTCCCGGCCGAGCAGTTCGGAACCCGCCGCCTGTTCGATCGCAGAGCCCAACCGGGCCGTCGCCACCGGATACTCACCCCTGATGTAGATGTAGGCCTGACTTGCCCCGACTGCGAACGCTGCGTAGGTCATCGCCTCGATGAGCGCGAAGGGGTCATGCTCCATCAGGACACGATCCTTGAACGTGCCCGGCTCGGACTCGTCTGCGTTGCACACCAGATAGCGCGGGCCATCCGGTTGCCCGGCCACACCCTCCCATTTGACGCCCGTGGGAAAGGCAGCACCTCCCCTCCCTCGGAGGTTCGATGCCTTGACTTCGTCGACGACGTCCGCCGGCGAACCCGCCAGGATACGCTCCAACTCCGAGTAGCCACCGTGAGATCGGTAGTCGTCGAGGCTCACAGGATCGACCGCCCCCACCCGAGCCAGTACCCGCAGCCCGGCGCGATCACCGGCGGTCTGCGGAGCACCGGTATCGGCGGACGGCAGCGGATGGGCGCCTGACGCCGCAAGGACGGTCGCCGGACCGGCGGTGGTGACCACCGCATCGGAACGCCCTGCATTCTGGAGGAATGCGGCCGGCGCCCGGTCGCATTGGCCGAGACAAGGCGATGTGACCCACATGCGATCCTGCCGCACTTCGCCTTCCTTGCCGATCTCCACTTCGAGCCCGGCGATGAGCTCGTTCGCCCCGAAGGACCGGCATCCGATGTCATCGCAGACGTGAATGACCGTGCCTGGTCGCTCCTCTGTGCTCAAGAGCGCGTAGAAGGACGCCACGCCATACGCCTCGGCAGGGGGGACCCAGAGGCGCTGGCACACGTAGTTGAGGCCCCCCGGCGAGATCCACCCAACGTCGGCCTGTAGCCTGGCCAGGGCGGGGAGGAGCAAGTGACGCTGCTCTCGCATCGCCCTGCCACCCCGCACGAGTCGCAGATCGTCTGCCGTCCGCACCTCGCCGCCCTTCCATGTCGAGCGGGCAGGGCCGAGGAGATCGTCCACGGAGGCTCGCTCCGCGTCGGAGGGTTCGGCATCGAGAAACACCAGGTCCATCGATCAGCCCAAGCGTTCGATCCGTACTGCGGTCGCCTTGAATTCGGCGGTACCAGATTTGGCGTCCCACTCTTCGATGGTCAGCTGATTGACGTCGGCGAGATCGGGGTTGTGGATCGCCATGAACACCAGGCCCGGCCGCAGGCCCGGGTCGACCCGCACTGGCACCTCGATGGCGCCTCGCCTGGAGGACACGCGCACCATGTCGCCCTCGGTCGCTCCCAACTCATCCAGATCTTCAGGCGACACGTCGATGCTCGCTCCGATTCTCAGCGGCGAGTCGAAGCCGCCTGATTGGACACCGGTGTTGAAGCCATCGAGGCGTCGCCCCGTAGTCATCCGCAGAGGGAAGTCGCCGTCGAGCAGATCCACCGGCGGGGAGTGCTCCACCGGAAAGAAGGGCGCCAGCGGACCTTCAACCGGATCCGCCCACAACCTCCCGTGCAAGAACAGCTCTCCAGGATGATCCTCGTCGTAGCAGGGCCACTGGATGCCTCCGAGCTCCTCGAGGCGCCGGTAGCTCATACCTGCGTGCATCGGCGACAGGCGGCGGCATTCATCCCA
>JBFISM010000206.1:0-4264 GCA_041608535.1 Acidimicrobiia bacterium
GCGGGGGGACAGACAGGGCCGGCAACTAGCCTGGCGGGGTGGCTGCGCCGGATCGTGTCGTGAACCTGGCTGAGAAGCTGGGGACGTTCTCCGAGCACTGGGCCCCGCGAACGGTGGCCGAGTTCAACGACCTCCACGTCAAGGTGGTGAGGGTGCACGGCGAGTACATCTGGCACGACCACCCCGACACCGACGAAGTCTTCCTCGTGCTGTCAGGCAGATTACGAATCGACTTGGAACACGGTGCGCCGGTCGAACTCGCTCCCGGCGAGCTGTTCGTCGTACCACGGGGACGCCGTCACCGACCGGTCGCCGAGGAGGAGTGCGAGCTCGTGCTGATCGAGCCGGCCGGAGTGCCCAACACCGGCGACGCCGGCACGGCGTCACCAGAGGTGTGGGTGTGAACCTGTGGCGTCTCGCTGCCTACACCAGCGCAGCGGCCGTTCTGCTTGCGGGATGTGATTCGCCGAGCATCACCTCCGATGGCGAGTCCACCATTGCCCCGATCGGTGTGCCGGCGCCGACGTCCTCCCCCGCCGGCGAGGATGCCCGCACGGACGAGGTGTCCCCGCCGCTCGTCAGTGGCGGCTGCGCCCGGTTCGATCCCGAGATGCTCGGCCGGCTCACCGAGCTCCCGGTGCCGCTCAGCCTGGTCACCGAGGAAGGGACCGGCGACCGTCTCTATTGCGGATTGATCGGGGAGGCCGGCGGCCGGAATGCAGGTACCGTGATCGTCGTGGAGCCGGTCACGCAGCGCACCGCCGCAAGTTTTCGCACGGCCGCCGAGACCGAAACGGAGCTGATCATCGGTGGTCTACCGGCCATCGGCGCCGGCCGGGGCGAAGTGCGGATCCAGCTCGACCCCGCGACCGGCCTGACCGTCACCGTGACGCTGCGGACCCAGGACATCGATGTCGCCCCATACAGCGATGCTGAGCACTCCGCCATCAGGGATGCTGTCGCCGCATACGTCATCGGCGAGCTCGTCCGTGCAAACTGATCGACCATGAGCGACCGGTACCGGCATCCATACCCGTCGCCGCAGCTGGCGGCGCAGCACCCATTCATCGAGTTGGACTACGAGCGACTTCCTGAAGAGGAGATGCGTCGCCGCGGCGTGGCGTTGTACGCCCAGATGAATCGGCGCCGCAGCGTTCGCATGTTCAGCGACGACCCGGTCCCCCGCGACCTCATCGAGATCGCCATCCGCACGGCTTCCACCGCACCCTCCGGCGCCCACAAACAACCGTGGCGATTCGTGGCGACGGAGTCGCTCGAGGTGAAGGCAGCGATTCGAGCCGCCGCCGAGGAGGAGGAGCGGATCAACTACCTCGAGAATCGGATGAACGCCGAATGGCAGGAAGCCCTGGGGCCACTCGGGACGGATCACCACAAGGAGTTCCTGGAGATCGCCCCGTGGCTGGTGGTGCTCTTCGAGCGGCGCTACGAGGTGCGCACCGATGGTGTGCGGCGCAAGAACTACTACGTGAAGGAGAGCTGTGGCATCGCTGCGGGATTGTTCATCACCGCGCTGCACGAGATGGGTCTGGTCACCCTCACCCACACACCATCACCGATGGCGTTTCTGACCAAGATCCTGGGGCGACCGGAGAATGAACGTCCCTTCGTGCTGTTTCCCGTGGGCTTTCCGATCGAAGGAGCCCTCGTCCCAGACATCCAGCGCAAGCCGCTCGAAGAGGTCGCGGTTTTCGTCGACCGTCTCCCCGACGGCTGACCCCGTCAAGCCACCGATCGGCCGAACAACGCGACCAGGATGGCACCTGCCACGATCAGAGCCGTGCCTGCAAGGAGCCTGGCGTCCGGACGCTCCCGGGGGGCCGCCAGCACGATCGGTCCGGCGAACAACACGACCGGCGTCGAGATCTGCTGGAGACTGATCACGGCGCCCACGGTGATGAGGTCGAAGGCCGTCCACTGCGAGACGAGCGCAACCCCGGCACCAATGCCGCCGGCCACCACCCACCCCGCGACCTTACGGTCGATCTGCGGCAACCCGCCGTCGATCCAGCGGGTGAACCCGTACATGAGTGGCAACGTCAAGGCGATCCCGGCAGTGAGCCCGAGCAGGGGGCGATCGAAGTGGTCCAGGCCGAACGTCACGAAGATGGGGCTGATCGAGAACATGAGGGTCGCACCCAGGATCGGCCGGAGATCCTTGCCGGATCGAATGTGCCCACCGCCACGGGCAACGGCAATGGTGGCGACACCGAGGCTGACCGCCACGACCCCGAGCCAGGTCACCGGCCGCAGCGTCTGGCCGATGGCAGCTGCCGCGATGATGGCGGCCATGACCGGATTCGTGGAGAGCACGGCTGCCGTGCGAGAGGGGCCGATGCGCTGCTGGCTGATGGCGAACATCGTCCATCCGGCGAGAAAGTGAACGAGAGCCGCCAGGGTGAACCAGAGCACGGCTGCGGCGGGGATGGTGACGAGGTCACCGAGCTCTCCCGATATGGCGACGGCACCGAGCAGGGCTATCAGCATCGCCGTCACCATCGCCGTCTCGGCGGCCAGCGCTCCCATGGTGCGATTGACCCCGCGGTTGGCGAGCTGTCCGATGCCGAACCCGACCCCGGCGAGCAGCGCCCACAGCACGCCGGAGGTCACAGCGTCCGCCAGCCCGGGACGGTATCGCCGGCGGACACCTGCGCCACGTCCGGCTAGCTCGTGCGACGCAGCGAGCGACGCATGATCTTCCCCGTGGTGGTGCGGGGCAACTCCTCGACAAACGTGATCCGGCGCGGCCGCTCGTGGGCAGCGAGGCGGTCACGCACATGGGTTTGCAGCTCGGCGGCGAGTTCCTCGCTCGGCGCCACGCCGCTGCGCAACACGACGAAGGCCACTGGGACCTGCCCCCGGATCTCGTCCGGCTGGCCCACGACCGCACACATCGCCACCGCCGGATGCCGCAGCAGGCTCTCTTCGATCTCACCGGGCCCGATGCGATAGCCCATGGACATGATCACGTCATCGATACGAGAGCGGAACCACAGGTAGCCCTCTTCGTCCTCCACCCCGAGGTCGCCGGTGCGCAGCCACCCGCTCCGGTATTTCTCGGCGGTCGCCTCCGGCTGGTTCCAGTAGCGAAGCATCAGCACGGGGTCGGGTGAGCAGACACAGATCTCGCCTTCCTCGCCGATGAGCCGGTTGCCCCGGTCGTCTTGCACCTGGACGTCGTGACCCGGTATCGCCCGTCCCATCGATCCCGGACGAACCGGCCACACCGAAGCACAATTGCCGGCGACGAGATTGGCCTCGGTCTGCCCGTAGCCCTCGTTGATCTGGGCACCGAGATGCTCCTTCCCCCAACGGAGTGTCTCTATCCCCAGTGCCTCCCCGCCGGAGAAGACGGCACGCAAGGCGAGGTCGGGGCGAGACACACCGGCGGCTCGCATCATCTTGAGTGCGGTGGGAGGCAGGAACGCCAGCGTCACCGAGTGCCGCGCCATCAAGTCAGCGGCAGCGTGTGGCTCGAAGTCGGCGGTCGTGGTGAGCACCGTCATCCCGTAGTACCAGGCAGGGATGAGCACATCCATGAGACCGCCGATCCACGCCCAATCTGCGGGCGTCCAGATGACGTCGCCCGGCTGAGGAGCGAGTTCGTAGTACAGCTCGAAGCCGGGGAGATGCCCAAACAGCGACCGGTGGGCGTGGAGGGCGCCCTTGGGCGGACCGGTGGTCCCGGAGGTGTAGATGAGGTACGCCGGATCCTCGGCGGCGGTGACCACTGCGGTGTCGATCGGGTCGCTGGTGAGCATCTCATCGAAATCGGTCGGTACGGCGACGATGTGGCGCACCGCCGTATCGCGGGCCGCCTCGACGACCTTGTCGAGCGATTGCGCCGACGCGACGACCACCCCGGCCCCGGAGTCGGCCAGCCGGTAGTTGAGAGCGTCGGGGCCGAAGAGTTGGGCCAGCGGCAGCGAAACTGCGCCCAGCTTCCAGGCAGCTATGTGGGTGAGTGCCGTCTCCAGCGACTGAGGGGCGACGATGGCGATGCGATCGCCCTGCTCGACCCCGATCGACCGCAGCCCGGCGGCGAGCCTGTTGGAGAGATCGGCGACTTCACCGAACGTCGCTCGACGCACCGCGTTCGCATCGTCCACCACCAGCGCCACTGCGTCGGAGTCGGGGACGTCTGCGCAGGCGACGCCCATGTTGAACCGCTCCGGTATCGACCACGAGACCGTCTCACGGAGATCGTCGTAGGTCAGGTCGGGGCGCCTGGTGAAGATGGGTTCGA
>JBFISM010000207.1:0-4037 GCA_041608535.1 Acidimicrobiia bacterium
CGACCGATGCGGACTTGCGTTCGTTGTTCGCCGACTACGGGACCATCACCTCAGCGTCGGTGATCACCGACCGCGACACCGGGCGCTCCCGCGGGTTCGGGTTCGTCGAGCTCGCCGACGAGACCCTCGCCGGCAAAGCCGTCGGACAGCTCGACGGCCGCGACTGGAACGGTCGGCAACTCACCGTCAACAAGGCCCGACCCCGTACCACCAGGTCCCGATGACCGCCGAGACGGAACGGCAAAGCGCAACGGAGGACACCGGTTCGGTGGATGCACTGGGGCGGTGTCCCCGCTGTTCCATGCGGGTGCGGCGCGACGAGATGGACATCCACCTCGCCCACGCCCACAACATCGGGCCGGTGGTCACGAAGGAGAAAGGCAAGGACCGCCGCAACAAGCGACGCCCCCCTCGCGATGAATGATTCTCGCCAATCCGGCCCGCCGGACCGGACCCGTCCAGATCCGGGTGGTGATGCGCCGTGAAGCCGGGATCCAAGACACCAATCGATGGCGGAAGACGCCGATGCCTGGAATGCGGGCATCCCGTAGCCGAGCATCGCCTCCGGTCCGCCGAATGCTCGGTCCCCAAATGCCTATGCAGGGAGTACCGAGAGCCAAGCGAGCAGAACCCATCCCAGCGCAGCCGAGCACGCCACTCGAACTGACGACTCGGGGCAGCCTGTGGCCCGGTGAGGGCCGAGCCGGCGTACGCCACATCTCGGCCCCGGTGAGGCCCCATCACTGTGGGGAGTATCCCTGGTACCAAGAGCACCAGAGAGCCTGTGGCCGCGTTCCGCTTGGCGCCCTGGCGGCGATGGTGAGTGGTAGTGGTGTGGTAGTGGAACACGGCGGACCGGGATCGATTGGCGGGTATTGGCTCAGACGCACGGCACGAGGCTTCGAGTCGACCTCCTTTGTCAGCAAACCGGGGCGATGCCCGATTGGCGCACACCCGTTGATATCGTGTTGGCGGAGGACGGTTTCCCCGGTGAGCGGGCCGGCCACACGGCACGAGTTGGCGCTACCGCGACGTTGAAGGCGGTTTGTTCCGGCGGCCGGCGGGGTAGGCCAGACCTCGACACATCACGAAGCGAGAAAGGCGAAGCGATGGCATATCAAGACATCCCGGAGGAGGACCTGGTCGCCCGCTTCGTGACGGCGTTCAACGACGGAGATTTCGCAGCCATCGACGACCTTCTGTCCGCAGACGCCACGCTGGTCGGTGTCGTCGAGGATGCGCCCACCGTGGCCGATGCGCTCTACGAGTTCAAGCTGCGCTCACCGTGGACGACACTGGCCCGAGCAGAGCTGGACATGATGCCTGTCGCCGCCGTGTGGACACCCGACAGCCAGGCCCATCACCACCCCACCGGCCTCTTCCACATCGACACCGACAGCGGGGAGATCGTCAGGGTCGAGTTCCTCGACGTGAGCCACGACGAGGTGACGACCGGCAAGCTGCTTGCCGAATTCGCAGGCCCGGCATGGGTGACCACCGAACGGCTGGGAATGGTGGCTACTGCGCTCGGCTCCCGCTGAGCCCGCAGCAGCAACCGGTGTCGTCGACGCAGCTCGCCCCTCCGCCGCTGAAACGGCCCGGGGTGATCGACTGGGTCGCCAGCAACCTCACCGGTCTCTTCTCGGGTCCGTCACACGCATCGGAGGCTTTTGTCGGTGGCCAGCAAGCAGCCGACGCCGCACTGGCCGGGTTCGACGTCACCGGCTACGCGGCACGACGCAACGAGGTTCTGCCCGAGGATCGGCGTGGCGCCTCGAAGCTGTCGCCGTACATCCGGCACGGACTGCTCCCGCTACGACGCGTCTGGGACCACGTCGCGGGGGGACCCGCCCGAGACGTGCGCAAGTTTCGCTTCGAGCTGCTGTGGCAGGAGTACGCCCGCCATTGGTATGCGACATATGGCGGAGCCACCCGGGACGGCGTGCGCTACCGGCAGGCGGAGCCGCACCCCGACCGGGAGCCCTGGCCGGAGGACATGCTCTGTATCGGAACCAACCTCGAGGAGCTCCACGGCGACGGATGGCTGGTGAATCAGACACGGATGTGGCTGGCGTCCCAGTGGGCCGTGCGTCACGACGCACCGTGGCGTGACGGGGAAGACTGGTTCTTCCGTCATCTGCTCGACGGATCCCGCGCCGCCAACCGTCTCGGCTGGCAATGGACGGTGGGTCTCTCGAAGCAGAAGGTGTACGGATTCAGCCGCCGCCAGGTGCTGCAGCGCGCTCCGGGGCTGTGCGTGCGTTGCCCCCACGATGACGACTGCCCGATCAGCGGCTGGCCGGAGACCCCACCTCGCCATCGCACGCCGGAGCCATCCGATCCGGAGGACCCGACCCAGATCGGCGGACCGGCCGCAGTGGACGGCACGGGTGATCCCGATGTGGTGTGGCTCACCGCAGAGTCGATGGGTGACGCGGATCCGGCGCTCGCTGCCCATCCCGACCTGCCGGTGGTCTTCGTATTCGACGAGCCGCTGCTGCGTACGCTCCGGCTCGCTGCCAAACGACTCGTGTTTCTGGCGGAAACGCTCGCCGATCTCTCACGGCGGCGCATCGTCGAGATCCACCTCGGCAGACCCGCTGCGGTGCTCGCCGAGCGTCGCCCCGCCGTGACGTTTGCCCCCGTCCCCGGCTTCCGCCGCATCGCCGGCAAACTCGAACTCGCCGAGATCCATCCCTATCCGTGGCTACGCCGGCCCGACGGCGGCAGCGTTGCCTCCTTCAGCCAGTGGAATCGCCGTGGCGGACAACACGCCTGACGGCCGTTACGTCATCATCGACGGCAGACGGTGGCAAGCCACCGACCCGTCGCTCCCCGACGACGTGCGCACCCGCTTGGTCAACGAGCTGATGGCGGCGAGACGGGCGGTGCGAGACGCCCTTGCCGCCGGCGATGAGCAAGCAGAGCGGCGGGCACGCTCGAGGGCGCACGACGCCAAGGTCGCCCTCGGCGAGCGGGGCCGGCCGTGGTGGGAGACATCCACCCCCGACGAGACGCAGGCTCGGGCCGCCGCCACGCAACGAGCCCTCCGCCGCACCGCCGGCTGAGCCAGCCAGCTCCGAAGCTGTCTGCTGAGCGAGCCCCGCCGGGCCGAAGGCTGATACAGCCCCGTCGAGACCCATCCCGATCCCGTAGCCTGGACGGGCCACACGACAAGGAGCATCAATGCCGGAACGCACCGGGTACGCCCACGGGGTCCCCAGCTGGATCGATCTCGCCACCACCGACACCGACGCCGCCAAGAGCTTCTACGGCACGGTGTTCGGCTGGAATTCGATGCCCGTCGGCGAGGACGAGGGGACGCCGTACACCATGTTCACCAAGGGGGGCAAGGTCGTGGCCGGGATGGGCGAGCTCATGCCGGAACAGGTCGAGGCCGGGACGCCCCCCATGTGGAGCACCTACATCAACGTCGACGACGTGGACGCGACCATCGACGAGGTGAAAGAGGCGGGAGGCGCCGTCGTCGTAGATGCGATGGACATCATGGACACCGGCCGCATGGCGTTTGTCGCCGACTGCACAGGTGCAGCCTTCGGCCTGTGGCAACCCGGAACCCACACCGGGGCCCAGCTCGCCAATGAGCACGGGTCGTTCACCTGGAACGGGCTGATCACCGACGACACCGAATCGGCCGAGGACTTCTACAAGCGCGTCTTCGGCTACCGCACCGAGGTGGCCGACACACCCAACGGGCCGTACACGGCGTTCTGGGCCGACGGCAACGTCGAGGGCCACGCCGCCGCCGGGATGATGGGGCGGCCGCCGACCATCGGTCCGGAGGTCCCCAGCTACTGGGGTGTCTACTTCGCCGTCAACGACGTGGATGCGTCCGTAGCGACGATCGAGTCGAATGACGGCAGCGTGATCGTGCCGCCCATGGATCTGCCCGGTGTGGGTCGGATGGCCGTCGTCGCCGATCCGCAGGGCGCCATGTTGTTCTCGATCATCGAGCTGGTGAACGAACAACGTTGAGGGCGTGATGCTTGCGCATGACAGCATCGGCTCGGAGGGAC
>JBFISM010000208.1:0-4034 GCA_041608535.1 Acidimicrobiia bacterium
AGTCGTGGGCGGCGACCATCATCATGTGATCGATAGAGACGTCGGTCCGGGCGCTCGCCATGAGATACACCTCGGGCGCCGGTTTGAATCGCCGCACGCTCTCCACCGAGAGCATCGTCTCGAAGTGATGAGCAATCCCTGCGTTGTCGAGCTGGGCCTCCACCGTTGCCTGCGAGCCGTTGGTGAGTGCGATCTTGCGTACCCCTGCCGCTGTCAGCCGGTCCATTGCAGCCGGCACGTCGGGATGCGGAGGCAGTGAACGCATCACCGACACCACTTCTACGGCTCGATCAGGGGTCAGCTCCACACCATGCCGCTCCGCCACGACGAGCATTGCCTCGGCGCCGATCTCGAGAAACGGCCGGTACTGACCGACGCCATTGGCCACCATCGCACCCAGCAGCATGCGAAGAAACCACTCGCCAAGCTGGTCTGTGCCACCGAAGGCATTCGAGAAGGCCGTGCGCAGCCCACCGAGATCTAGCAGCGTCTCGTTGACGTCGAAAACGAGCAGTGTGGGTGGGGGTTTCACCGTCGCTACCCGGCTCTCATTTCGGCGCCATACGAATACCGCCGTCCATACGGATGGTCTCCGCGTTCATGTATCCGTGCGTCAGCAGCAGATGGGCCAGCTCGGCGAACTCCCGGGGCTGGCCAAGCCGTTGCGGATGCAGCACCTGCTGACCGAGCGACTCCTTCGCGGCATCGGGGAGGGCGGCCAGCATCGCCGTGTCGATGATCCCTGGTGCGATCGTGTTCACCCGCACATCGATCGCCGCCAGGTCGCGAGCCACCGGCAGCGTGAGCCCCACGACACCACCCTTCGATGCCGAGTACGCCACTTGGCCGATCTGACCGTCGAAAGCAGCGACCGATGCCGTGTTCACGATCGCACCGCGGTCGCCATCATCGACGTCGTTCCCGGCCATCGCAGCAGCGGCGAGCCGGATGCAGTTGAAGGTGCCGATCAGATTGATCGTGATCACCTTGACGAAGATACCGAGGTCGTGCGGCTCGCCCTCACGGTTGAGTGTGCGGGCCACCGACCCGATGCCGGCGCAATTCACCAAGGCCCGCAGCGACGCCATCTCCACGGCAGCATCGACGGCAGCCGCCACCTGCTCCTCGCTGGTGACATCCGTCTCGACGAACGCCCCACCGATCTCACCGGCGAGCTGCTCTCCGAGCTCGGCCTGCACATCGGCGATCACGATGTGCGCCCCATCCTCAGCCAACCGGCGTGCGGTAGCCGCCCCCAATCCCGAGGCGCCCCCGGTCACGATCGCAGATGCATTCTCTCCCAATTCCATGCCGGCCAGGCTACCCGTCTGTCCCCCGGCACAGGGGAAGAGGGTCCCGGCGAGAGCTGCGCAGCAGCGAAGACGGGGTAGGGAAGACTGGTCTGTCCCCCCCGGAGGGGGGAAGGGGCCCCCTGCGAGAGTGCGAAGCACGGAGCAGGGGTAGGGGGGCCGTCAATCGCCCACGGATGCCCGTACCGTGACCCAGTCATCCGTGGGAGGTCGCCAGCCCCCTACCAGAGCTCCGCTCGGTCGGAGCTCCCGCTCTGGATCCTTCCCCCCTGCGGGGGACAGACCCATGGTGACCCAGTCAGTCTTGGATGAGGGCGAGTCTGATTTCGTTGACGACGAAGTCGAGTTAGGTGGCGATCGAGATGTTCTCGAAGCGGAGGATGCGGTAGCCGAGCGATTCGAGATACACCTCGCGGTACTCGTCCCAAGAGGTCTCACCGTGGCCGGCGCCGTCTGCTTCGACGATCAGCTTGTCGTTGAGTGCGACGAAGTCGACGATGAACTCACCGATGGGTTCCTGGCGACGGAACCGAACACCGAGCTGTCCGCGCCGCAGGCGCTGCCACAAAGCCGCTTCGGACGGAGTCATCTCCTTCCGAAACGCCCGTGCCCGCTCTTGGGCTTGATCCGTCGACCGTTCCCGATGCACCCCACCAAGGTGCCGTTTGCGCAGCCCCGATTCGAGACTTCCGTGTCTGTCCCCCCGAAAGGGGGACAGACCTCAGGCCATGAGTCTTGCGGCGTGGTCGACGATGTCGGCGAACTCGGCGACGTCGGTGTCGGTGCGGAGGGCGCCGCTGGCAATGCGCTCGACCTCGGCCTGGACGTCCCAGATGTCGTAGTGACGGGACCAGCGAGAGTCACGGAGCAGCTCGGCATACGCTGCCACGGCGGAGGCGAGCTGGAATGTGTCGCTCGCCTGGCTGTAGCGACCGGCGAGCTCGCCAGCCGTGATCTCTTCGTCGATCTCGATCACCTCTCCCGTGTCCGGGTCCTCCCAGCGCAAGAAGGCCGTGGCCACGCCATCACGGGACCGCACGTCGTCGTGCAGCTCGATCTCGTACAACGCCGTCACCGAATGCCCGGCGCCGATCTCGCCCGCGTCGATGTCGTCGTTGCGGAAGTCCTTGTCCGCGACGTCACGGTTCTCGAACCCGATGAGCCGGTACTCGGACACGACGTCCGGATTGAACTCGACCTGGATCTTGGCGTCCTTCGCGATGGTGAGCAGCGTGCCGGAGAGACCATCGACGAAGATCCGCTCCGCCTCGTCGAGCGTGTCGACGTAGGCATAGAAGCCGTCGCCCTGGTTGGCGAGTTGCTCCATGAGGACGTCGTTGTAGTTGCCCATACCGAAGCCGACGGTCACGAGCTGGATGTCGTCCGCCTGCCGGCCGATCTCCTCGAGGATCGCTTCCGGACCCGTCTCCCCCACGTTGGCGACACCGTCGGACAACAGGATCACCCGGTTGATGGCATTGCGAGTCCACGCTCGGTTCGCCATGTCGTAGCCGAGTTGCAACCCGGCTTCGGCGTTGGTGGACCCATCGGGACGCAGCTCCTCGATGGCATCGAGGATGAAGTCGTCGTCCTCGACGGCCGTGGGCTCGAGCACCACTCGGGCCTCGGAGCCGTACACCACGATGCCGACCTGGTCGGATGGTTCGAGCTGTCCGACGAGCAGCGCCAATGCGTCCTTGACGGTCTCCAGCCGGTCCTCCCGGTCCATCGAACCGGACACGTCGATGACGAACGTCAGGTTGGCCGGTGGCCGATCCTCGACGTCCACCTCGTAGCCCTGGATCCCCACTCGGAGCAGGTAGAAGTCGTCGTCGTAGACGAACGGTGTCGGGGCGCCTTCGAGATCGATGGCAAACGCGGCATCTGCAGGCGGGCGGTATCGCTGATCGAAGAAGTTGACGTACTCCTCCACCCGCACGCTCTCGGGTTGGGGAAGGAAACCATCGCTGATGAACCGGCGCCCGATGGTGTACGAGCCGGTGTCGACATCCACGGCGAACGTGGAGAACCTGTCCTCCGCAGTCGCCACCGGAGCGTTCGTGCCGTAGTCCTGGAAGATGGTCGTGTCATATGGCTCTGCGGCAATCGCATCGCCGTCGGTGCGGAACTCCGCTACGCCTCCGGGCGCCGCCGTCGACGCCACCGAGCGCGCCGGATCCTCGGTCGGCTCGACCATGTCGTCACCACCTCGAGCGGACCGATCCCTAGTGGTCGTGTCCGGTGGTGCCACCAACACCGTGTTGTCCAGCCCTCCGTAGCGTGTCGTCGCATCCGGCGTGCCACTGTCGTCCGAGTTGGCACAGCCCGTTACCACCAGACTCAGCGCCACGCCAACAGTTGCCAAACGAACCTTCCTGGCTGCTTTCATTTGCACCATCGATCGAGTTGTCATCCCTACGCCTCCACTCAACGTTCGTGCAGCCGGTCGGAACCGACCGCAGTTGAAAGTGGGACGGGCGCAACCCACCCAGAGGTTCCCAGGCGGACGCCATCGCTTGACGACCCCGTCGGGGCAGTTCTTCCCGTCCGCGTTCAGTGCGCGAGAAACACCTCGTGGGTTCGGGGCTCACCCCTCGCATGAACGGAGCATCCGGATTCGCAGAACTCGCTGTCAGCACCGACGTTGCCGTCTTGGTACCCTCGAGTCGAGGCGTCTGATCCACCGGGGGGGGGGGGCGAACATGGCCGATTCATACTCGTCGC
>JBFISM010000209.1:0-4000 GCA_041608535.1 Acidimicrobiia bacterium
GCCGCCTTGGGTGTCAGTGGGGGAATCGCCGCACCCGTTCGGGTGCGTGCGAATGCGGCGCCGGTTTTTGGTTGGGTCCGCTCGCTGACGCTGTCGCTACCGGGCGCCACGGGTTATAGGCCGCGACACTTGTCGGTCGCAGGTCGTTCTTCTTCTTCTTCTTCTTCTTCTTCTTCGTTGCCTTCACGGATGGGTGTAGATCAGAGCGGGCTGCGGCGTCGCTGCGACGCGTGGTTGCACAGCCCGGCTGTTCGGTTAGTTGGGGGGTGCTCGGGTGGGTTTGAGGAA
This sequence comes from Acidimicrobiia bacterium, assembly GCA_041608535.1. Classification (GTDB taxonomy): domain Bacteria; phylum Actinomycetota; class Acidimicrobiia; order Spongiisociales; family UBA5794; genus JBFISM01. The sequence goes on from JBFISM010000209.1 coordinate 289, forward strand.
GCGGCGTCTGCCGGGTGGCGAGTGGGGGTTGATGGTGTAGCCGCGTTGGTGAACGACGACGTGGTGGTGGAACCAGCACAAGGTGGTGAGGTTGTCGGGGTCGTCGCTGCCACCGTGTGATCGTTCCAAGATGTGGTGGGGTTGGAGCCGGTAGCGGCTGACACACCCATCCGCAGTACACCCCCCGTCACGTGCCAGCACGTAGCGGCGGGTTTTGGGTGGGATCTTCGACCCCGCCTTCCCCACTGCCTTCAGTTGGCCGTTGTCGACCAGGGTGACGTCGATAGTGCCGCCACAGAGCAGTTCGTGGAGGGTGTTGGGTCCCACCGTGAGACCGTTCAGAGTGGTGGCACCGGCTTGACCTCGGGTGGGGCCAGCCAATGTGGCGTCGATGAAGATCGACCCCACCAGGCGATGCGACCGTCCCTCCCCATCAACTGGTTCACCCGTGGTGAGATCAGTGTCGAGTTCATCCATCGCCCACGTCACCAGGGCATCGGCGCGGCGTTGCGCCAATCGGGGTCGTTGCTCATCGTGTTCAGATACGAGCCGGTCGCTGCGTTGATCCAACCCAGCCAGGACTCGTTCTCCGTCGACACCGGGGAGTCCACCATGCACCTGCAACCATGATGTGTCGAGACTGAACTGGGCGTACAGATAGCGTTGGGTGAACGCCTCTGTTTCGTCCCGACGTGTCGTCAGCTGGTGCTGGTTGATGAGGCGTCGTATCTGGGTAACCGCGACTCCCTGGGATCGTTCCAATGTGTCTTCGCTGGCACCGGCAGCACGGAGACGAGCGCAAGCGGCGGCCCGATCAAACGACACCCCACCCCCAGTCAGCGCTTCGATTTCAGGGCTAGTGGGTTCGGTTTTAGCTAAGAAGGCGAGTTCGCCAGCGGTTGTGGGGTGCACATCCAACCTGCCGGTGGCCCACTGTTTCAAACTGACACACCCGTCGGCGTCGGGAACCTGCCGAACATCAATCTCACGAAGCAACGTCACTTGGCGGGCACGGACCTGGCCAGCGAGACCTTCGAGGGCGGCGAGTTCTTGTTCGATCGCATCCGTCGACACCTGACCAAGAGACCTATCGAGATGTGTCGCCTTCGTTTCCATACACCCATCATCTCAACCAGGTGTGACAGAAACCGGCCCAAACCCACCTGTGGCAAAGAAAACCCGAAGATTTCCAAGATTTCTTCGCACATTTCCTCGAGCGCTCCGACCGGCCCGGCCTCGTTGCTTCGCCAGCATCCGCCACCCCCACCAGACGACCCGACCGAACCAGGTCCGCTAGCCCGACACTCCACCTCTTTCGCCAGCATCCGCCACCTGTACTCGCCGCTCCGGTCGAAGCCGTCCGAGGCACTGCCCGCCATCCTCTTCGCCAGCATCCCCTTCCGCAATCGGCTCCCGTCGAAGCCGTGGGTCACGGCACAAGCATCCCAGGGTGATCGCCATGCCCCCCTACCTCCGAGCCCTACGGGCTCGCAGGGACCTTCCCCCCTACGGGGGACAGACCCGAGATCAGCTTTGCGAGCGGAGGATGTCGAGGAAGGCGTCGCCGTAGGTTTCGAGCTTCTTGGGGCCGACGCCGCTGACGGCGAGCATCTCGGCTTTGGTGGTCGGTCTAATTTCGGCCATCGCCAGGAGGGTGGCGTCGTTGAAGACGACGTACGCGGGCACGCCACGTTCGTCGGCAAGACGGCGGCGCAGCGTCTTCAGCTCTTCGAACAGAGGCGAGCCTCGCACCAAAGGCGAGGTCGAATCCAGCGTCCGCGGTGGCTTGCCGGTGAGGCCGGCGAGCACGTCGCGGCCGGTGCATGAATCGCATGATGTCTCGCAGCGACCCATGGTCTCGCCGAAATGCGCCGCGATCGATTGGTGGCGGCAGCCGGATCGTTCCGCCCAGTTGTACATCGCCCGGATCTGAGACGAGTGCCATTCGGCCAGCTCACCGGCGCCGGTCATCCGCTCCAGGTTGAGCACGTCGACCCACGAATACAACAAGATGCAGTCGGCGTCGGCGCCGTCACGACCGGCCCTCCCGATCTCTTGGTAGTACCCCTCGATCGACTTCGGCATGTCGCGATGGATGACGTAGCGCACGTCTGATTTGTCGATCCCCATACCGAACGCCACCGTGGCGCACACCACATCGATCTCGTCACGGATGAAAGCATCTTGGGTGATGGTGCGGTCTTCCGCCGACATCCCGGCGTGATACGGCAGCGCCCGAATGCCGAGGCTGATGAGATACTCGGCCGTCGACTCCGCCGAAGCACGTCCCAGGGTGTAGACGATCCCGCTGTCCCCCTTGCGAGCGAGACACAGCTTGCCGATTGCCTGCTTGGCCCGCACCCGCCGCCCGTCGTGCTCCCCCTTCTTCAGCGCATGGATGTGCAGGTTGGACCGGTAGAACGAGCCACGGAAGCTCACGGGGTCGCGCAGACCGAGCTGCGACTCGATGTCGGCCATGACCTCCGGTGTTGCCGTGGCGGTTAGGGCCAGCACCGGCACGCCGAATCGTGTCTTGAGACCTGCGAGCTTGCGATACGCAGGACGGAAGTCGTGGCCCCACTGCGAGATGCAGTGCGCCTCGTCGACGGCGATGAGACTGAGATCCATCCCACCGAGCGCCGATCCCACCGATGCTTCCAGGCCCTCCGGTGCGGCGTAGACCAGCTCGTACTCGTCCGCCCGCATCCTGGCGATCCGATCATCACGCTCGGACGCGCCCAGGCTGGAATTGAGATACGTCGCCCGCATCCCCACCTCGTCGAGCGCATCCACCTGGTCTTTCATCAACGCGATCAGCGGTGAGATCACCAGTGTCGTGCCACCGAGAACTCGAGCGGCGAGCTGGTAGGTGAGCGACTTCCCGGCGCCGGTGGGCATGATGCCGATGCAATCCTGACCGCCCACCACGGCCTCGATGATCTGGCGCTGGCCCGGGCGAAACGAGTCGTAACCGAAGGTGTCGGAGAGCGCGCCGTCGATCAGACCCCGCCGGGCGTCACCGAGGTCGGCCGCCTGGCGCTGTAGTCGGGCAACCGAGTCTTCGGTGAAGTCGTCGGGCGCCGTCCGCCATCGAAGCCGCAACTCGGCCAGCACTGCCGCAGCCCGTCGCAGCTCGCCGCCGGCGATGAGACCGTCCAGCTCATCGATCTCGGTTGCGACGGTAGAGGAATGCATCGGCATGCACCGTACAGGACGGGAGTGACATCGCCGGTACCCCTACATCCCCTAGGGCAATTTGGGGGCTCACCCGGATACCGGCAAGACCCGGCTTGCCGCACCATGGCGCCATGAACGACAACGACGCACGGGTGATCATCGGCACCAGGAGCCAGCTCAACGAGATGGCGCATCGCATCAGCCGGTGGCGGACGCAGCGCTACATCGATGCGGGGTTCTACGACCCCGCCGTGGTTCACGGCCTCGCCGCAACCGGCAAACCCATCGAGACCAGCCGGAGCGACGACTACGAGATCGCCGTCGTCGACCACACGGAGCGGATCCTGGCCACCTTGTCGTTGCGCCGGCCCACCGGAGACCTCACGGGAACACTCCAGCAGAGCCCCCGTCCCCCGTTCGGCCTCGAATCGATCCACGGCACGTCATTCCTCGGATCGCTCGGCCCCATTCACGTCGAGCGTTGCTGGGAGGCCGGACGCTTTCTGCGGGACCGCTCGCTTTCATGCCACGACGC
>JBFISM010000210.1:0-3944 GCA_041608535.1 Acidimicrobiia bacterium
AGCGTCACTCATCGCCATCACGGAGCTCGACCATGAGGACATCTGCGATCCAGACTCCGGTCTTGCAGACCAGCAGCGGGTTGACCTCGATCTCGGTTCGAGTCTCGACAGCGTGCGCAGCCAGGACGCCGATCACCGTAACGGCGGCCGGCAGGTCCGCTCGAGGCCCGTCACGAAACCCACCAAGCAATGCGGCGACGGCGAGGCGGCCGATGGCATGCTCGATCTGGCCGTCGGCGACGGGAAGGAGCAGCGTCACCGAGTCGGCTATCAGCTCGGCCATCGTCCCGCCCCAGCCCACCGTCAAAGTCCATCCCGCGGGATGATCGCTGGCGACACCCACCAGTAGCTCAGCAACGACCCCATCAACGAACTGCTCCACGAGATATCGATCGCCGAGATGAGCCATCGCCGCCGCGGCGGCTTCGACGGCATCCACCGAGGCGAGATCCACAGCGACACCTCCTGCCTCGCTCTTGTGCGCAACTCCGAGGGTCTTCAGCACTGCGGGAACACCGACATCCTCGACGGCGGCACGCAGCCCGCCACGGTTCGTTGCCCGCCCCCGCGGGACCGGCAGACCAAACGTGCGCAACCGCTCCTTGGCTTCACTCTCGTCAACGGGAACACGTACCGGGTCTGGCGGACCCACTGCGTGGAGCTCGGTGGCGACGGTCACCGGTCGGGCCGCCTCGATGGCGCCGAGTGCGTGCTCCAGGCCCGGGGCAACTGCGATACCTCGAGTGGTGAGCACATCAGCAACCACGGCCGGCAGGTTGTCCGTGATCGTCGTCGCGACGACGCCGCGCACCCCCGTGGCAGCGACGGCATCGGTGAAGGCATCGAGCGTCGGCCACCAGTCGGTGTCCTCGATCCCGGGAGCCGGCCAGTCGAGGATCAGCATCGCAACGTCGTGCTCGTCGACAGCCAGGCTGAAACACTCGGTCATCTTGTCCCGGTCACCCCAGATGTAGGTGTGATAGTCGAGTGGGTTGGAGACGGTCACCCACCCGCCCAGGACCTGGCTCAGCTTTCTGGCCGTCTCGTCGCTGAACGGAGCGAAGACGATCGGGGTCGACTCGCTGAGATCGGCGATGAGCGCCGCTTCACCACCACTGGACGACAGCGACACCGCATCCAGCCCGTCGAGCCGCCCGCCGTGGGACAGCAAGCTCAGTGCGGCCACGAGCTGCTCGGGCGTCTCGACCTCGGTCACGCCGTAGCGGGCGAACAACGCCGACCGCGCCGCACGCGGACCTGCGATCGCCGCGGTGTGGGTGCGGACGAGGGCGGTTCCGTTCTGCGATCCCCCGGCGGCCAGCGCCACGAGGGGCACACCGCGGGAGGACGCCATCAGCGCTGCCTCGGCAAACCCCGGCGAGTCGGCTATTCCTTCCAGGTAGACACCGATCGCAGCGACCCGTTCGTCTCCGGCGAGGTAGCCGATGCACTCGGCGGCGGAGACAGCGAGCTGGTTGCCGAGCGTGATCACATGCGTCAGCGCCAGACCACGACGCTGCATCGTGACATTGATGGCGATGTTTCCGGATTGGCTCACGAGAGCTACACCGTGCTCGACCGGCACACACCCCGTCACATCGGGCCAAGGAGCCGCCCCGGTCAATGCATTGACATAGCCATGGCAGTTGGGCCCGAGCACCGGCATGTCGCCTGCTGCCTCCAGCAACGCTGTGCGGCGATCGAATCGACCGATCTCGTCGAACCCAGACGCATACGCAACGGCTCCGCCAACGCCCAGCGCAGCCGCCTCGGCGACGACGTCGATCGCCGTGTCGGCTGCCACCCCGACAAACACCACGTCGGGAACGTCGCGGAGGTCGTGGAGCGACCGGTACGCACCGCCATCCGTGGGATTCACCAGCCACATCTGGCCGGCAAAGCCCAGCCGTGCCGACTGTGCGTAGCCGAGGCGGGCTCTCCGGCCACCGACGAAGGCGATGGAGAGCGGATCGAACAGCCGGCCGAGTCGCTGGCGATCCATCAGCCACCGAGCGGGCGCAGCATCGCCCGCGAGATGATGTGTCGCTGGATCTCCGACGTGCCGTCCCAGATCCGGTCGACCCTGGCGTCACGCCACATTCGCTCGAGGGGCAGCTCCCGCATCAGCCCCATGCCGCCGAGGATCTGGATCGCCTCGTCGGTGACGAACGACAGCATCTCCGACGCCACGAGCTTGGCCATGGCAGCGTCGCTGTCGGTCATCGTGCCCTGGCCTGACTTCCACGCCGCCCGGTAGGTGTGCAGCTCGGCCGAAGCGAGCTGGGTCGCCATGTCGGCGAGCTTGAACGAGACCCCCTGGAACTTGCCGATCTGCTGGCCGAACTGGGTGCGGGTCGCAGCCCACTCTGTGGCGATCGCCAGCGCCCGGTCCGCCCGTCCCAGACAGACCGCTGCCACCTGCAGCCGCGTCGCCCCCAGCCACTCGTTGGCGACGTCGAACCCACGGTGCTCATCACCGAGGATCGCCATGGCCGGTACCCGACATTCGTCGAAGGACAGGATCGAGTTGTGATAGCCGCGGTTGGACACGGAGTCGTAGCCCGGGTGCACTTCGAAGCCCGGCGTACCCATGTCGACGAGGAACGACGTGATGCGCTTCCGGGGACCACGATCGGTCTTCTCCTCACCGGTGGCAGCAAACAGGATGACAAAATCGGCGAGATCGGCGTGGCTGATGAAATGCTTCGTCCCGGTGATCACATAGTCGTCGCCATCCGGCACCGCACGGCACTTCATCCCGCGCAGATCGGAACCGGCGTCGGGCTCGCTCATCGCGAGACACTCAATGCGGTCCCCGGCGATCGTGGGGAGCAGGTAGCGCTCGACCTGCTCCCCGGTGCACGCACGCAGGATGTTGGACGGGCGAGCGACGAGCATCTGCAGCCCGTAGCTGGTCTTGCCGAGCTCGCGCTCCACCATCGCCAGGGTGAGATCGTCGAGGCCCCCACCCCCCAGTTCCTCCGGCATGTTGGCGGCGTAGATCCCGGCGGCGATCGCCCGCTTCTTCACCTGCTCGGCCAGATCCGGGCGGATCTGCCCCGCCTCCTCGACCTCGTCCTCGTACGGCATCAGCTCGCGCTCGACGAACGCCCTGACCATCTCCACGATCATCTTCTGCTCGTCGCTGATCGAAAAGTCCACCCGGTCTCCTGTTCTCCACGGCGGACGGAGCCAATAGCGTACGACGCCCCGACCGGCGGAGTCGCCTTCCTCAACCGAAGCACGCTCCCACAATGCCGAGAGACCGCCTTGCCCGATCGTTCGACGAGATGATCAGGCGAAGAACCTGTTGTTTCCACCCATCACTTTCGAGAACGGCAAATCTTTCGGGCCGCGAGCCAGCGACGTCATCATCACGCCGTGGAGCAAGCCGGGAACCACGTGGCTGCAGCAGATCGCCCATGGACTCAGGTCCCGTGGCGACATGGACTTCGCCGACATCTCAGAGGTGAGTCCGTGGATCGAAGTCGCTGATGCGCTTGAGATCGACCTCGATGCCGATCAAGGCTGGGAGCCTCGGCTCTTCAAGCGCCACTATCCGTACACCGTGGGCCAAAGGGATGCCGGTACATCGCCTCGTCCCGTAGCCCACACGCCGCCTTACGGTCGTACTACAGCTTCTATGAAGGTTGGCTGTTCGAGACGGGCACCGTGTCGCTCGACGTGTACCTGGCGCCGCATCTGCAGCGAAGCGGGAAGGACTTCTGGTCGCACCTGGCGTCGTGGTGGGCGCAGCGCGACAACCCCGACGTGCTCTTGCTCTCGTTCGAGCTGATGCAGGAGGACTTGCGGTCACACGTCGCCAAGGTCGCCGACTTCCTTGGTTGCGGCGGCGACGACGGGCTCGTCGACCTCGTGACCAGGCAGTCGACGCTCGAATTCATGCTCGAGCACGAGGACCGGTTCAACGACAAGATGCATCG
>JBFISM010000211.1:0-3944 GCA_041608535.1 Acidimicrobiia bacterium
CGGCCTTCCGGTGCACGCCCTGCTCGGTGGCGCCTTCGACCACGAGGTGCCCATCCAGAGCTCGATAGGTCAGGACACGCCGGAGGCGATGGTGGCCGACATGCTCACCCGCCGTGAACAGGGTTACCGGATCCACTCCCCCAAGATCGGATCGGGCGTGGAGGAGGACGCAGCCCGGATCCGGGCCATTGGCGAGGCTTTGCCCGCCGGCGACTCGGTCACGTTCGACGCCAACCGGGCGCTGTTGCCGGATCAGGCCATCCGTCTCATGCGGCTCACCGAAGACGTCGATGCGTACTTCGAGCAGCCATGCGAGACCTATGACGAATGTCTCCAGGTGCGCCGGGCGACCCGGCAACCGATCATCCTCGACGAGGGCATCGTCGACTACGGGGATATCGTCCGGGCACGACGCGACGACGCCTGCGAGGCGATCGGACTGAAGATCGAACGGGTTGGTGGACTCACCCGTGCCCGGCGGATCCGGGACTTCTGTGTGCAAACCGGGCTGCGGATGAACATCGAAGCAACGGGTGGCAGCGTCCTCGCCGACACGGTGGCAGTGCATCTCGCGCAAGCGACGCACCCTCGCTACCTGCGGGCAACCTGGTTGTGCCACGACATGCTCACCATCGATCCGTGCACCGGCGGCGCCCGAAATCACGCAGGCGTCACCCGGGCACCGGATGGACCGGGGCTCGGTGTCGAACCCAGGATCGACCTGCTCGGTGAGCCGGCATCGGTATTCACCCGCTAGGCATTGCCCACGCCGGCGCCGAACGGCTCGCGTTCTCGCCGTGCACGATGTCGGCGAGTTTCGGCGCAAGAGTGTTCGTCGACGCCTCGCTCGACACCTCTCCACCGTGACACCGGATCCGCCGCGCACCGACGTGGTCGTGCGATCGTGGGTCTCATCTTGTCACCCAAGCCACCCGCTGCCACGGCGGATCCCATCACCAAGGACGGAGATGCGATGACACCCATCCACGAGCTCATGCAAGAGGCATCCCGGGAGATGCACGGAGCCTTTGGCACGGACACCTTCGGTCGTCGCGCGGAATCATTCGCACGCTTCTTCGGAACACCGCAGTTTCTGATCGGACAGACCGTCATGGTCGTCGGATGGGTGATGCTCAACGCACTTGCGCTCACCTACCGCTGGGACCCCTACCCCTTCATCTTGCTCAATCTGGCGTTCTCACTGCAGGCCGCCTACGCCGCCCCACTCATCCTTCTGGCACAGACGAGACAAGCCGACCGCGACAAGTCGATGACCGGGCTCGAAGCCGCCCATCGCGAGGAGCTGGCGGCATCCACCCTCGAGGCGCTACGGAAGCTGAACCAACGGTGGGAGTCCGTGCTGCCCGAGCTGCGCAGTGACGCCGACCGTCTGGCTTCGATCGAGATCACCACTCGCAAGATCCACGCAGCCGTCTCGGGAACGACCGCCTGACCAGCTCCTGACGGCATGCTCGGGGTGCGGCACACGTGTCCACCGGCTGTAGCCTGAGCTGATGAGACACGCCGGGCTGCGGGCGGTGAGTGCGGCCGTAGCGCTGGCCATGGTCGCAAGCTGTGCACCCGACCGACCCTCCATGGACGACTGGGCCGTGCGCTTTGCGCGGGTGGTCGATGCGCTCCCTGCGGAGCAAGACATGGTCCAGGATCCTTCTCGCACCGTCTGCAACGAAACCCTCGGATTCCTCCGGTCAAATCGCGCTGATCTCACTCCAACTCCGGATCTGAGCGTCGATGACGCCGTCGAGACATGGATCAACATCGCCGAAAGTGCGTTCTTCGAATGCCCGCCGAGCAGCGGCGAGATCGACGGTTTTGCAGAGGCGTACCGAGAGCTGGACCGGCTCGAAGCCGAGATCAACGCCGCTTTGGGAACGGACATCGGCTGACTCCGTTTCGCACCTCCGTAAGGAACTCGAGGAGTGGTGGTACCGGCGTGTCTCGGCCGGAGCGAAGCCGACCGCCTGGCTGAGACGCCACGACCTCACGGATCACGTCGGGATGCGAGGAGCGCTCCACCGATGACGGCGACCATGCCGGCCAACGCCACAGGCGTGACGATGTCGTTGCGGAAGACCACACCGAGCGCCAGGGCGACCACCGGAATCGCATAGGTGATGAATGACGCCCGGGTGGAGCCGACCCGGCCCACCAGGGTGCCCATGATGACGAAAGCGATGCCCGTACCCACGACCCCGGCAGTTGCCACCGCCACCAAGGGACCCCAGGCGAACGAGCTCTCCATCGCATCGGCGACACCGAGCGGTGCAGTCCACACGGTCCCCAGCGCCAGCATCCGTGCCATGAGCGGCATCGAGCCGTACTGCTGCTGGATCGGAGCGGCGATGTTCACCGACAAGCCGTAACAGACCGTTGCGAGGACCACCAGGGCGACACCCAGCGTCTCGGCGCTTCCCTCGCCCATCGACGGCATTGCGATCGCAACCACGCCGAGAAAGCCGATGACCAACCCGGCGAGTGTCTGCCGGGAGGGCAAACGGCCCAGCATCGCAACCGCGATGAGGGCGGCGAAGATGGGCATCGCCCCGTTGAGCATCCCCGTCACCGCCGAGTTGATGTGCTGCTGAGCGATCGGGAACAGCGTGAACGGGATCGCCACCCACGTGAACGACAGGGCGACGAGGCGCGGCCAATCATCTCGACCGACCCGCACCATCCGGGCTCGTGGCACCAGCCACAGCGCCGCAGCTCCCAACGCCACCCGGAGCAAAGTGATGAGCCCGGGCTGAAACGCCTCGAGGCCGATGTCCATCAGCAGGAACGACGATCCCCAGATGAGCGACACCGACAGGAACAGCGCCCAATCCGTGGCGGTGAACGACTCCCGGTTGGTGCCCTCGGCCGTGGTGAGGACTCGCCGGCGGCTGTTGGTCGATGTCATCGCTGACAAGAACCCCGAACGGGTGCGGAATGTTGCAGCGACCTACTCACACTCGACCGGGGTTCCTCAATCACCGCGGCGCCCGCCCCAGCCGTACAAGGGCGCTGGCCGAACCGACGTTGCCGGCCTCGTCGGTGCACGTCACATCGAGCGCGAATTGCCTGCCGAAGATGGTCAGCACGCCGTTGATGATCGCCGAACCTGGCTTACGAGAAGGCACGAAGGTCACGGTCTGTCCGTGCTCCACCTCGAGACCGTTGATCGTCGCCGTCACCACCGGTTCCGGATCGCGATCGTCGGCACAGGTGGCGACGACCTCGTAGCTGCTGCGCGCCCTCGGATTCCCGGACACGAGCACCAGCTCGGCCGTGGCCTCGGGTGCGGTGTCATCTGGCTCCTGGTCGATGAACACTGCCGTCGTCCTGGCGGGGACCGTGAACGACCCGGTGACCACATCGAACGATGCCGTCTGTGCGATCGGATCCACGGATCCGGCGAGCACCGGATGCAGGATCACGTCCTCACCGGCCAGCGAGCCAACCGTGAACACGATCTCTTCGTCGGTCGGGTTGAACAGCGTCCACATCGCGTCTGCGTTCTCATCGAGGTCGGCTCCCACAGTGTCGGAGATCGACATCACGATGAGACCCGGGATCTGGCTCGAGCCGGTGTTGTGAAATCCGACACGGTCCATGACCTCGACCGCATCGGTGAGTCGGAACAGGGGTGAGCTCTTGCGCACCTCGAGGATCTCCCTGAGGTGCGCCACCGACGCCGCGACGTCGCTCTGGGTCGGAGCGAGGTCGGGGTTGGCCAGATACGGCGCCATCAGCCCCCAATCGTCCTGGTTCTTCTCTGCCACCGGCAACCCGACACCCCAGTTGGTCGTTGCATGAGAGAAGTCGAGGCTGTTGAACCAGTCACCCGAGTTGAACGAATCCCGGTCGAACGACTTGGACCGCAGCATGTCGACACCGGCGTGGAAGAACGGCACCCCCTGCGACAGCGCCGTCACATCCATGGC
>JBFISM010000212.1:0-3899 GCA_041608535.1 Acidimicrobiia bacterium
TCCACGGCCACCCCCGTGTCACGCTGCTGATCATTGTCGAGCAGCGTCACGTTCTCGTAGACGTACGAGTTGCGATACGCCCCATGGCTGATCCCGGGTTTGGCGTTGTGATATGCAGTGAAGTCTTCGATGACGTGAGTGGTCGGCGAGTTCACCCAGACGAAGATGCCGGCGCCGACGCTGTTGTGGGCGACGTTGCCTTCGAACCGCCAGACCCCGTCCTCCGGACCGAGCCACATGTAGCTGCCACCGGCGCTGTTGTCATTGGGTGCGGCGACGGCGACGGAACCGACGACCGAGTTGCCGGTGCCCTCGCCGAGTTGAAAGCCGCCACCCTCGCTCACTCTTGCAGCCACGACCCGCTCGTAGGTGACGTCGTGCGATTCGTTCCCTCGATTCACCCGCGTCGTTGGATCCCACCAGTACGCAGTGCCCACGGTGTTGTAGGCGATGGTGTCGCGCAACGTGACTCCGTGACTCGCATGCGTCACGAAGGCATGATTCCCGGCGTCGGTGACGACGACGCCCTCGACGATGGAGCCCCGCGATCCATCACCGCTGTGGTGAAAGTGGAGGGGATACCGACCGGTCGAATCCCGATCGCGACGGCGCGCCTCCTCGTTCCGGATGAGCGGGCCGAGATGACGGAAGGTGGCGTACATGATCTGCTGTGGTTGCGTCGATCGGATGAGCACGTGCGCCCGCCCTTGGGCGGTTCCTTCGATGACGACGTTTCGGGTGAGGTTCAGCAGCTCTGGCTCGCGGCCGAGCGCGTTCGGCGGCGGCACATCGTCTGGTGAATCAACTGCGACGAATGTGTCGTAGTCGTCGGCTGCGGTTGGGCTCGCCACAACCTCATCGCCCTCCCAACCGGGCTGCCACTCATAGGCCCATGCCACCTTCGGCGCACCGTGGAGATCCAAACGACCGGCGCCAACGACCCAGAGACCCGTATCGCTGTCCACGACGTCCATACCGCCACCAACGAAGCGACTCTCGTCGACACCGACGAATCGCAATGTGTGCTTCACCGCCGGTCGTGCGGGACGCATCACCAGGGTCCCTTCCACGATGACATTGGCGCCGACCTCGACCGTGGTGGAAACTTCAGGGTCGAAGGCCCACACCTCACCGGCGGGGACGACGAAACCCTGGGCCAACGTCACTTCGCCCGACAGAACCCTGTCCGCTTCACTCGAAACCGGTGGGGCCGTCTCCGGCTGGAGGCGCCCGACGACCTCCGGCGACGTTGCGGGCAACGAAGGCACCGATGCTGCCGCAGCGGTCGTGTTGGGGCCGGACGTCGCCGCAACCGAGGAAGATGCCCCTTCTCGACCCCCTGACACGCATGCCGCCGCTACCAGACTCACCGTCACGACGCCGGCAATGAGACCTCGTGAACAGGCATTTCGGTTTGAAAACTGCATGTCCCCCATCCGGCAGAGTGGTGCGCTTGACCTATCGCCCCAACCGGAAATGACGTTAGTATCGATCCCTGGATACGCTCCTCTGTCTGGGAGCGGTCATTCGACCGAGGGGGGACTCGATGCCGCACAGTGCAGCGCCCGGTGCTGTCGTATCCGCCACAAACCACCGCAAGACCGAGCCTGTGCACAGCGAACCTTTCATCTCGGTAGACCGCATTCACAAGACGTATTACCCGTCACCGCCGTGGATGAAGGCTCTGGTCAGGACCAACATCAGACAGCCCATCGTTGCCATCGAGGAGATGAGCTTCGAGGTTCACCCCGGCGAGATCGTCGCCATCGTCGGCCCCAACGGGGCCGGCAAGACCACGGCGTTTCGCATCCTCGTCGGTCTCACCACACCGACGGCTGGTCGGGCATCGGTGATGGGACTCGACTCGACCACCGAGTCGGCGCGAGTCCGGGCCAAAGTGGGGTGGATGCCCGGAGACGATCGCTCGCTGCTCATGCGACTCAGTTGCACGGAGAATCTCATCTTCCACGGCCGCATGCAGGGCATGTCACCCAAAGCGATGAGGCGTCGGATCCCGGAGGTGCTGGAGCTGGTTGGTCTCGGGCATGCAGCACAGAAGACGATCTTTGCGCTCTCGGCGGGGATGCGTGCCCGGATCCAGCTCGCCAGGGCGATCTTGCACAAGCCGAACGTGCTCATCCTCGACGAGCCGACGGGGGCGGTCGACCCGGTTGCCGCGCACACCTTGCTGCAGCTGATCATCGACATCGTCGAGGACAACCAGATGGCTGCCCTGATCTCGTCCCACCGGCTCGAAGAGATAGAGGCGCTCCATTCCCGGGTCTTGCTGCTCGACAAGGGCAAGGTGCGTTACGACGGCGATCTCGACTCGTTGCGGGAGATCCTCGACCGACCCTGCATCGAGTTCGATTTCGCCGACGGGAATTGTGCCCGGCAGGCGATGGCGCTCGCCGAAGCCGGCTTCCCCAAGTCGCACATCTCGCTCCTCGACGGCACCACCGTGCGTTGCGTGTTGACCTCGGGCCACTCTGCCGGTGACGTGCTGGCGCAACTCACACCCGTGCTGCCCGACGTCGAGCATCTCCGCGAGGTGCACCGACCGCTCCGCGATCTTCTCGCAGAGATCTACCTCGGTGAGGAGGCGTCTCCGCTGCGTCGGACGAACGGGGGTACAGCATGACCGCGGCTACCACGACAGCAAGGGTGCGCCGCGAACGAGCACTACCCAGCACCCGAACCACGATCGCCGCCTTCTGGCGGATGGACATGATCGAGGACCTCAGCTATCCACTCAGCTTCGCCCTGTCGATCCTGCGCACTGCGGTACCTCTCGTGATGTCGTACTTCATAGGCCGCGTGGTCGGGGCCCGCGCCTCGGTGGGCGGCGACTACCTCACGTTCACAACGATCGGTCTCGCCATCACGGCGATCATGCAGGGCGGGATGGCCGGTTTCGGCGGCACGCTGAGCCGAGCCTTCCAGCGCGGCAATCTCGAGACGATGCTCGTCGAACCCGTGCCGTGGACGTTTCTCCCCATCGCCATGAACCTGTGGAAGACATTCCTGTCAATCGTCAACTTCGCCATCATCTTCTTTCTCGGTATTGCCATGGGTGCGCAATTCAACGCCGCCGGCACAGGCCAGTTCTTGTTGATCGCCTTCTTGGCGCTCACCAGTGCGCTTTCGATCGGGGTGCTCTCGGCCGCCGTGCTCATGCTCACCCTCAAATCGCAACCGGTGATCCAGCTCTACACCATCGTTGCCTCGATCCTCGGCGGATCGGTCTTTCCGGTGACCGTCCTTCCCGGTTGGCTGCAACCGCTGTCGTATCTCATTCCGCACACCTATGCGATCAACGGGGCCCGCACCGTCATGACCGAGAGTCCCGGCTCTTTCACGATCAGCTTTCAGCAGTCCGTGACGACCCTCGGATTGTTCACGCTCGTAGTGCTCCCGCTCGGGATATGGCTCTTCCGCCGCTCCCTCGAGTTCGCCAGGCGTATGGGTCTGCTCAGCGGCTACTAGAACGATGAGCTCCGGCTCCGGCGAGGCGCTGCCGACGATCCTCTTCGTGGCGACCCCCCCTCCACTCGGGGGCTCGAATCGCAGCCTCGCCACGATCCTGTCCAACCTCGAAGGTCGCGCCCATCGGGTGCTGGCCTGCCCACCGTTCGGCTCCTTCATCGATTTCGTCAAGGAACACGATCTCGCCGACGAGTACGTCGAGTTGCCACGCAGACCGGGGCATTCGCTCGATCGCGTGCTCAGGCTGGGAGCGGGCCTGGTCATCGCAGCCTGGGCGCTACGCAATCGCAAGCGCCTCGATGCGATCTTGGCGAACGCACTCACTGGGCTCAATCTCTCCACTCCCGCAGCGCTGGTCACCCGCAAACCCATCACAGTCTGGATCCACGATCCCGTGGGTTCGCGCTGGGGAA
>JBFISM010000213.1:0-3875 GCA_041608535.1 Acidimicrobiia bacterium
GATCCCGATCGGGATGTAGTGCGGGTTGTAGTCGCCGAAGCCACCCAGCGCCCCGTTGACAAAGGCTTCGTAGTCGAAAACGTGGTTGAACGCTTGCCGAATCCTGGGGTCGTTGAAGAAGCCGGCGGGAATGTTGTCGGAATCGGGAAGGTCGTCGGGGTTGAATCGCATGTTGAAGGCGATGTGGATCGGCTCCACGGTGAGCCCCTCGGCGAAGACCGTCACGCCCTCGGCGCCTTCGACGTCGCCGATGAACGACGGATCGGCCTCGATGGTGTCGAAGTCACCGGCACGCAACCCGAGCACACGGATGTCCGGAGTGGCGCCGATCTCGATGCGCAGATCCAGATTCGCCGGAGTTCCCCAATAGCCGGGGAACACCTCGAACTGCAGGTTCTCGTTCCGATTCCACGCCACAAAGGCATACGGTCCTGTGCCGACGGGGGTGCCGGACATCGCCTCGTTGGGCTCGCCGGCGACGACGCCACCGTTGGTCTCGACATATTCCTGACTGACGATCGACGACACCATCGCCGGGACCACGGCATTAAGGAACGCCGCATTCGGCTCGAGCAATGTCACCTCGAATGTGAACTCGTCGACCACCTGCATCGAATCGACCACGTCGAGCAGCACGCTGGCGGCACCATCGGGGAGGTCCATCGTCATGACTCGTTCCCAGGAGAACAGCACGTCGTCCGCGGTGAGCGGCGAGCCGTCGTGGAAGATGACTCCTTCACGGATGGGGAAGGTATAGGTGAGGCCGTCTTCCGATATCAGCCCGTTCTCCACCGACGGAACTTCCGTGGCGAGTGACGGCACCGGATCGGGTCCTTCGACGTCGATCTCCAGCAGGCGTTCGTAGACCTGGAGGATCACTGTCTCGCCGCCTTCGCCGGGCTCGACCTGTGCCGGGTCGAGGGTGGTCGGCTCGTCATCGGCGGCGTGGATGAACACATCTGGATTGCTGACGCCGCCCGCAGTCTCCGCCGCTGTCGTATCGGGGGCGCTGGTGGCAGCGGTGGTATCGGTTCCGGCATCGCCATCGTCACCGTCGTCGGCAGCCGGTGCCGTGGTGGCCGGCGCATCCGCTGCAGTGGTATCCGCTGCTCCATCACCGTCGTCGGTGGACGTGCATGCTGCGGCCAACAACGCCAGAGCCAGCAGCAGAATGGCGATGAGTGAGGTCGGGCGAGAGCGTTTGGTGGCACGAGCAGTCGGCATGATTCCTCCTCCGGCGGGGCGTCGCACCGCACCCGGTGACCCGCACCGCCTGCAAACGATTGCAGCCGGATCTTAGACACGTGCTCGCTTGGCGATCAGGAGCACCTTGCGGAACGGCTCACAACCCGAGGAGTCGCGTGGCGTTCTCGAGCATGATCTTGGGGCGCACCGAGTCCTTGATCGGTAGCTCGGCGAACTCGTCGAGCCATCTCTGCACCGGGATCACCGGCCAGTCGGTGCCGAACAACACCCGGTCCTGGATGAGGCTGTTGGCGTAGTGCACGACCTCGTCCGGGAAATAGCGGGGGGCGAAGCCGGAGAGATCGATGTAGAAGTTGGACTTGTGCCAGCACGCCGCCAGCGCCTCATGATGGAAGGGCCACCCCGGGTGGGCGTGAATCAGATCGAGCTCGGGGAAGTCGGCGGCGACGTCGTCGAGATAGGGAATGGCCCGCACCGCATCGAGCTTGTATCCCATGCCGCCGGGTCGGCCGGCCCCGGCGCCGGCGAATCCCATGTGGAACATCACCACGAGGCCGAGCTCCTGACACGCCTCCCAGATGGGGTAGAACTGCTCGTCGTTGGGGAAGAACTTCTGTCGCGATGGGTTCAGCTCGCCGACGCCCTTGATGCCGAACTCGCTGTGGCAGCGGCGGATCTCGTCGATGGCCGCCTGCCCCTTGTGCGGATCGATCCCGGCGAAAGGGATGAAGACGTCGGGATGAGCAGCGGCCGCCTCCCCGATGAGATCGTTGGGTGCGCCGGGGACACCGGAGACGGTCTCGTCGTCGCTGTTGCACAGCACCGCCATCATCTGGTGGCTGCGATGCATGTCGGCCTGCTCGGCGAAGCTCACCGGGTTTCGCTGCGACCTGAAATGCTCGCCCATCTGCCGGCGGCGGGCACCCATCGCCGCCAGGAATTCCTCGGTCTGCGGGTGAGTGTGGATGTCGATGGCGACGATGTCGGGGTTCATACGATCGCACCTGCGCTGCGGAGCGCTCCGAGCTCGTCATCGGTGTAGCCGAGGTCTCGCAGCACCTGATCGGTGTGCTCGCCGAGGGCCGGCGCCGGGGGTTCGACCCGTAGTGGCGTGTCGCCGAGCCGGAGCGGTGGCCCCACCTGAACCAGATCGCGTTCTCCACCGGGCATGGCGATCCGCTCGACGAGTTCGAGCTGGGACACTTGCGGATCGGCGAAGACCGTGTCGAAACCGTTGATGCGGCCGTGCGCCAGCCCGGCGGTCTCGAGCCGGGTAAACCACTCAGCGATCGGTCGGGTTGCGGCCGCAGCACGCAGCTCGGTGCGCAGCTCGTCGTAGTGATCGTGGCGGGCGTGGCGATCGGCGAAGCGCGGGTCTTCCTGCAGGTGGGTCAGCTCGAAGGCTTCGGTGGCGGCGATCCAGAACTTCTCCGGTACCGACATGTGTACCACGAACGGAACGCCGTCTGAGGAAACCAACCCGTAGGACTGGGCACGCCGCTGCCGCGTCGTCGCATGTGGCGACTCACCCTGATCGAGGTGGGTCGATCCCGCCTCGACGAGAAACCCCAGTACCGCTCGCAGCATGGTTGCGTCGACCAGCTGGCCACGACCCGTTCTCGTCCGTGCCTGGAGTCCGGCGAGGACACCCATTGCGGCGTAGGTACCGGCGAGGATGTCTGAGAAAGCCGGGCCGACGGGCTGCGGTTCGGCGAGATCCATGAGCTGGCTGAACAATCCAGCCATCGCCGAGATGACCGTGTCGTAGGCCGGTCTGTCTGCGTAGGGACCGGTGGCGCCGTACCCGGTAATCGCGGCATAGATGAGGAGGGGGTTGCGCGCCGACAAGGTCTCCCACCCGATCCCGAGCCGGTCCATCACGCCGGGGCGGAAGTTCTCGATCACCACGTCGGCATCGTCGATGAGCCGCAAGAACACGTCTCGTGCGGCCGGCTCCTTCAGATTGAGTGCAACACCTCGCTTCGTTCGGTTGTACACGGCGAACTGGGGGCTGTGCCGGCGATCGCCAGCCTGCCAGTACCGCATCGGGTCACCGTCGGGGTCCTCCACTTTGACGACGTCGGCGCCCAGCTCGCCGAGCGTCTTCCCGGCGACCGGCCCGGCGATGTAGCGCGACAGCTCAACAACGCGAATCCCGGCGAGCGCCCCTTCGTTCACTCGTCGCGCTCCAAGTCGTCGGGCACGGTAAACCGGACCACGGTCCCGTTGTGCTCGATTCGCTCGTAGATGGGGATGGCCCTGATCACGAGGTTGTACACGGGACAGCGGGCGTGCGCCTCGTCCACCATGGCCAGCACCGTGGCGCTGTCGCTCGGGCTCGACACTCTGGCTTCGATGACGACCCACTGCGGGTGGGGGGCGATGTCGTCGATGCGGTGCTCGCCGCGCATGTCCATGTACGTGCGGATATCGATCTCGAGCTCCTCGATCTGACACCCGGCCAGCGCGGCTCCCTTGGCGTACCAGACCTGCTGGCAGAAGGCGAGGCCCGAGAGGAAGTAGCGCAGCGGGCTCGGGTGCTCGTCGCCGCCGCCTCTGCCCTCCGACTCGTCGCACTCGAACGAGAAGTTCTTGCCGTACTGGACGAAGTCGGAGCGGGCATGCACGTTGCTGACGAGATGGGTGCGGACGATGGGGGTGACGTGGCC
>JBFISM010000214.1:0-3849 GCA_041608535.1 Acidimicrobiia bacterium
AGCCTCTGGTACATGAACATCGGCCACGGCCGCCCTGAGATGGCGGAGGCACTCGAACGTCAGGCTCGCACACTTGCGGCGTATCACACCTTCGCACCGTTCTCCAACGAGCCCGCCGAACTGCTGGCGGACAGAATCGTTGCCCTGGTGCCTGAGGTGGGCGGTCGGGTCTTTCTCGCCAACTCGGGCTCAGAGGCTGTCGACACGGCCATGAAGCTGGCGCGCATTGCGCAACGCGAAGCCGGCCATCCGGAACGGACGATCATCATCAGCCGTGAGCACGGATATCACGGCGTCAACTACGGGGGTACCAGCGCCCAAGGCATATCGGCCAATCGCGATGGCTTCGGCCCGTTCGTGGATGACGTGGTGAACGTTCCGGCCGGCAACGTCGAGATGATGGCACAGGTGTTCGAGGAGAACCCGGGCCAGGTTGCTGCCGTGTTGACGGAACCGCTCCAGGGAGCAGGCGGCGTGTTCACACCTCCCGACGGGTATCTCGATTCCCTGCGGACGCTGTGCGACGCCCACGGCGCCTATCTGATATTCGACGAGGTGATCTGTGGATTCGGCCGGCTGGGTCGATGGTTCGGGGCGCAACACTACGGAGTTGTCCCCGATTTGATCACGTTCGCCAAGGCGGCGACCTCGGGGTATCTGCCTTTGGGAGGTGTGATCGTCGGATCGGCTCCGACGGCGGCGTTGGAAGCCAACGAGGGGTTCGTCTTGAAGCACGGCTACACGTACTCGGGTCATCCGATGGCTGCGACCGCGGCGCTGGTGGCCATCGACATCCAGGAGAGTGAGGGTCTCGTCGAACGAGCGCCGCTGATCGGGGCGAGGCTCGAGGCGGGTCTTCGTAGCCTGCTCGAAGACGGGTTGGTCACCGACGTTCGAGGGGAAGGCGCCGTCTGGGCTGTCACGCTGGACGAGAGCCGCGATGCGGCTGCGGTGCGAGACGACATTCTCGAGCGAGGGGTGATCGTCCGGCCCTTGGGGCCGCATCTGGCGATGTGCCCTCCGCTGGTGATCACCGACGACGAGGTGGACCAGATCGTCGACGCAATGGCGGCGGCGCTGGGATAGCGGCTGGCTGCCGCGACTCAGGCGCAGACCGGCTGGGCGGCGTTGGCGTTCCAGCGGGTGCCGAATTTCATCTCGACGTCTCCACCGGCGATCCGATCGCGAGCGTTCCACCACAGGCGGGCCCACTCGTCGGGATCGGTGAGCACCGAATCCGGGTTGGCTGCGCTGCGAGCCACGAATCCGGGGAACACCGACCGGCCGGTGGGCTGGCCGACCGGCTGGTAGCGGAGGTCGAAGCTCCACCTTATGTCGTCGGTGTGGTTCTCGAGCGAGCCGTGTTCGGTGCGACGGTCGAGCAGCACCATGCCGCCGGCTCCGACCTCTAGCGGCACCACATTCCGCTGGTCGATGATCGACTCGGGGATGTAGATCTCGGCCTGAAAGATCTTGCCGGGGCAATGCAGTGTGTGGGTGCCCGGAAGGTGGCTGCCGGGCACCGCAATGAGACATCCGTTGTCGACGGTGGCTTTCGTGATCGCCAGCCACACCGTCAGCATGTCGGTGTCGTCTGCCTCGGGCTCCACGACTGCGGCGTCCTGGTGCCACATGGTGGCGGCGATGTTGGCGTCGGTAGCGGTCGCGGGCAGGTGCTTGCGGGGTGGTTTGATCCGGGCATGCTGCACCGGGTTTGAGTAGATCTCGGGGCCGATGATCGACTCGGCCACGTCGAGCAACCGCTCGTTGGTGAGAAGTCGGAACACCGCCGGTCCGGCGCTCATGGTGGCGTCGGACGGCAACGAGTCGAGCATCGGCAGCGAGATGTCGAGGTGCTGGTACAGGTCGTACATGTCGTCGAGCTGCGGCATGGCCTCGTTGTAGCGCTCCGAGAACGTGGTGCCTCGCACCGGCGCCAGCTTGCCGGCCGCCACAAGACCAGAAATGGCGCGCTCGACGATCTCGGCGTACTCGGCCTCGATGTCTGCCAGATCGTCAGGACCGAGGATGTCCTCGACGACCAGGAACCCATCCCGTGCCAATCGGTCCAGTTGGTCGGTGGTGAGGCCCGGCATGTGCAATCCCCTTGGCTTGCGACGCTGGCGGGGAGATTAGATGGGCAGCGTGGCTGGAAGTGGTGATCCACGCGGGTTTCTCTGGGGGTGCCGAGCTGCGTCGGCGGGTCAGTCGGCCTCCGTGATGTGCCGCATCGACCACAACAGCGTGCGCACCGTCGGGGGCTGGGAGAGCACCGTGACGATGGCGTGGGCAACGTCCTCGGCCCGCAGCATGTTGGCCAGGCCGGGCATGTCTTCGGTGCGGCCGGTCCCCATGGCGAACTCGGTGGCGACTCCGCCCGGGGCGATGACCGTGGTTCTGATGTTCTCGCCGTGCAGCTCGCGGTCCAGCCCACCGGCGAGGCCCACCTGGGCGAACTTGGTGGCGGCGTAGACCGCCTCGTTCCCCGCACCGCGCAGACCCGCGACCGAGGCGACGATGACGATGTCGCCGCCCCCCTGCCGGCGAAAGTGAGGTACCGCCGCCCGGACCGCCCACACGGTGCCGTTGACGTTGGTCTCGATCATGTCGACCAGTTGATCGTCGGTGAGGTCCATGATCCCGCCGTAGGAGCCGATCCCGGCGTTGGGGACCACCGCGTCCAAGCGTCCGAACCGAGCAACCGACTCGTCTATGAAGCGATTCATGTCCGAAGCGCTCCGCACGTCGACCGACACGCCCATGACGGCGTCGCCGAGCTCCACTTCCAGTTCCTCGAGACGCACGGTGCGCCGCCCGGCCAGAGCTACGTTGGCTCCGACATCCACCAGTGCCCGCGCCGAGGCCCGTCCGATTCCCGCCGTGGCGCCGGTGATGGCCACGACCTTCCCGTTCAACTGTTCCATCGTCACCTCCGAGGCTGCGAGGCTACCCGCTGACGGAGACGGGTCGGCCGGCTGCTTGAGCCGAGGAGTAGGCTCGATTCGGAGTGGCGGGGTGTCCCGTGCACCGATGAGGGAGCCATGACACGGCAGTACCTCGATTTCGATCTCGCCATCGAACCGGCCGACGGCGGATTCGTCGCCCGGGTGCTCCGCTCGCCGGCGGGAGAAGCGGAAGCACCGTTCGAATGGCCGTTCTCACCCCAGGATCTCGAGATCTTCATCCTCCGGATCGGCCACACTCGGCGGGGCACTCGGCGCAGCGATTCGCCGGAAATGCGTCACGCCAGGGATTTCGGACGCACGCTCTACGACACTGTCTTCTCAGGCGCCACACGGACTTCGCTGGTCCGAAGCATCGACGAGGCGGAACGGCGCGACGCCGGCCTCCGGATCCGCCTTCGCCTGGGCAGCTCACCGCAACTCAACGACGTTCCTTGGGAGTTCCTGTACAGCGACGATCTCAATCGATTCCTGATCGTGTCGTCGGATACGCCACTCGTGCGATACGTCGACCTGACCCGACCGCCCCGGCCGGTGGGTGTCGATCTGCCGTTGCACATCTTGGCGGTCGTGTCCGATCCGACAAACCTTCCGGAGCTGGACGTCGAAGGCGAGTGGGAGCGGCTGCAGCAGGCGCTAGGTCGCCTGATGCGCGAGGGCTCGGTCACGCTAGAGCGGCTCGAAACGCCCACTCTCGAGAAGCTGCAGCAGCGCCTGTGGCAAGACCCGATTCACGTGCTCCACTTCATCGGCCACGGCGCCTTTCGGCCTCTCACCGACGAGGGAGTGCTCTATTTCACCAACGAGCGGGGCGGGTCCCATGCGGTGACGGGCGAGAACCTGGGGACGGTGCTGCATGATCATCGGTCGTTGCGGCTGGTCATTC
>JBFISM010000215.1:0-3835 GCA_041608535.1 Acidimicrobiia bacterium
AAAACTCGGTTTCATCGCCGATTTCCTATCGCGCACTGTGCTCATCACGCATCCCCCACCGGTGTCGGGATCCAGGTCGCCCGTCGGCAGATCCCGACATGCTCGGCCTCACCGAAGAAGGGGCAGGCCCATGAGTGCGAGTGCATCCGACGCGAGCCCTCGCAGTTGAGAAGGAGGTTTCGCACATGACGACGCGCACGACCGTCGACCAGCGGCGACAGTTCGGCAAAGCGGCACGGGCCCAGGTGCCGAGATCGAGCCATGCCGATTGGTTGCCTGCAAGCAACCGTCCGGATCCCGTCGCAATCGTCGAGGCCCAGAATTCCGATCGGGTTGCGTCGCTTGTACCCATCCGCCATGGCCGGATGCTCACGTCGCCGTTCTCGTTCTACCGAGGTGCGGCCGCCGTCATGGCGGCGGATCTTGCGACCCGTCCCACGACCGGCATCGACGTGCAGGCGTGCGGCGATGCTCACCTGTCCAACCTGGGAGTGTTCGCAACACCCGAACGGACACTCGTGTTCGACATCAACGACTTCGACGAGACCCTGCCTGGCCCGTGGGAATGGGATGTCAAGCGTCTCGCCGCGAGTGTCGTCGTCGCCGGACGTCACAACGGATTCGACGAGGCGGAGAGTCGTCGTGCTGCGTTTCGTTCGGTTCGCGCATATCAACGCGCTATGGCCGAGTTCGCAGAGATGCCGACGCTGGCCATCTGGTATTCCCGCCTCAAAGCCAAGGACATCGTTGCGATGGCTGAGCGAACGAAGGGCAAGAAGGCCGTGAAGCGCACGCTCACGAAGGCGACGAGGCGCAACAGCCTCCACGCCCGGTCGAAGCTTGCGGCCTTGGTCGACGGCGAATTCAAGATTCTCGCGGACCCACCGTACGTGGTCCCGCTGCACGACGCGGGCGAAATCATGGATCCAGCTGAGGCCGACGAGCTCGTCCAAGAGGCCTTTCAGGGTTATGTGCAGTCGCTGAGCGAGGATCGCAAGATATTGCTGTCGCGGTATCGCATCGTCGATGTGGCGCACAAGGTGGTAGGGGTGGGAAGCGTCGGGACCAGATGCTTCATCGCGCTGCTCGAGGGCCGCGATCACAACGATCCTTTGTTCCTCCAGGCCAAGGAGGCATCACCCTCAGTGCTCGAGGACCACCTGCCCCCGAGTGTCTACGAACAGCAGGGCCAGAGAGTTGTGGAGGGACAGCGACTCATCCAGGCCGCAAGCGACATCTTCCTGGGTTGGGTCAGAGGACGACACGGCCGTGACTTCTACTTTCGACAGCTGCGAGACATGAAAGGCAGCGCAGATGTCGAGGCGATGGATCCGCGGGCGATGGCCAAGTACGCAGGCTTGTGTGGATGGACGCTGGCGAGAGGGCACTCACGATCCGGTGACCCGGTTGCGATCGCCGGCTATTTGGGGACCAACGACACCTTCGCCTCGGCCGTCGCGGAGTTTGCACGCCGCTACGCAGATCAGAACGAGGAGGACTACACGCTGCTCCGTGAAGCCGGTGCGTCTGGCCGGTTGGAAACGGCTGAGGGCTGATGAGTGGAAACGGCGCCGGCTTGGTACGTTCTCTCCGTCCGAGACTGGCGAGTCACTGTTCTGCCGAAGACGCTCACACGGACACAGCCCCCCGTTGGATGCGAAGCGTCTCGTTTGGGCCAATGGGGCGACCGGGCAGGTCGACGCCAGATCGAAACGGTGTCTCGGCGCATCCGTTCCCGGAACGGGCTCACTCTGACGTTGCAGAGATCGGCTCGAGGATCACGACAGCGGTTTCTCTGGAGCGGCGGGCGGCGTAGGCGTCGAGGTTCTTGTCGATGCGGCTCCATTCCGCCCACAGCCGCGATCGCTCGTCGCCGGCGGCGGCTCGCCCTCGCACGTTGCGCTCGCCATCGGGGAGGTCGAGGGTGGCTTCCGGATGGGCCTGGAGGTTGAGCCACCATGCGGGCTCCGGGTCGGCCCAACCGTTCATGGCCATGGTGACGATGTCGTCGCCGTCCTCGAAATAGCCAATCATGACGCTGCGCGGCTCGCCGCTGCGGCGACCGATGGTGGTGAGCCGAGCCAATCCGTACCCGCCCATCTTGGGCAGCCGCAGGCCGAGGCGGCCACCGGTGAAGCGATACAGCGCTCGGTGTATCGCCCACGCCGACCGCACCACCCAGCGCGGCGGTAGCCACGCCCGTCCTGCGGAGTCTTCAGCCATGTTTCTCTCCTCAGCCGGTCACCGCGCTCGGCGCCGCCTTCGAGCTGCGGAACTCGTCGAAGGCGACGATCACGTCGGACATGGTACGGCGCGCCCCTGTCTGGAGGTATTCCATGGCGCGCAGCGCGGCCTCATGGGCCTCGAGGCTCGATCCCGCCACGCAATCCTCCACCACCCGGCAGACGTAGTCGTGCTGATGGGCATCCACGAACGTGTAATGCACACACACGTCTGTGTGACCACCGATCAGGACGAGGGTCTCCGCCTTCAAGCCCTTGAGCAGGATCTCGAAATCCGTCCCGAAGAAGCACGAGTAGCGCCGCTTGCGGATGAAGTAATCGTCGGGTCGCATCCCCAGCGCGGGATCGACCTCCGTTCCCGGGTCGCCCTCGAGCAGGTGCACTCCCTCGACACCGTCGAGCTCCCGTCCGAAATCGACCAGATCCCTGCGGTGCGCCTCTTGGAAGAACACGATCGGCACGCCACAACGGCGTGCCTGCTCGATCAGCGCCGGCGCCCGCGCCATGTTCTCCTGATATCCGGGCATGAACGGGATGGCGCTCGCACCATCACCGCTCGGCGCCCCGCCTTGGATGTCGATCACGACGAGCACCGGCTGGCCCTCGATGAGCGGCCGCGGCTGTCCAGTCATGGTCCGTACTGTAGAGAGCCCTTCCGCCGTCAGGCATCGAGACAGGCCCGTATCGCCGCGGCGAGGAGGCGGCGGCGAAAGCCGGTATCTGGATTGACGAGAGCCGTCGAATCCCACTCGTCGCCGTGCAGCGTATCGGCGATGTACACCGCATGTCCGAGGCGAACCGCGCGGAAGGTGGCCACCGCCGCCAGCGAGGCTGCTTCCATGTCGACGGCCACGGCGCCCTCGGCGATCCTCGTGGTGACCCGCTGTGGAGTCTCCCGAAACAGGGCATCGGTCGTCCACACGGCACCACCGACGTGAGGCAATCCTGCGTCATCGAGCGCCGCACGCAACGCCCCCTGCACCCCTGGATCCTGATGGACGGTGCGTCCAGGCGCCAGGTAGTGATAGGACACACCTTCGTCACGGATCGCAGCGTCGGGCACGACGACCGTCCCCGGCGGGTGCCGGTCGGTCAGTCCTCCGGACGAACCCACCGCAACAAAGGTCCGGCACCCTATGGCGATGAGCACCTCGAGGATGCCCGCCGAGATGGCGCCACCGATGTCGGCACGAACCACCACCAGCCGCTCGCCGTCGACGGTCGCTTCATAGATCGGTACGTCGGCGCTCTCGGCAACGAAGCGGTGCCGCTCCACGACTTCGGTTGACGCAATGAAGTCGTCGAACACATCGGCCATCCAGGTGATGACGGCTCGCGAGGCGATGCCCTCCACCGGATCGTGCCAGTGGCTCGGCTCGATGATCGCTGATCGATCGGGGTCGAACTCGAGGATGGGGACGTCGTTCACGGCGGCCGAGGATACGCCGGGGACGGTGCGATACTTGCCCACCAATGTCGCTCACTGCCGCCCGTGTGCTGGTGTTCTTCACCTCGGCCGCCGTCCTCGTCCTCGAGATCCTCGCCGGCAGGCTCATGGCGCCCTTTGTCGGGATCACCCTGGAGACGTTCAC
>JBFISM010000216.1:0-3788 GCA_041608535.1 Acidimicrobiia bacterium
CGCGTGGGTGTTGGTGGGTGCGGAGCGATGCTTCGATCCGGTGCCGAAGGGGACGGATGAGTGCCCTGCTGCGTTGGTACCCTGGCAGCTCGAGCGGGCCCGTAGCTCAGTTGGTCAGACGGGGCCGGGTCGAACGAGCGGAGCTCGATGCGGTGGGTGTTGGTGGGTGCGGAGCGATGCTTCGATCCGGTGCCGAAGGGGACGGATGAGTGCCCTGCTGCGTTGGTACCCTGGCAGCTCGAGCGGGCCCGTAGCTCAGTTGGTCAGAGCAGGGGACTCATAATCCCTTGGTCGCAGGTTCGAGTCCTGCCGGGCCCACCAGAGGAAGCGTTGTTGCAGGAGGGTTTCGGCTCAGTCGGGAACCACAGCAGTGGGCTCCGACGGCCATCTTGTCCGTCTTTTGTCCGTCTGGGCACCGCGCATGGTGCGGTCGAGGCGGTCTGCAACGGCCTCGGCCTCCGAAGGCAATAGGTGACCGTATCGGTCCATAGTGACTGTGTTGGAGCTGTGGCCCAGGTGGCGCTTGATGTGCTCGGGGTGTGCCCTATGGAGAGAGCTCGGCTGATTCTCACTTGTGGGTTGCCCGCGGCGGGAAAGACCACACTTGCGAAGGAGCTTGCTGCCGAACGTGGCGCGGTGCGTCTCACGAAGGATGAGTGGCAACGGGCCCTCGGCTCGAGCCCTTGGGACAGGGACGTCGGCGAGAAGATCGAACAGGAGCTCTGGCACTTGGCTCAGGAGATCCGGCAACGGTTTCGAATGTCGAACTCGCCCACAGCACTACCAGGTCGTGGGCAATCAGCACCCGTTCGAGACCATCGCTTTGCCTGACGAGCTTGATCTCATCTCCAGCCTCGAAACCGACGTCGAAGAAGGGAGTCCCTGTTCCCTCAGCGTTCGGCTCAGCGATCGCCGTCCCCTCGAATACGCCGTTGATGTACAGGTCGACCAGATCGCCGACCACATAGTCCTGTCCGCCCACGAACTGCTCCGGCAGCCCCGCCACGCTGCCACCACCGATCAGGGCGGTGATGTAGGGGTCGTCTCCTTGTGCAGCTGCGGGCGGCGGCTCACCTCCGGTGAATGCGTAGAGCGCCGGATCCGCCAACACCTCGACCATCTCGACGGCGTCTGGAGGCTCGAGCGGCGTGAGGATCAGCCGGGCGCTCCGAATTATTTCGGTGACTGCCATCGACGCTGACTCTCGCGGATGTATCAGCGCCTGCGGCTGATCGAGACCGTACGGTCGCCGGCGACGACGACGAGCGTCTCGAGGCTCGGATCGGACGCTCCGGCCATCCGAGTGCCGGCCGACGCGTCGTCACGCAGTGCGTCGAGGAGATCGCGCGTGATCAGCTCGCCCGGCGCGAGGACCGGGATCCCAGGGGGGTACGGAGATACGATCTCTGCGGATACTCGTCCTGCGGCACCCCACCAGGGCACCCGCTCGCGGGGAGCGAAGAAGGCGTCGCGTAGCGTCATCACCGGATACGGAGCGACTCGCCAAGATGACGTCGCCGTGCGCTCTCTCGTCGCTGTGCCTGCCCGCCGCGCCAACGAGCGCATCAACGAGGAGGTCAACCTCTCCACCGACCGCTCGTCATCGCCGATCGTCAACAGCGGGACCAGCGTCACGCTATCTGCAAACTCGAGAATCACGCCGTCGTCGCGGAGATCTCGCTCGACCTGGAATCCGGCACCGGTGGCACTCAAGTCCACGACCAGCTTGAGGGGATCGAAGCCTCCCACCGAGGGGTGCGCGATCACACCCGAATCGAGACACCGTGCCCCATACCAACCACCGATGTCTGCGCGGAACCCATCGGCAAGGCGCAGCGCGTCATCGATGAGCGCCGCTCCGCGCTCCTCCATGAGTGCTCGGGCTCGGTCGAGGCTGGCGTAGATGGCTCCGGAGGCGCTGGTCGTGAGCAACGCCTCGAAACACGCTTTGGTCCTCTCGAGTTCGAGAAAGCCGGGGTCGGCCAGATGGAGCATGGCGCCCTGTGAGAAGGCGGTCAGGGTCTTGTGCGCACTCATGACGACCGCGTCGGCTCCGAGCGACACCGCACACTCGGGCAGTGCGGGGTGAAAGGCGAAATGGGCTCCCCACGCCTGATCGCAGATGAGGGCGGCACCATGGGCGTGGGCTGCCTCGATCATCGCAGAGATGTCGGAGGTCAGGCCCAGGTAGGAGGGCTCGACTAGCATCACGGCCTTTGCTCCATGGTGCTCGACCAGCGCCCGCTCAACGCGCTCGACAGGCATCGCCAGCGCCAAGCCCGTGACAGGATCGACGTCGGGACTGATCCAGACGACATCGGGCCCGGCGAAGACCAGCCCGGCGTAGACGGAACGGTGCGACGTCCGGGCGACGATGACCTCGTCGCCGGGCGCCCCGGCAGCCATGCACACGGCCTGGTTCGGATGTGTCGAGCCGGACACGGAGAATAGGGTGTGGTCCGCACCCCACGCCAGAGCCGCCAGACGCTCGGCACGACCGAGCAGGTCACGGCTGAGGCGCATGTCGTCGACCCCGCACAGATGGGGCATGTCCGCCAGGAGCAGCGGATCGTCACCCACGAGAAGGCGGTTGCGCTTGTGCCCCGGCACCGAGAAGTGCGCCGTGCGTTCGGCTAGGAACTCGTCGGCGGCCCGCGCGAACGGTGCATCGAGGAGCTTGACGGGCGAGGAGCGAGCAAGCGCTGTCATAGCGAGCTAGCCGTAGTTTCCCGCGCCGCAAGCGCCGCTATTCGGCGCGCTCGTCGTTGACCGGTGTGTGCGAAGAGCACGGCCGTCACACCGACGAGAGCGAGAGGAATGAGCTGCGCGAGGAGAAAGCCGAACCGATTCCCGGCGAATCCCGGCGGGAGGTGGGCATCGGGCGATGAGCTACCGAGGCCCGGCCAGAGCACGGCGACGATCGCCAACACAATCCAGCCGGTGGCGAGCCCCGACGCAAGCCAGGCGCCGATGGCACCGCCCGGCACCCGGTACGGCCGGGCGAGCTTCCCGTGGGTGGTCCGGAGGCGGACGAGAGAAGGGAAGACAAGGAGGTTGCTCAAGGCAAGCATGGCAATGGCCACCGTGAGGACGAGCACGAAGTACGTGTCGTTGTCGTTGCCCGCTACGGCGAAGGCGGCCAACGCGGTGATGGTGGCGCCCACTCCGGAGATCGTCGTGGACCGCAGTGGCGTCCCGGTGCGATCCGCGATCCGTCCCAAGACGGCGGGGCCGGCGCCGTCGGTGCTTGCGACGGCTTGCGCTCGTGTCGATCCAATCAGCCAGGTCTGCCCGTTGGTCAAGAGCACCCAGACGAAGGCCCCACCCGCCAGCGCCCGCATGGCGTCGGCGGCGGGCCCATACACGTTGAAGACCGTGTTGATGGCCTCGATGAAGCCGGTGAGTCCGGTGCGCTCGGCCGCGGGGACAACGAGGAGGATGGCGAGGATCGGCAGGCTGTAGAGAATGGTGACGACCGCGCCGGCTCGAGCGATTGCCGCCGGGACATCTGCTTGCGGATTCTCCATCTCATCAGCTGCCGCCGACGGAAGCTCGAGCCCCAGGAAGCTGTAGACGAGCACCGGGGCGACCACGAATGCTCCAGCCCAGCTCGGAACCGCATCGACCGAGGAGAGCCCCTGCAGCCCGTAGCGCGTGGCGTACAAACCAACCGTCCCGGTGAAGACCGCCAGGAGGCCAACCTGCACGGCGGCCCCGATGACGGGGAATCGTTTCCCGGTGCGTAGGGGCGCAGCGGCGAGCAACGTGGCGACCCAGATGAACGTGAG
>JBFISM010000217.1:0-3750 GCA_041608535.1 Acidimicrobiia bacterium
CTGCCTGGGCGCCATCGGCTCGATCGTGGCCCCGACGTTCGAGCTGCTGCTGGTGAGCCGGCTCGTTTGGGGTCTGGGCGCAGCTGCCCCGGGGGCCCTGCGAGCGACCATCGCACGTGACCTGTATTCCGGCGACCAGATGGCACGCGTGATCGCCGTGATGATGGGTGTCTTCATGCTCGGGCCTGTGATTGCCCCGATCGTCGGGCAAGGCATACTGTCGATCAGCTCATGGCAGTGGGTGTTCGGCAGCGCACTCATCTTGGCGGCGGTGCAGCTCGTCTGGACGAGACTATTTGGTGAGACCCTCGACCCGGCCAATCGCCGGCCGCTCGAGCCGATGGAGATCGTGCGGGGATTCCGCATCGTGTTCTCGAACCGCAGCACGATCGGCTACACCGCAGCGTTGACCTTCGGCTTTGGCGCCTTCATCGTGTTCCTCGGCAGCTCGCAGCCGGTCATCGACACGATCTACGGGCGTGGCGACGAGTTTGCGCTGTGGTTTGCGGTGGCGTCGGTGTTGATGGCGGTGGCGTTCTTTTCGGTCAACCGGTTCATCGAACGTCACGGTGCGCATCGCGTTGCGGTTGCGGTGACGGTCTCGACCATGCTGTCCGGGCTGGTGCTCGTAATCCTTTCGGAGATGCAAGACGGCGTGCCCGGCTTCTTCGTGTGGTTCGTGCTCATCGCCATTGCCAGCTCGTCGATCACGCTGCTCACGCCGACGGGGTACTCGCTCGGTCTCGAACCCATGGGCCACCTGGCGGGCACGGCATCGGGTGTGATGGGGTTTGTCAGCGCAGCCGGCGGCTCCTTACTCGCCGCAGTCGTCGACGCATCCATCGTCGACACGGTCACGCCGATGGCTCTCGGCTATGTCGTCTACGGGGCAATCGCCCTCGGCTTCCTCATCTGGGTCGGCGCCGGACGCCGATCCTCCGAGACGATGAGCGAGCCGGAGGTGCGCTGACGCACGTCACCCGGATCGTCTCGATGGGTGTCCGTCCTCCGGCGTTCGAGGGGATGCGGAGCCTCCTTGGCGACGCGATCGGGATGCGGACCGCCCGGGACGAACCCGGCGTTGCGTGGTTCGAGATGGAAAGAGGGCGAAATCCAGATCTACGACGACACCGACGTCGACCACCCGTTCTTTGGCCCGGGCCCGACCGCCGGTTTCGAGGTCACCGACGTCCACGAGACACGGACGGAGATGCGCGCCGCCGGTATCGAATCGTCGGCGAGCCAGAGCACGACGGCACCACCGAGTGGAACCACATCTTCCGCCCGACGGCAACGTGTACGAGATCCTCGGCCCCTACGATCCTGACCACACATGCTGAGCAATTTCAAGCGGACGTTCTGGCGCCCACCGCGTGCGCACGGAGAGACGATCGCGGACCGCTCGGTCGGGTTCATCGAGCTCTTCTACGACCTCGTCTACGTCGTGGTCATCGCCCAGGCCACCCATCATCTCGCCGCCCACCTCACCGGCGACGGCGTGTTCGAGTTCGCTGTCATTTTCGGGATGATCTGGTTTGCCTGGCTGAACGGCACGCTCTACCACGACCTCCACGGCGGCGAAGACGGACGCAGCCGCACCTACATCTTCATCCAGATGCTGATCGTGGCGCTGCTCGGCGTGTTCACCGAGGATGCGGCGAGCGAAGGCGGCACCGGGTTCGCCGCCACCTACACGCTCTTCCTGCTCGTGCTGTCGTGGCAGTGGTACACCGTGCGACGGATCGACGCGGACGAGTACATGTCCGTCACGGGGCGGTACCTGGCCGGGATGCTGGCCTCCGTGCTCGTCATCGGTGCCAGCGCTTTCTTTCCCGCCGACTTACGCATCTACGTCTGGGCCGCATTCATCGGCGGCTGGCTCGTCCTGCAACTCGTCATCGGACCCGCCATCTCAGACCTCGACCTCACGTTCACCGACTCGACGGTCGAACGCTTCGGCCTGTTCACGATCATCGTCCTAGGCGAAGTTGTTGTCGGCGTGGTGACGGGTCTGTCCGAAGTCGAGCGCACCGTCGAATCCATCGCCACCGGGCTGCTCGGCTTGATGGTCGGTTTCGGTATCTGGTGGTGCTACTTCGACTTCGTTGGCCGGCGTATGCCCAGGTCAGACCGGGGCGTCGGCTCGGTGTGGATGGCGAGTCACTTTCCCATCACGATGGGGATCGCCGCATCGGGTGCCGCACTGGTCAACCTCGTCGAGCATGCCGCCGAAGATCGAGCGCCGGAGGCGGCCGCACTGTTGCTCGGCGGCTCGGTGGCTACGACGCTCGTGTTCCTGGCCGTCACGCTGTACACGCTTCGTGACTTCGAGCGGCTGCAGACGATCTACCGCCCGCAGCGCCGACCAGTCGGTGTGCGCATGATCGGAGCGTCGAGTGTGCTTGTTCACCGCGTAATCGAAGTTCCAAGCACACTCGACTGATGTCTTCCCCGGCGCAGCGCCTCAATGCGATTTCGCAACAGGGGCTGTGCATCGGGTGTGGGTTGTGCCAGGACATCGCCGGGTCGGACACGGTGCGGGTTGCGCTGACACCCGAGGGTGTGGAGCGACCGATCATCGTCGGGGATCTCGACCACGCCACGGTGGATGCTATCTACCGAGCGTGCCCCGGAGTGAAGGTCACCGGATTGCCGGCGGTGGACGCTGCGGGCGCGACCATCGACCCCGTGTGGGGCCCGTGGAGACGCATTGTGATGGCGCATGCTGCCGACCCCGAGGTGCGTCACCTGGGGTCGACCGGAGGAGCGCTCACGGCCTTGGGGATGCACTTGCTCGCAATGGAGCAGGTCGATGCGATCCTCCATGCGGCGCCGCATCCCCAGCAACCCGGGTTTGGTGCGGCGCACATCTCTACCACGCCTGACGAAGTGCTCGCAGCCACCGGGTCCCGGTATGGGCCCACCGCCGTGCTCACCCGTCTCGACGAGGCGCTGCGCAGGTTCGACCGTCTCGCCGTCATCGCGAAGCCGTGTGATCTTTCGGCACTGCGCCTGCGTGGGTCCGACGATCCCCGCATCGGGAAGCGGGTCACTCACCGGCTCACCATGGTGTGCGGCGGCATCATGACCCCGAGCGGCCTGGCCGAACGGATGATTCGGTTCGGTGCAGACCCGGAGACCGTCACCGGTGTCCGCTATCGGGGGCACGGCTGCCCGGGCGCCACTCGGTTCGAGATGGGGGAGCGAGCGATCGAGATCTCGTATCTCGACTTCTGGGGCAAGGACCAGTCCAGCTGGACAATCCCGTACCGCTGCAAAATCTGCCCCGACGGTACCGGCGAGACCGCCGATATCGCTGCGGCCGACGTGTGGCCCGGAGGATCGCCGACCGAGGACATGCTCACCGGCGATCCGGGGACCAACGTCGTCATTGCCCGCACTGCCGTCGGCGAGCAGCTCCTCGCCGCAGCGGTCGGATCGGGTCACCTCGTGGTTGGAGAGTCCGCAACGATCGGGGATCTGGACCTCTGGCAACCGCACCACGTGAACAAGAAGCGAGCCAACTGGGCGCGGCAGATGGGGAGGCGCCGGGCCGGCGTGCTGCCGATCCGGACAGAGAGTCTCCGTAGCGAGCAACTCGCCCGAACTCAGCCGGTTGGCCAGCTGCTTGCAGAGGCTCGTGGTAGCGCTCGTCGAGTTCGTGACGGGAGTGCGAGCGAGCCGGTCCCGGTTGCGACGTCGTGAGCACCCGGAGAGTGCACGACGAGTGTGCGTGTTCGCCGCGTAATC
>JBFISM010000218.1:0-3652 GCA_041608535.1 Acidimicrobiia bacterium
CGCGAACAGGGCAACGTTTGGCGGCGTAGGCCCCGAGAGGTTCGATCTGTGAGATGTCGAGCCGGCTGGTCATGTGTCGACAACCTACGTCATGGGTGTGACAAGAACGCACGCCGCACGTCTCCGGCCATGCCCTGCCCGTCCCGCAGCTGGGTCCTCGCCGACAAGGCCCCTCTATTATGTTTCGATGGTGAGTCGCAGTTTCATCAAACCACCGACGCTGCGCACCCACCGCATCGGTGAGGAGCGCAAGGCTTCTTGGTTCGAGCTGTTCTACGACCTTGCGTTCGTCGTCGCCGTGGCGCAGCTGGGGCAGCGGCTGCTCGGGGACTCGAGTCTCACTGGCTTCCTGTCCTACGCCGGTTTGTTCGTGGCGGTGTGGTGGGCCTGGGCCAGCTACACGTTCTACGCCGACCGTTACGACACGGACGATCTCGGACAGCGTCTGCTGTCGGTCCTGCAGATGGTCGCCGTCGTGCTGCTCGCAGTCAGCCTCACCGGCGACACCGATTCCACCGTTGCCTTCGCCCTCGCCTATTCGCTCGCGCAGACCGCAATCGTTCTCATGTACGTGCGTGCCTATCGCCATGTCCGGGAGACCCGTCCCCTGGTTCGCGGCTACATCGTCGGGTTCTCGACCAGTGCGGCGATCTGGCTCATCTCGGCGGCGGCGCCCGAGCCGGTTCGCTACTTCATGTGGGCGCTGGCCATCGGTGTCTCGTTTGCCACGCCGTATCGGGTACGCCGGATCCAAGCGACTGTCCCGCTCGACCCGTCGCATCTGCCGGAGCGGTTCGGCCTGTTCACCATCCTCGTGCTCGGCGAGTCGCTGGTGGCGGTGGTGATGGGTCTCAGCCACGAGGGCTGGCATCTCTCGCCGGTGACGGCTGCAGTGCTCGGTGTGGTGGCAGCCGTGGGGTTGTGGTGGCTCTATTTCGACAATGCGGACGGCGTGCTGGTGCGCCGGGACCCGACGGTGAAGCGGACGTGGCGGCCCACTGCGTGGATCTACTCGCACCTCTTCTTGGCGCTCGGGATAGTGGCGGCTGGGATCGCCGTCGAGTACATGGTGGCCCATCCTCTCGAAACAGTTCCCACCGAACAACGCTTTCTGCTGTTCGGGGCGGTTGCGCTCGCACTCGTCAGCATGGCGATGATGCACATCGCCAACATGGCATCGCACGATCGCCGCACAGAGCAGACCAAGTCGACGGTGAGGCTCGTGGCGGCCGGGGTGCTCGTGCTCATCGGCCTCATCGGGTTCTCCATGACGGGCATGGTTGCCCTGGTCGCGCTCGTGGCGGTCTTGGCTGGCCAGATCGTCACCGAACTCGTCGTGATTCCCTGAAGCGCCGTCTCGTGAAGTCGTCCTGCGACCGGGTGTACCGGTGGACGATGAGGAGGTGGCGCGCCGTGTCCCCCGGATGCGTCGTCGAGGCCAGGCGCATGCGTCTCACTCAGGCTGCGGTGGCAGCCAGCTCTCCGCATAGTTGCCCGCCGCGTTCCACAGCAGCCAGCCGACTCCCCGTGCCTCGGCCTCGGCGATGCCGGCGAGGATCTGTGAGCCGTTGTAGTAGAAAGCTTGCAGCCACGGACGCATGAGCGCCGTCCCCTCGAAGCGAGCCATGCCTTGGTCCAGCGCATCGGCGACAACCGGACCGGGGTGGCTGTTGGGGTCGGAGAAACCGAGCCAGCCGGGGGAGTAGTGGCTGGGGTACACCATGGGGCTGATCGCATCGACGACGGTGGATATCTCCTCGGGTCGTTGTCCGATGCCCTCATCGGTCGGAGAGGACATCACGATGCCGAAGAGGTCTGCCGACACCGCACACCCGAGAGGGTGGAGCCGGTCGCGGGCTTCCTCGAGATAGGAGCGGATCGCTCCGACACGCTCGTCGGCGGTGAGCGGCTGGATACGTTGGGAGACACCGGCTGTGATGCCGGCGGGGAAACGCACGTAGTCGAATTGGATCTCATCGAAACCGAGCTCGCATGCTTCCACCGCCAGGGCCAGCGGGTACTCCCAGTTGACCGGGTTGGTCGGATCGACCCAGTTGCCCGCGAGCTTCGCCTCCGGGTCGCGCACCCACTTCTTGTCCTCGAAACTCACCACCCGGGTGATGGCGTACGCTCCCCATTCCCTCGCCTTGGCGAGCGCCTCCACCGGGTCGTACATTGGCTCGACCGCACCCAGCTGGTGGGCCTTCTCCACCGTGGTCTCATACAGCACCTCGCCCGTCTCGTCCTTGGTGTCGAAGACCAGCGTGTTGGCCGTGGACAGCTCGAGGAGCTCGCCGAGACGCTCGAATCCCCCGTCCTCGAACACGTATTTGCTGACACGGAGGCCGCGGACGATGCGTGGTTCTAGCGCCACGACGATGTCCGGCGCGCCGTCCCATTCGATCTGCTGCCCCAGCCAGGCGGGGCGGGTGACGGTGACCTCACCCGGCTCGACGTTGGGGATGTGGAATCCGCCGTCGGCTGCAGTCACGACCGACTGCCCTGCGATCGTCACTACAGCGCGATCGAGAGGGTCGCCGTCCGGGCTGGTGACGGTGCCGGTGAGCGGGAAGGCGGCGATCGTCGTCGTCGTGGTGGTCGTGGTCGATGTCGTGGTGGTCGTGGTCGTCGTAGTGGATGTGGTGCTCGAAGATGTTGCCGGGGTCGCCGGGGTGGCAGCTGTTGTCACCGGCGCCTCGGCGACGGCGGGCGAGTCGGTCGTGGTGCATGCGGCGGAGACCAGCGCCGTTGCGGCGAGGGCGAGCGCACTACGAAGCGGGCCGGGTCGCATCCGCCGATCGTAACGACGCTGCGGAGATCTGCCCGGTCAAAACGCTCGCAGAAAGGCTCTCGGGCACCACTACCGTGGCCCGATGCCCGAGGGTCACACGATCCACAACATCGCTCGGCGGCATCGCAGGCACTTGGCCGGGCATCACCTCACCGTCAGCTCCCCCCAGGGTCGATTCGACGACGGTGCGGCCATGCTCAACGGACGAAAGCTGGTCGATGTCGAGGCGCACGGGAAGCATCTCTTCTACGAATGGGACGACGCCCCGACGCTGCACGTGCACCTGGGTCTCGTCGGCAAGTTCCGTACGCACACGAAGAACGCCCCGCCGCCGAGCCCCGCCACCCGCCTGGTGCTGGCCAAGAACCCCGTCTTCGCTTACCTCACCGGGCCGATGGTGTGCGAGATCCTCGACCCGGAGGACGCCGCCGCCATCATCGACGAGCTCGGACCCGATCCTCTGCTCGATGATGCCGCCTCCGATGAGTTCGCCGCCCGTCTCGCCCGCCGCAGAGTGCCGATCGGGGTCGCCATGCTCGATCAGAAGGTGCTCGCCGGGGTGGGCAACGTGTACCGGTCGGAGGTGCTGTTTCTCAACGGGATCAACCCGAAGACGCCGTCCAACCGCATCAAACCGGCCACGGCGGCCGCACTGTGGGACACCACCGTGGACCAGCTCAGCAACGGGCTCAAGCACGATCGGATCATCACGGTGGCCGACGAGGACCGGAAGGCCGGGTCGCGGCAGCGGGTGTACGTCTACAAACGAGCGGGCGAGCCATGTCTGCGCTGTGGTTCGGCGATCCGTAGCGAGCGCTACGGACAGCGCAAGGTGTGGTGGTGCCCCACGTGCCAGCGCAA
>JBFISM010000219.1:0-3624 GCA_041608535.1 Acidimicrobiia bacterium
CACACCGAGCGCTTCGAGATAGTCGAGCTGGGCGTGGAGCCCGGCGATGTCGCCGCCGTGGTAGTAGCCGCGATCCTCCGGCAAGTACCCGT
Source organism: Acidimicrobiia bacterium (assembly GCA_041608535.1). GTDB lineage: Bacteria > Actinomycetota > Acidimicrobiia > Spongiisociales > UBA5794 > JBFISM01. Next base: position 93 of record JBFISM010000219.1, read on the forward strand.
GGGTGAGCACGTTCTCTTGAGTGTCTCCGGCCACACACGGCCCGGCGAAATCGCCACAGTTGTTGGCGATGTCACCGTCGGCAAAGCGATCGGGAATGGCAAAGTAGAGGATGTCGTCCGTGAACGGGTGACGGAGCGCGGGGCGGATGAGGTCTTCGTCTCCGGGTTCCAGTCCGCCACCGTCGCCGCCCACCGAGACGGATGGCACGTTGGTGGCCGAGTCGAACGAGAACGTCACCGTGTCGCCGTCGTTCGCCGAGAAGGGGATGTTGGCACCACCGGCGACCCCATCCTCGCCGTAATTCTCCGCCCAATCCTCGTCGATGGCCACCTTGAACTCGTAGTCGCCCGCCGGAATGGCATCGGTGGAGAAGGTGTACGTGCCGTCGCCGTCGAGGTCCTGAAGCCAGGAAATGAGGCACTCCGGCTGCCAGTCGCCGGGGCAGCCGATGGCCGTCTGATAGTTACCGGGAGCGGATGCGATCCGGGTGTTGACGTTGTCGGTGATCCAGTGCGTCTCGTGGGTGTAGTAGAACCGCACATCGGTGTCAGCGCCGAGGCTCAACCCGATGTTGGCTCCGTCTGGTACGCCACCGGCCCCATAGTTCTCCGTCCAGGCGTCGTCGAGGGCCGCTTTGTACTCCCAGTCGCCTGCGGGGACGGTGAAGTCGCCGCGCCAGACTCCATCACCGTTGCCGAGGAGGTCTGCGGTCAGCTCGATGTCGGCGCACTCCGGCTGCCAGTCGCCGGGGCATCCCAGCTCGTCGTTGAAGCTGCCGGGGATTGCAACACCACCGGGAGCGGGAGTGTGATCGGCCATTGCAGGTGCGGCGGTGGTGAAAACGGCGAACACGGCGACGGCGATGAGGGCCCGCAGGGTGGCGGTGCTGCGCATTCTCTCTCCTCGAATAGCGCTGGGGAAAGCATCAATCTACAGCGCGGCGACAGGGTGGCCAGTGCGGCGCCCGGTACGCTCCTCCCGATGGACGAGACACACTCGAACTACGTGGGTGGCGAATGGGTCGCCGGCCAAGGCACCATCGCCGTTGAGAATCCGGCGACCGGAGCAGTGGTCGGTGAAGTCGCCCGTGCCACTGCAGCCGAGGTCGACGACGCAGTGGCCGCAGCTCGCAGTTGCGTCGCCGATCGGCGTCTCAGCGACATGCGCCCGGCCGAGCGCGGCCGGCTCCTCGTCGACATGGCACGCTGGATCCGCTCACACGCCAGCGAGATCGTGCCGCTGTTGACGGCCGATTCGGGCAAGACGCTGCAGGAATCCGAATGGGAGGTGGCGGGCTGCGCCGGCTTCCTGGAGTTCTACGGCGGCATCGCCGACAAGATCGAGGGCAGCTATATCCCCCTGGGCGCCGGCTACGTCGACTACGTCATCCCGGTTCCCTACGGGGTGTCGGCGCACATCATCCCGTGGAACTACCCATTCGAGATCACGGGCCGTGGTGTCGGTCCGGCTCTGGCCGCCGGGAATGCGGTGATCGTGAAGTCTCCTGAGCTCGCTCCCCTGACACCGCTCTACCTCGCCAGAGCTGCCGAGGCGGTGGGCATGCCCGCCGGAGCGGTGAATATCATCGCCGGCTATGGGCACGATGCCGGCGATGCACTCAGCAGGCATCCCGGGATCGACCAGATCACGTTCACGGGCTCCGTCGCCACCGGGCAAAAGGTCCTGCACGCCGCCGCCGAATCCGTGATCCCGGCTGTGGTGGAGCTCGGGGGCAAGTCGGCGGGGATCGTGCTCGACGACGCCGATCTCGACACCGTCACCGAGCAGACACGATGGGGCATCTACTCGAACGCCGGGCAGGTTTGCTCGGCGCTGTCGCGACTTCTGGTGCCTGCGCCCCGGCACGACGAGATCGTCGACCGGGTGGTGTCCATGGCCAACTCGCTCACCATCGGGCCGGGTGACGCCGGCAGCGACATGGGGCCGCTGATCTCGCCGAGCCAGCTCGACCGGGTCGACCGGTACGTGAGGACCGCACAGGAGGACGGTGCGCGCGTGGCGACCGGAGGGTTCAAGCTGGACCGGCCCGGCAACTTCTACGCACCCACCGTGATCGTCGACGTGGACAACGACATGACGATCGCCCGCGAGGAGGTGTTTGGGCCCGTGCTGGCTGTGATCCCGTACCGGGACACGGAGGAGGCGCTCCGCATCGCCAACGACTCCGATTACGGACTCGTCGGCGGAGTGTTCGGAAACGACTTGGAACAGGCCACCTATCTCGCAGACCGGATCGAGGCAGGGCAGATCTTCATCAATGAGTGGTTCCAACCGTCGATCGAGGCTCCGTTCGGTGGATTCAAGAAATCCGGCTTCGGGCGGGAGAAGGGCCAAGCCGCGGTGGCGTCCTACTTCCAGTGGAAGAACGTTGCGATAAAACGGCCTCACCACTGAAATACCTTGAGAGGGCGGCCGGTGCGAACTGGAATGAGCCATGCGACGGGACATCTCCTGGAGCCGGGCCAGGCAGGCGACGTCATCGGCCGCGTCGGCAGGTACCCTCTTCTTCGTGGAGGTTGACTACGGCACCGCCCGCAACTCGTCATGGCGACGGCGGTCGGTCGGGGTCGGCGGGGGATGCAGTCCAGGTGGCACCTTGCGCCCGGTTGGGCACAGCGAGGCGTACCGGTCATGAGCACGTCCGAGATTCTCGAGCCCACCACCCAGCACTCGTCCCGCCGGACGCTGGCCCGGTACGTCCCGCGTATTGCCATCAACTGGGATGACGATGCCGCAGGACGATCGTGGCAAGAGCTCGACGCCACCCTCTGTTTCGTCGACATCTCGGGCTTCACCAACCTCTCCGAGCGGCTCGCCCGTTCCGGACGAATCGGCGCCGAGGAGCTGACCGCCGTTCTCAATCGAGTGTTCGGCGCCATGTTGGAGATCGCCTATTCGGACACCGGCAGCCTGCTCAAGTTCGGTGGTGATGCGCTGCTACTCATGTTCCGGGGTGACGACCACGCGGTACGTGCGGCGAGCGCGGCGATCGAGATGCGGCGTGCATTGCGCAAGATCGCCATGGAGAAGACGTCGGCGGGCCGGCTGCGGCTCCGCATGTCGGTCGGCATCCACAGCGGGATCGTCCATCTGTTCAAGGCTGGGGCAACGCATCACGAGCTGGTGATCACCGGGCCCGCCGGAACGAGCACGACCGAGATGGAACATGTCGCCAAGCCCGGCGAGATCGTGATCAGCGAAGCGACCCGAGCGCGCCTCCCCGGAACGCCAACGGTGGAGAAGCGCGGGGACGGTTGGTTGCTCAACTGGCGATCGCCACGCCGCAAGCCGGAGGGAGGCCGGCGGGAGGTGAGCGACCAAGCCGAGCTGGCTGAGCCGTGGGTGCCGGTGGCCTTGCGTGATTTTCTGCTCGCCACCGACCCGGAGCCCGAGCACCGGACGGCGACCGTCGGATTCATCCGGTTTTGCGAGACGGATTCGTACCTCGCCAAGCATGGTCCCGAGGCGCTCGCTGCCCAGGTAGATGCCACGATCTCGGCAATTCAGCGG
>JBFISM010000220.1:0-3598 GCA_041608535.1 Acidimicrobiia bacterium
CCAACCCCACACCACACACCGGACGGCAATGCCGGCGAAGAGCAGAATCCATCACAGCCAGAACCCCCGATGCTGCCGCAGGCAGCGAGGCCCCCAGTCCACCGCACGCCAACCACCCCAACCCCACACCACACACCGGACGGCAATGCCGGCGAAGAGCAGAATCCATCACAGCCAGAACCCCCGATGCTGCTGCAGGCAGCGAGGCCCCCAGACCGCCGCACGCCAACGACCCAACCCCACACACTCACCCCACACCGGGCGCCACATTCGCACGCACCCGAACGGGTGCGGCGATTGTCCCAGGTCGCCCCCACGCGGCAGCCCCGTCATCTGGGCCGCCCCAACCCCACTGTGCGCAACCACGACGCGGCGCCAGATGACAAGACAACATCGCGGAGGCGGACGGGAATCGAACCCGCCAGGGGGCTCGTCGCCCCCTCAACGGTTTTGAAGACCGCGGGACCCACCAGGCATCCTGACGCCTCCGCCGGCAACTGTACCGGCATGGGGAGGTCAGTCACGCCGGCCGGCCGAGCCCGTCTTGGGGTTGAGAGCAAACCTCGGGTACTCTCCCGCCAGCGGAACGCACAGGAGTCCAATGGCCGACGCAAAGCTTATGGTGTGGATCGATCAGGATCTCTGCACCGGAGACGGAATCTGCGAGGAGATCGCTCCCGACGTCTTCGTCGGGCGCGACGACGGCTTGTGGGTTGTGAAGGAAGACGCCAAATACTTCGGCACCGAGATCGTGTTCGACGGTGTCGACGGCCCGGGTCACGGCCCGGAAGGTTCGCGCGGTGTAGCCCGCGTGCCGGACAGCCTGCTCGAGGATGTCATCGAGTCGGCCCAAGAATGCCCCGGCGAGTGCATCATGATCGAGCCGTTCGATCAGGAGATCTTCGCCAACCGGGGCGCCTGAGGCCTTCCCGGAACCGACCCGGTCAGCTGGTGATGTAGCTCTCGAGCTGCTCGATCAAGAACCGCTGGTCTTCGATGACGGCCTTCACGACGTCGCCGATCGACACGACACCAACCAGCCTCCCCTCGTCGACCACCGGTAGGTGGCGGATGCGGTGTTCGGTCATGATCTGCATGCAATCGTTCACCGACTGGGTCGGCACCACAGTGACCAGCTCGGATGTCATGATGTCGGCGACCCGGGTCGACGCCGAATCGCGCCCGTGGAGAATGATCTTCCTCGCATAGTCCCGCTCGGACAAGATGCCCTTCAGGTCCCCATCGTCGACAACGACGAGCGCACCGACCCCTTTGTCGGCGAGCTCGGCGAGGGCGTCGTAGACGGAGTCCGTGGACCGGATCGACCAGACGTCACGCCCTTTGTGGGCGAGGATCTGGGACACGAGGGTGGTCATCTCGCTCCTTTCCGCAGGACCACACCGACGACTACGCCGTCGGGGTTCGGCTCGTAGCGCTCCCCTCACCGTAGCGCACCGCTCGCCGGCGGTCCCGGCGCAGATCGCCTGTATCGTCGTGCTCACATCTCGCCACCCGGCGAACCACGGCACAACCCTGGACAACGGAGCCCATGACGGACGAACGCACAGGTCGACAACGCAGACGGCTCACCGCCACCGTCACCGATCTCGAAGTACAGAGGCAGAAGGCGATGCTCGTCGGCGTCATCACCTCCGACATCGACCCTGCGCTCGCCGAAACCAGCTTGAAGGAGCTCGCCCTGCTCACCGACACGGCTGGATCCGATGCGGTGCACTCAGTTCTGGTCCGGCGGGGACGACCCGACCCGGCTCTGTTCGTGGGCTCGGGGAAGGCGCGGGAGCTCGCTGCGGAGTCGGCGGCCATGGATCTCGATCTCGTCGTCTTCGACAATGAGTTGACTCCGGCGCAGCAGCGCAATCTCCAGGCGATATTCGAGGTCGACGTCGTGGACCGAGTGGCGCTCATACTCGACATCTTCGCCCAGCATGCGACGTCGAAAGAGGGCATGCTGCAGGTCGAGCTGGCACAACATCGCTACCGGCTCCCCCGGCTTCGCGGCAAGGGCACGGAGCTCAGCAGACTCGGCGCCGGGATCAACACTCGGGGACCCGGCGAGACGAAGTTGGAGACCGATCGGCGCCGCATCCTCGAACGGGTCTCGAAGATCGAGCGCCAGTTGCAGGAGCTCGGCCGGTCCCGCGAAACCCGTACCAAGGCGCGGAAACGCGCGGAGCTCCCACTCGCCTCGCTCGTCGGCTACACGAACGCAGGCAAGTCGACACTGTTCAACCGGCTCACGGATGCGGGGGTACTCGTCGAGGATCAGCTGTTCGCCACGCTCGACTCGACGGTGCGCCGCAGCGAGCTTCCCGGCGGCAAGCCGTTCCTGCTCTCGGACACGGTTGGATTCGTCCGCCGCTTGCCGCATCAGCTCGTGGAAGCCTTCCGCTCGACGCTCGACGAGGTCAAGCAGGCTCAGTTGCTGGTGCATGTGGTCGACGGCGCCGACGGCGCCGCCGACAGCCAGATCGACGCAGTCCATGCCGTCCTCACCGAGATCGGTGCGGCGGGCATGGATGAGCTACTGGTGTTCAACAAGACCGACATCGCTGATCCGACCGCCATCACCAGGCTGCTGGCGGTCCATTCCGGAGCACTGGCCGTCTCGGCCGCCACCGGAGAGGGGATCGACGAGCTGCTCACCGCTATCGCCGATCGGCTGGAGGGTGCGCAAGTCGAGATGACGTTCACGGTCCCCTACGAACGCGGGGAGATCGTGTCGGCCTTGCACGATGTCGGGGACGTGCTTGCGGAGTCGCACACGGCACAAGGCACGCAGCTGGTCGTGAAGTTGGAGAAGACCGATGCCGATCGCTTCGCAGACTTCGCCGCTCAGCCGATCTGAGCGCGCTCGGTTTCAGAACAGATCGAGCACGTCCGGAGTCTCCGGCGCCGCGTCTTCCTGGCGTGCAGAGACTGCGCGAGCAATGGCCTCGCGGCGTCGCTGCGCCGCCACCGGAATCAGCGTTGCAGTGACATACAACACCTGGACACCGAGAGCGACGATGCCCGCCGCCGTGAGGCCCAGCTCGATCGGGACGAAGGGTACGACGGGTAGCAGCGCGCCGATCACCCAGGCGATCTGGAACATGGTCTCGCTGTTGGTGAAGGCGCGGCCTCGCTCGCCCACGCCGAGGGTCGACTGCAGCAGCCCGTCGAACCCGAATTTGGCCATCCCCCAGGCGAAACCCGCTGCTGCGGCGAGAGCCGCGGCGGCCGCCAGACCGAAGTACTGAGCCGCCAGGAATGCGGCGGCGGCCTCGACGGCCAGCGCCATCACCACCATGGGCTCCTCGCTCACCTTGCGATCGAGCAGGGGTGTCACGAATGCTGCCAGCAGAAATCCGACACCCGCCGCTCCGAGCAGGGCGCCAAAATCGAGAAAACCGGCATCCACCTCGCGGAATTCGAAGGCAACCAGGAGCAGCAGGTAGCCATTGAGAAACCGCACTCCGGCGGTGGCGAGCCGGGCGAACCGAACCCCCGGGGGTAGCGAAGTGCGCAAGCTCGGTCCCGCCTCGGCGGCGATGGCGACACGATCCACCGCGGGGAGACGGACGGCGGCGATCGCCGACCA
>JBFISM010000221.1:0-3596 GCA_041608535.1 Acidimicrobiia bacterium
ACATCGACCACCAGCAGGATGGCTACACCAGTGCGCAGCAGGCCGGCCGATGGAGCCAGGCGGCGGCCGGCGATGACGTTGGTGAGCCCGAAGCCGCCCACCTGGGCAGTCGAGATCAGTCCGGCTGTGCCCGCCGCAACGCCGAAGTCGGCCGCTATATCCGGTATCGCAAACGGCGTGAGCACGAACATGAACGTGGCGCTGAGGGCCGTGAGCAGCAATCCGATGGAAGCATGCGGGCGCAGGCCGTAGATGAGGCGGAGCGGTGCAAACATGAGGTAGCCGCAGGAGCGTAGCCCCTGTCATGACCGTGTCGTGACACCGGCGCCGACAGTCGCGACCGGCTCAAACCGGAAGGCTGAACGGCGACAGCCCGACCGGGCACTCGTCTGCCGCGACACATCAGATCCAGGGGCGCTCATCACGAGCCTGGAAGCTCGTTTGCGGTGACACCAAACGGGGTGGCGATGGCATCGGTTGTATGGGACCGGCGACGCATCTACCCAGTACCGCCGCAGCCCGGATCCGTGGAATGATGTCGCCCGGCCGGCCCGAGGATGCGCATCGGATCCGCAACTAGCGTGAGCGCATGGACAATCATTTCAACTACATCGAGCTGCGGGTCGCCGATCCAGCAGAACTGGCCCGCACTCGCGACTTCCTGTCAGAGGTGTTCGGCTGGTCCTACAAGATGTGGACCGACGAATACGCCGACACCGCCGACAGCGGCATGGTCAGCGGCCTCAGCGCCGAACAAGAAGCTGCGACCATCCCGCTTCCTGCGATCGAGACCGACGACCTCGAAGCCATGTACAACCGGGTCACCAAGGCCGGCGGGGTGGTGACGCAAGAGATCTGGAGCTACCCCGGCGGGAGACGGTTCAATTTTCGGGAGCCCTCGGGCAACGAGATCGCCGTTTTCACCGAAGAACCCCTCGAATAAACGCCGGCTCTGCTCGGCGTCTAGTAGCGATCGACAGTTCGACTGTGGATGGCGGGATCATGGTCCAGTTTGCGAGCCCAGGCGAACCATCGTTGCCAAAGGGAAGAGCCAGAGGGACACGTCGCTCCTGGTTGGGGCGAGCAACCACGCAACCTAGAAGTAGATCTCTCAACGGGACCCAGCATCGCTCAGGGGTTTGCCGGCCGGCCTTTCGGCGAAGACCGGGTCCGGTACTGCGAGGTTATCGTCAGCCTCCGTCCGGCGAATAACCATCCGTCGCCGTCGACGTCGAAACAGAGCAGCAGCAGCTCCCCCGGCTCGAAATAGTCGCCACTGAAAGAGAAGACATCCTTCAACCCCGGTCCGAGTGCCCCGAGACCGGCGCGCAGCCGGCGCATCCGCTCATCTTCGCGGCTGATCAGACCGTCGAGCTCCTCATCACTCGGCCCGTCTCCGACATCGAGGATCTGACAAGCCCGAACACGATCCGATCGGTTCTCGATCTCGATGTAGAAGGGACCGGCTGGTATCGCCGCTGGGGCGAGTTCGAGCCGGTCCCCGTGATCGACGACCGCCAGCCGGACGGCGTCGGCGGAAGTATCGACGGGTATCGGGTCGACCCGGACGAGCCACCAGGCATTGTCTCGTTGGACGATGGAAAGGCTCAATATCTCCTCACGCACCGAGTAGATCCCGATGACGGCTGATGCGGCCTCGGGCGTGTCGCCGGCCACGACCTCGTGCACCTGCCATGTGCCTTGCGACTCCTCCGACATCGAATAGCCGGCGAAGACGAGACCAGCCAAGTCTGGCTCGACGCTCACCCCGTCCGGCCCGGGAGCGGTGAAATCTGATGCCGCCACCGATTGCAGCAACTCCACGTCGTTGTTCGCAAGACTCTCGACGACGGCCTCGGCCACCACCTCCGGACCGGACGCCGCAGATCCGCTCACCGCACCGCAGCCGACCACGATCAACCCGAGAACGAAAGCCCGAACCGCACCCATCACCGCGCCACCCCCTTTCCCCTTCAGACACTATCCACCGGCCCGACGCACGGGCACCCGTTGTGGGCCACGACATGTGGCAAATAGTGCCAGCCGGTGAAGGGCGTAGTGCCATCGAACCCTCAAAGTCAGCAATTCTCCGATGGGCGGCCGTAGCGGTCATCGAGAGAATTGGTGATGTCAACACCACCTGGCTGCAGCTTTGTCCGCTCTTGGGGGGACGCGTTTTGAATTCGACCCACCTGCGACGATTCTCCGTGACGGTGTGCGCGCTCGTCGTAGTCGTGGCCGCAGGTGGTCTCGTGGCCGCTGCCGGCGCTCAATCGACCGAACAGCTGACGTTTGCCCCATCGGCCGACGCTCGGGTCCTGGAATCGGATCCGGACATCAACTACGGCTCCAACAGCAAGCTCAATGTCGACCTCCCCGATGAACACAGCTATCTCCGCTTCGAGGTGGCCAACGTCGCCGGTCCCGTCGAGAGCGCTGTTCTGCGGATATTTGCCAGAAACGGAACGGACGATGGCCCTGGCATCTATCCGACGAACAACAACTGGGCGGAAAACTCGATCACGTGGAACAATCGCGAGCCGCCCGCCGGTGGAGAGCTCGCCAACGTCGGGGTAGTTCCCCGCAACTCCTGGGTCGAATACGACCTGACTACCCACATCACCGGCGACGGGACCTTCAGCTTCGTCCTTCTGCCCGACAGCACCGACGGCGTGCGATACCACTCACGTGAGGGCAGCAATCCTCCGGAGCTGATCGTGTCCTACATCCCCAACCAACCGCCGATCGCCGCCGACGATCTGGTCTCGACAGACGAGGATGTCGCCGTCACCTTCGTGGTGGTCAGCAACGATGTCGATCCGGAAGGGGCGCTCAACTCCTCCTCAACCAACACGTCGTGCCCGGGCTGTGTTGGCCCCACCAATGGGTCCCTGGTCAACAACGGTGATGGAAGCTTCGACTACACACCGGCCCCTGACTTCAACGGACCGGATTCCTTCATCTATGAGGTGTGCGACACCGAGGGGGCCTGCTCGACTGCCACCGTTGACATCTCGATCAATCCGGTGCCCGACCCTCCGGTGGCCGTGGATGACCAGGCATCCACCACCGAAAGCCAAGCGGTCACCGTGCCGGCATCGGCCAATGACACGGACGCCGACGGCGATCTGGTTGCCGCCTCGGCCAACACGTCTTGTGTGGGTTGTAGTGACCCGGCCAACGGCACCCTGGTCAATCACGGCGACGGCACCTTCACCTACACCCCCAACCCCGGCTTCAACGGAATCGACACCTTCATCTATGAGGTGTGTGACACCCTGGGGGCCTGCTCGACGGCCACCGTCACCATCACCGTGGAAGCCAACCAACCCCCGGTTGCCCAGGACGACACCGCCACCACCCTCGAAACCCAACCCGTACTAGTGAACGTCACCGCCAACGACAGTGACCCCGACCCCGGCACCACCCTCGACCCCACCAGCACCAACACCACCTGTGCCGGCTGCACCGAACCCACCAACGGCACCCTGGTCAATCACGGCGACGGCACCTTCACCTACACCCCCAACCCCGGCTTCAACGGAATCGACACCTTCATCTATGAGGTGTGTGACACCCTGGGGGCCTGCTCGACG
>JBFISM010000222.1:0-3503 GCA_041608535.1 Acidimicrobiia bacterium
ACCCGCCGGACAATGACATGTTCTGCCCGACCAGTCACGTCACGAGAGCCCAGATGGCGGCCTTCCTGGTGCGGGCCATGGGTTACACCGCAGACGGTGGCGGGAATCTGTTCATCGACGACGACGGGCTCGTGTTCGAAGCCGACATCGACAAACTCGCCACCGCCGGCGTCACCAAGGGATGCAACCCGCCGATCAACGACGAGTTCTGCCCGAACGGAGACGTCACTCGCGAGGTCATGGCCGCCTTCCTCCACCGCGCCCTCGGCGACTGATCCCGCCACGACCGGGCCCAGGCGAAAGGAGACGTTCCCTGTCGGACCGCTCGTTCATGAAACGTTCCGAAATCTCCCGCCGAGCGTCGCTGCTATAGGACGCACAATCACCGACATCCCGGAGACAGTCTCATGACGACCGACAACCCACCCATCTACAAACGTCGCTGGTTCATCGTCGCGGCGATCGCTGCGGCCGTACCGGTGCTTGCACTGGCTTGGTGGTTGGGCTCACCGCTCTTCATCGATCGCACGGTGATCGAGGACTTTCCGCGGGCGGCAGCGGCAGAGATACCGGCCGACATGACCGCCGAGCAAGTCGAGACGGAGATGCTCGAGGCCGAGTCGGTGACGGTGACGGCGGACGACGACATGCCCGCCGCCGCAGAACCCGATGCGCTCGTCTCCGGAGAGATCACGGGCGCCGACGACTTCCATCGCGGCAGCGGCACCGCCACCATCTATCAGCTGGAGGACGGATCACGCATCCTGCGGCTCGAGAATCTGGATGTCACCAACGGACCCGATCTCCACGTTCTGCTCAGCCCGGTGGCGGATCCGCAGAACCGCGACGAGGTCACGGCCACCGGATACATCGACCTGGGCAGCCTCAAGGGAAACCAGGGAGACCAGAACTACGAGATCCCCGTCGCCTTCGAGATCGGCGCCGAGCTGAGCGTCGTCATCTACTGCGTGCCCTTTCACGTGATCTTCAGCACGGCCAGCCTCAGCTGACCTCATCGTGGCGTGGTGCGCCAGCGATTGGCGAGCTCGTCGGCGTGCGCATTCCATCGTGATTCGGCGTGTGCCTTGATCCACCGCAGCTCGAGCTCAGGACGAGAGCGGTAGCTGTAGTACGCCTTCCGCACCAGGTCGAGATTCTCTACCGGTCCCGACTTGCGCTTCCAGCCTCGCTTCTCCCATCCCGCGGCCCACTGCGTGATCGTGTTCACCGCCAGCGAGCTGTCGGCATACACGACCACCGGCTCACCCTCCGGCACGAGATCCGCCGCCTCGATGAGCGCAGTGAGCTCCATCCGGTTGTTGGTCGTGTCCGGGTCAGAACCCCACCGCTCGCCGACGATCTCGTCGTTGTGCACCCACACGACCCCCCAACCACCAGGACCGGGGTTGGGGCTGGCACCGCCATCGGTGAACACACCCGACGCCGGGTCGGTGTCGCGGTTACGCCCCACCCCAGGTGACGACTGCGGCTCAGCTCGAGATGCATCGCGGCAGCGAAGGCATTGCTGAGGTGTCCACCCGGGATAGCGGGCAAGCACGTGCTCGGGCACCGTGAACGTCCTGCCGCAGCTGCGACATGTGAACTCGTCGCTGGTCATAGATCCCAATGCTTGGCGACCGACTCTTCCACCATTCGAGCTACCTCGGCCGGGGGACCCGCCGGTTCCATCACCGGCTGCCATGGCGATGGCGCCGCCAGCCCCTGCACCGTCGCCGCAGCGGACGCCTCGAGTGCGGCGAGATCGTAACCGCCTTCGAGGAAGAGCACGGTGCGACCGGGTGGTGTCACCGCAGCGAGCCGGCTCGCCATGTATCGGTAGTCGTCTTCGATGAGACGGATCCCTGCCAGTGGGTCGGCGGCGTGCGCGTCATAGCCGGACGACACCAGGACCCAGTCGGCCTCGAAGCGCCGCAACACCGGGACGACGAGTCGTTCGAACGCCCACCGGTACGGCGCCCCTGCAGTTCCGGACGGCCAGGGAATGTTGAGCGTCGCCCCCTTGCCCGCCCCGACACCGGCCTCCGAGTGCCAACCCGTCCCGGGGTATGCGGGATACTCGTGCAGTGATACGTACAGCACGTCGGGGTCGTCGTAGAAGATGTCTTGAGTCCCATTGCCGTGGTGGACGTCCCAGTCGACGATCGCCACCCTGTGCCCCCGCTCGGTGAGGCTGCGTGCAGTGATGGCGATGTTGTTGAAGAGGCAGAAACCCATGGCGCGCGCCGGCAGCGCATGATGCCCGGGCGGGCGCATCACCACGTAGGCGACATCGGCGTCGCCGCTCAGCAGGGTTTGGACGGCGCAAGGACCCGCTCCAGCGCTGCGCAATGCGGCCTCCCACGAGGCGGGGCCGGCCACGGTGTCTGGATCGAGGGCACCACCGCCGGAGAGACAGAACTCCTCGATCGCCTGGATGTAGCGGCGATGGTGGATCAAGCCGAGTGTCGCCTCGTCGGCGATCGGGGACTCGAGCTCGATCACTTCCGCTGCGGTGCGGCGGATCCCACCGAGGACGGCCCGAATCCGCGCCGGGCGCTCCGGGTGGCCACGACCCGTGTCATGGTCCAGCGAGATGTCGTGTGTGAAGAGGGCGATGCGCACGTACCCATCCTCCCACGGTCCTCGCCCGGCGAGGACGTACGAGCACCAGGCTGGGAGCAGGTACGCTCATGCGGCAATCCAGCGCAGTGGAGCACGACGTGGCGTTAGCCGAGAGTCCATTCCGCGTGAGCCATCGGGGTGACTGGCCCGGACCGCTCTCGTTCCGCCGAGGCTGGTCTCGTGCCGACGCCCGTCCCTGGAACGACACGACAGATCTGGCGAGTCTGCGGCTCCTGCGTGGGGGCGCCATGTTCCTCGAAGCATGCACACATCGCCTCGTCGAGCTGGGAGCGCCGGAGGTGCTCTCGCCACCGCTACCCAAATCGGCTCGCAACTCCTGGCGCACCGCCGGCTTCACCGAGTGGATCGACCTCGCACTCATGCGCAAATCGCTCGACGAACAGCCGACCGCACCCGATCACCTCGTGGTCACCGCCGACGACACGCCGATCGAGCACCTGCTCGCCATCGATTCCGCTGCCTTCTCGGATTTCTGGCGTTTCGATCTGCACGGTCTCAGCGAGGCCATCGACGCCACGGGACAGTCGAGCATCCTCATCATCCGTGATGGCGACGGTCATCCTGCGTCGTTCGCCGTCGTCGGCTACGGCGCCGCCATCAGCTACCTGCAACGGGTGGCCGTCCACCCCACCTGGCAGGGGCAAGGAATGGGGCGCTCGCTGGTCAGGGTGGCCGCCCGCAAGGCTCGGGCTGCCGGGAGCCAGGTGATGCTGCTCAACACCCAGTTCGACAACACCGGTGCGATCACCCTGTACGAATCCGAGGGCTTCAAACTGCTCCCCGAGGCGCTCGCACTCCTGCACTACCGGAGCTGAGGCTGCGCCGAAGGCGCAGACTCGGTGGCCTGGGAACGGGACCCA
>JBFISM010000223.1:0-3487 GCA_041608535.1 Acidimicrobiia bacterium
GGAGTCGATCTCACCCAGCCGGACGAACGTCTCGAGCTGCTCCTGCATGTTGTCGGCGACGTTGTCACCCATCCACGTGTCGGAGAGCTGCTCGTCGATCGTGGGGAACTCGAACCAGACATCACCGCTCAAGAATTCGCCGACGTCCTCCATACCGGCAGCCTCGGCGATGATCGGATTGGCGGCCTCAGGGTCGGATCGCCACTGCTCGTTGAACGCCTCGGTCTCCTTGAGGAAGCTGGCGACGACTTCCGGGTATTGCTCACCGAATGCAGCGGGGATCGCCACGATGTCGTACGTGAAGATCCCGATGTCCGACTCGTGCTCGGCGCCGGTCATGATCAGCTCGCCACCGTTGTTCAGCATCTCGACCACTGCACCGCCAAAGGCGCAGCCGACATCGATGTCACCGGCGGTGAAAGCGGCGGCGGTGGTGGAGCCGCCTTCCGCGGGAACCACGTTGAGCGAGTTGAGATCGACGTCGAGGAACTCCATCATCGACAGCATCTTGAAGTGAGTCACGTTGCCGATGGGCGTCATCACCGTCTTGCCGGCGAGCACATCGGCAGCGTTGTCCCGGGTCACACCGAGACTGGCCTGGGCGACGCAGTTGTCCGCTTCGGCATAGGACACCGCGATTCCCACCAGCCGGAGGTCCGCGCCGCTGTTGACGAAGTTCGCAAACGGGGTGAGACCCTGGGAGTAGGCGATGTCGATGTCGCCGGCCTCCATGGCTTCGGCCATCTCGCCACCGCTGTTCATGGGCACCCAGTTGATCGGCACCCCGATCCTGTCGCCGAGGCTGCCGTCGGCCTGCCCCAGCTGGTTGGGGGTGGGCCACTGTGCGAAGTAGGCGACATTCAACCCCTCCGGAAGCTCACCGCTCCCACCACCCTCGTCGTCTCCGCCGCATGCGGCAGCCACCAAGCCGAACGCAAGGACGGCCGCGAAAACACGTTTCATCGGGGGCTCCTTTCGGGTGGGCCGGCGCCGGCGCACCCACGACTCTCTCTCCTCGTCCGTGGACGGACCGCTCGACCTTACCCAATGCGGTCCAGCTGCGCCCAGGGACGGACCTCCGGTCTTGGACTTCCCTAATCTCGAAGCGGCATTCCCTCATCGAGCGCAGGAGATCGACATGACCCGCATGACATCGAGCGAAGCGTTCGTCGAGACGATGGTGGCGCACGGTGTCACCGACGTCTTTGGCATCGTGGGCTCGGCATACATGGATGCGCTCGACATCTTCGAGCCGGCGGGCATCCGATTCTGGTCCGTGGCCCATGAGCAAGCCGCCGCCCACATGGCCGACGGCTATTCCCGGGTCTCCGGACGACACGGGGTGTGTATCGCCCAGAACGGTCCTGGCATCACCAACTTCGTGACCGCCATCGCCGCCGCCTACTGGGCGCATTCGCCCGTGGTGTGCATCACCCCACAGACGGGCTCGATGGGAATCGGGAAAGGCGGCTTCCAGGAGACCGACCAGATGCCGATCTTCGAGAAGATCACCAAGTATCAGGTGCAGGTGAATCGCCACGAGCGAATGGCCGAGCACATGCATCGTGCCTTCACATTGGCGATGGCGGAACGGGGGCCCGTGCAGGTGAACATCCCGCGGGACATGTTCTACGGCGAGGCCGATCACGAGATACGCCAACCGCTCGTGATCGAGCGGGCCGCCGGCGGCGCCACGAGCCTCGACGCCGCCGCCGCTGCGCTCGCCGCCGCCGAGTTCCCCGTGATCCTCGCCGGTGGCGGCGTGATCATGGCCGACGGCACCCAACCCCTCGTCGAGCTGGTCGAGTTCCTGCAGGCGCCGGTGGTCAACAGCTATCTGCACAACGACTCGTTCCCGGCGAGCCACGAGCTGGCCTGCGGACCACTCGGCTACCAAGGCTCGAAGGCGGCGATGCGCGTGATCGCCAAGGCGGATGTGATCCTGGCGCTGGGCACCCGTCTCGGTCCGTTTGGCACTCTGCCGCAGCACGACATCGTGTATTGGCCGGAGAATGCCAAGGTCATTCAGGTTGACATCGACCATCGGGTGCTCGGGCTGGTGCAGGAGGTCGAGGTGGCGATCCACGGCGATGCCGCTGCGGCCGCCCGGGAAATCCTCGCCCGCCTCCGCAACCGGGAGGTCCGCGCCCACGACACTGCCGACGCCCGTTTGTTCACTGTCGCCGAAGAGAAAGCGGCATGGGCGGCGGAGTTGGCCGAATGGTCGTCATCGGACGAGCTCCCGATGGCACCCCGCCGGGCGCTGCGCGAGCTCGAGCTGGCGATGCCCAGCGGTGCGATGGTGACCACCGACATCGGGAACATCTGCTCGGTTGCCAACAGCTATCTCAACTTCGACCGACCCAACAGCATGTTCGCCGCCATGATGTGGGGCAACTGCGGTTATGCGTTCCCCACCGCCATGGGCGCCAAGATCGCCGCCCCGGAGCGCTCCGCCATCGCCTACGTCGGCGACGGGGCGTGGGGCATGTCCCTTGCCGAGATCATGACCTGTGTCCGCGAGGACATCCCGGTGATCGCCGTGGTGTTCAACAACGGGCAGTGGGGTGCCGAGAAGAAGAATCAGATCGACTTCTACGACGACCGCTACATCGGCACCGAACTGGAGAACCCCTCGTTCGCCGAAATCTCAACCGCGATGGGTGGCAACGGCATCAAGATCGAGAAGCCAGACGAGGTGGGCGATGCGTTGCGGGAGGCGGTGGATTCCAACCGGCCCACCGTGCTCGAGCTGATGGTGAGCCGCGAGCTCGGCGAGCCGTTTCGCCGCGATGCGCTCAACAGGCCGGTGCGGGTGTTGGAGAAGTACGAGAAGTACACGGCGTGATCCTGCCGGGTGGTGGCTGGGCTGCCCGTGCCCGGAATCCGCGGCAGCCGGTAGGTTTCAACACATGACAACCACCGCCAACCAGCCGCCGCCGCTCGAGCCGTACAACCTGTTCACCACCGATCCATTGCTGGGAGATGCCGTTGTGCGCGAGGGCGGCAAGGACGACTGGGACGAGCTGGTTGCGTTCGGGGAGCGAGCCGGCTCCACCGAGGTGTTCGGATGGGGATTCGCTGCCAATGAGCATCCACCGGTGCTGCGGACTCACGATCGGTTTGGCCAACGGATCGACGAGATCGATTACCACCCGGCGTATCACTCGTTGATGGATCTCTCCGTCGGCGCAGGGCTGCACTGCCGTCGCTACGAGCATCCGCCCGGGACCGGTGCTTACGTGACGCGAAACGCGCAGTCCTATCTCATCAGCCAGGTCGAGGCCGGGCACGGGTGCCCGATCTCGATGACATCGTCAGTGGTCCCGTCGTTACGACTCCAACCTGAGCTTGCTGCGGCGTGGGAGCCACGCATCGTCTCCCGTGCCTACGACCCGCGGTCGATCCCTGCCGGGCAGAAGCGAGGGGCCCTCCTCGGCATGGGCATGACCGAGCGGCAGGGTGGCTCGGATGTCCGGGCCAACAC
>JBFISM010000224.1:0-3481 GCA_041608535.1 Acidimicrobiia bacterium
CTCTCTCCTGATGATGTCGTACTTAGTACGAGTAGTGGACGAGACGCTATCGTACTTAGTACGAGTAGTGGACGAGACGCTATCGTACTTAGTACGATCCGTCAAGGGGGTCCGTCGAAGAGGAGGGACATGACCGGGAACACCGAGCGCCGGCCGCTCTCCCGGGAGCGGGTGCTGGAGGGGGCGGTGGCGCTCGCCGACGACATCGGGATCGAGGCATTCACGATCCGCAAGCTGGCCGCTGCGCTCGGCACCAAGCCGATGACCATCTACCACCACGTGCCGTCGAAGGAAGCGATCATCGACGGGATGGTGGAGTTGGTGTTCGCCGAGATCGAGAGGCCACGGGCAGACGAAGACTGGAAGTCCGCCGTGCGCAAGCGGTGTGTCTCGGCCCGGAATGTCTTGAAGCGCCACCCGTGGGCGGCGCCGCTCATGGAGTCACGGACCTCCCCCGGCCCGGAGAACCTCGGCCATCACGAGTCCGTACTGGCGTCTTTGCAGCGCGGTGGTCTGAGCTGGCAGATGACGGCGCATGCGTATGCCATCCTCGATGCGTTCATCTACGGCTTCGCCTTCCAGGAGGCGACCCTCCCCGGCGACTCCGGTGACGAGTTCGTCGAGATCGCCAAGGACATCGCCACGGGGTTCGACCCCGGCGCCTTCCCCCACCTCGTCGACTTCACCGTCAACCACGTCTTCCAACCCGGCTACGACTTCGCCGACTCATTCGAGTTCGGTCTCGACCTCATCCTCGACGGCCTGGAGCAAGCAGCGAAGCGAGAGAGTTGAGGTGTGCGGTTTGCGTCTGCACACCCTGGTCTCCCGCAGAGACCGGCGGAAGCTACCGAACAACCGCTGCGGACAGAACCAGGAGGATGAAGCAGGAGACCGAGACCGGCCGTCAGGCCGATTCGGGCAAACTCGGCTGTGGTCGAGGCAGTCGCGGCGTCGAATCTCCGGCGAGCCAGGGACGCCGGCGACCCTGGCGATGGCAGCACCGAGTCCGCAGAGATCGCCGCTCACTGCGGCGATCACGATCGGCAGGCCCTCCCAATCCTCGAACGCGCCGACGACGCTGAGGACGACGAAGAGCAGGAGTCCCACCGGAGCCGCAACTCCTGCACCGGCTGAAACCTTGGCGAGAGTCGCCGCACCCCACCGATTCCGGCCTCGGCAGCGTGTTCTCTGGCGGCGCGCCAGAATGCGCACCGACCGGGAGTGGACATGCGATCAGAGGCGAAGCGACGGTTGGACGGAAAGCCGCCGCCGGCACCACAACACGATGGGCTTGGCTTCGACGTCGACCTGGCCACGGCGCAGCGCCGCCGCAGCCTCAAGTGGCGCCGCTACGACCCCGACGTCATCCCCATGTGGGTCGCCGAGATGGATTTCCCGCTCGCCTCGGTCATCACCGAGCGTCTGGCCGGCATGATCGAGCGCAGTGACTTCGGATACCCGGCGGAGCCAACGGCCGCCACCACCCCGGACTTCTGCGAAGCCGTCGCCGGCTGGATGAAAGACCGTTACGGGTGGCACATCGACCCGGGGACCGTCTCCGTTGCTCCCGACACCACCAGCGTCCTCGAGATGGCCGTCGATCTGTTCAGCCGGCCGGGGGACGGCATCGCCCTCGCCGACCCGGCGTACCCGCCGTTCCTCGAGGTGATCGAGAACGCCGGTCGGGTACCGGTGTGGATCCCGATGGAGCTGAGCGACGACCGCTGGTGCCTCGATCCGGAGCGGTTGGAACGAGCACTGGGTCCCAGGGAAGTGCCCGTGTTCTTTCACTGCAACCCCCACAACCCGACCGGGTCCGTCTTCACCCTGACCGAATCGCAGACCATCGCCGACATCGCCGAACGCACCGATGTACTCGTTGTCTCCGATGAGGTTCACGCCGGGCTGTCCTACGGGGCCGCACACATCCCGTTCGCCACCGTCACCCCCACCATCGCCGCCCGTACCATCACCGCATCGGCGGCCTCGAAGACCTTCAACTTCGCCGGGCTGCGTTGTGGCTATGCGATCGCCGGAAGCGCCGAGCTGCACACGGCTATCGAGGGCTTGCCGGTCCGGCAGCGCAAGCTCGCTTCGCTGCCGGGCTACGAGGCGACGATCGCCGCCTACACCGGTGGCGCCGTCTGGCTGGATGCGGCCAGTCGCCACCTGGAAACGATGCGGGACCGCACCGTTGCACGCCTCGGTGCCATCGACGCCTCGCTGGTTCCATGCGTCCCGGAGGGCACATACTTGATGTGGACCGATTGGCGGTCCCTGGAGATGGATGATCCATTTCGCTTCGTGCTCGACAACGCCAGCGTCGCCCTCTCCGATGGGTCAGAGTTCGGTCCATCGGGCAACGGCTACTTGCGGCTCAACTTCGCCACGTCAGGCAGCATCCTCGACGAGGCTTTCGATCGCATAGAGCAAGCCATCGGCCGTCGCTGACTCGGTCACCCCAGGGTTTGCCTGGGATTAGGTGGGGTGGCAGCCAGCACGATAGAAACACCGACCCACACGACATCGAACGATGTCGTCCGCCCCCTCCCACCCCCGCATCGTCCATGTCTTCGATTTCGACAGAACGCTTGCGGCACCGACAACGACACGCTGCTCCGGCACCTGGGCGTCGATCCCGAGAAGTTCATCCACCCGCACCGTTGAAGGGCCGCCGATAGCGTGGGGTCATGACACAGCCGCTGAAGTTCGACATCGCTGCGGTGATGCCCGGTGCCGCCTCGCTCGGTGCGTATCAGGCAGGTGCCGCTGCCGCTCTCGTGACGGGTCGCAACGCCCTGGTTGAGCAGGGCCACGAAGTGAACATCCCAGCTCTCGGTGGAGCATCGGCGGGAGCAACGGTGGCCTTGCTGGCGGCACACGCCCTCGCCCAGGGCCTCGATCCGGTGCCGCTGCTCAGCCACGCTTGGGTGGATGGCGTCGACATCGAGCTGCTGGCGACCGGTCGCGCCGCGCCGTTGGGCCACGCTGCGCTCCGGGAGCAATTGGTGAAGCTGCTCACGGAAAGGAGCAAATGGCCCGCCTCGTCGGGTGCGCCGCAAACGGATGTCGCCATCCACATCGCACTCACCACCTTGCGTGGCTACCGATACGAGCTGCATGAGCTGGGCGATCGCCCCACCGATGCAGTCACGTACGCGGACTGGTCTGCGGTGAAGTATCCGGCCGGCGGAGATCCGGAAGCGCTGTGCGACCAGGAACGATCGTCCCCGCTCGACGTGGTGCTGGCATCTCTGGCGAATCCGGTCGTGTTCCCGCCCAAGCTCCTCGACCGAACATCGATCGGGGCCGAATACGTCGAACGCGGCCTACACGACGTCACCAACAAGTCGTCCGCCTGGTGGTTCACCGATGGAGGCCTGGTGCAGACCCGGCCGATCGCCCGGACGCTGGAACTGGTGCCGCCGTCGGACAAACCAATCCGTTGTGTGGTCATCGATCCACGCTCCGAGGGCCCGAC
>JBFISM010000225.1:0-3409 GCA_041608535.1 Acidimicrobiia bacterium
GCGACGCTGTTGCCGGTGATGGTCACATCGACGGAGGCATCGTCCGGCGCATAGGTGACGTTCGGTACCTCGGGTGCGACCCAGAGCCGATGACCGCCGATGAACGAGAAGGGCGGCGCACCGGGGCGGGATATGGTCTCATCGGGGAGCTGGACGAAGAGATTTTGCCTGCCGGGGCGGCGCAGCGACAGCAGGCGCGGGCCAACCGAGTGCGTGGCGATGAGCTCGATGGCGTCGCTGCTCATCCGAATGCACTCGTAACCGGCAAAGCGCACCTCGTCGATCCTGGTGGTGGCTCCGGCGGCGCGCATGGGAGCGGATGCTACGTCACCCACGCCAAAAGGGCCGGATGCCCAACCCTGTGACCTGCTCGCCGAGGCTCCCAGGGCGACTCCATTGCGATCGAGGACTGTGGCACGTTATGTTCTCCGCCAGTGCACCCGCGATGTGCGCACATACACCCCCCGAGATAGAAAGGCACACCATGCGCAGATGGACGCGCCTTGCCCCTCTCTTGTTCGCCCTGGTTCTCGTTGTTGCCGCTTGTGGCGGCGATGACGACACCGCAGACACCACGACGGCGCCGGCCGGCGACGCTCCGGCAACCACCTCGGCTCCTGACGACGGTGGGACCGATACCACCGCGACTGCCAACGGATTCACTCCGTCGTCGCCCGAATGCGTCGCCCCGGCGGACGCCGGTGGTGGCTGGGACTTCACCTGCCGGTCGATCGGCGGTCTCTTCGAGTCGCTCGGCCTCACCGGCAACGTCGTTGTCACCAACCAGCCAGGCGGTGGTGGCGGAGTCGCCTTCGCCGACGTCGCAGCCAACCGCAACGCCGAGGACGACCTCGTGATCGCGGCCTCCCCGGCCACCGCGATCCGGTTCGCCCAGAATCAGTACACCGGTCTCGAAGCCGATCAGTTCCGCTGGATCGGGGCCATCGGCGCCGACTTCGGTGTGCTGGCCGTCACGCAGGACAGCCCCTTCCAGACGCTCGACGATCTGGTTTCCGCCATGCAGGAGGACCCGACGGCAATCACCTTCGGTGGCGGCTCACCGGTGGGTGGTCAGGACCACTTCAAGCTGCTCCTGTTCGCCGAGGAGATCGGTGTCGATCCTGCGGTCGTCCCCTGGGTCGCCTACGACGGAGGCGGCGAAGCTCAGAACGCACTGCTCGGTGGCGAGATCGAGGTCTTCCCGGGTGATGTCTCGGAGACAATCGGCAACGACGACCTCCGCATCCTCGCCGTGATGGCCGAGGACCGGATCGAGGGGCTCGACGCTCCGACCACGGTCGAGCTCGGCTACGAGACGATCTTCCCGGTGTGGCGCGGTCTGCTCGCTCCCGGCGGTATGAGCGACGAGGCGTACCAGTTCTGGGTGGACGCTCTCGGCCAGGTCGAGGCCTCCGACGACTGGGCGAGCGCCCGTGTGGAGAACGGTCTTTCCCCGCTGCGTCTGCTTGGTGACGAGTTCCAGTCGTTTGCGCTCGATGCCGTCAACAGCTTCCGCACGCTGTCCGAGCCGTTCGGGTTGGTCGCAGAGGGCTGACAGACACAGCTCAGCGCTGGAGGGAGCACGTGACACACAGACCGGACTCGGGCACAACGGTGCCGGATGACGGGACTGCTCACGATGCTCCCTCGGCGGTGGGCGAGGCCCACCACTGGGGCGACCGGGTACTCGGACTGATCTGTCTCGGGATCGCCGGGTGGTACCTGGCGGCCACCCAGCAGCTCGTCATCACCCAGTTCGGCAGCGGGCCGGTGGGTCCGAAGACGCTGCCCTCCCTGCTCGGTGTCCTGTTTGCGGCCTTTGCGCTCTATCTGATCCTTCGTCCCGATCCATCGCCTGCCTGGCCGACGCTCACCGTGTGGTGGCGGCTGGCGGTGGTCGCCGGTATCTCGTTTCTCTTCGGACAGTTGCTGGAGCCGCTCGGCTTCATCCTGGCGAGCACGCTGATGGCCATTGTCATCGGTGTGTTCTTTCGGGGTCCGCTCGCCAAGCTCGTTCCGCTGTCGTTTGCGTTTGCGGTCGTCGTGGCGTTCGTTTTCAACAATTGGCTGGAGTTGCGGCTCCCTGATGGGTTGTGGGGAGGCTTCTGATGGACTTCACCCTCCTCGACGGCTTTGCGGCGGCGTTCACGCTGGAGAACCTGATGCTGGCGGCTATCGGCGCCCTGCTCGGCACGCTCATCGGGGTGCTGCCGGGGATCGGCCCCATCACTGGGGTGGCCATCCTGTTTCCCATCACCCTCAGCCTCGGGCTGGAGGACGCATCGACGCTCATCCTGCTCGCCTCGGTGTACTACGGCTCGCAGTACGGCGGATCGACCACGAGCATCCTGCTCAACGTTCCCGGCGAGGCGTCGTCGGTGGTGACGACACTCGACGGCTATCAGATGGCGAGACAGGGGAGGGCCGGGCAAGCGCTTGCCATCTCGGCCATCGGCTCGTTCATCGCCGGGATCGGTGCGGTCATCGGGCTGATGGCATTTGGTCCACCGCTCGCCGAGGTCACGACGAACTTCCAGTCGCCGGAGAAGTTCATGGTCGTGGTGCTCGCCTTTGCAACGGTCTCCAGCCTCGCCGGGAAGAGCCTGGCCAAGGGTCTGCTTGCCGTCATCTTCGGCGTGATGCTGGCCACGGTGGGCACCGATCTGCAGACCGGGGTGGTGCGGTACACCTTCGGCGAGCTGAAGCTGCAGGAGGGGCTCGACTTCGTCATCATCGCCATCGGGCTCTTTGCCGTGAGCGAGGTGCTGTCGCTGCTGGAGGACCACGTCAAGGGCGAGTCCGTGGTGTTCCAGAAGGCAGAGCGGATCTGGGTGAGCTTCAAGGAGTTCGTCTTCTCGCTCGGGTCGATCGTCCGCGGATCGCTCATCGGCTTCTTCGTGGGCTTGCTGCCGGGCACCGGTGCCTCTGTCGCCGGGTTCATGTCCTATGGGTTGGAGCGCCGCCTCTCGGACCGCGACGGGACCTTTGGCAAAGGCGACATCCGCGGGGTGGCGGCTCCTGAATCGGCAAACAACGCCGCCGCCGGTGGGTCGCTGGTTCCGTTGTTCACGCTCGGCATCCCCGGCTCGGGAACCACCGCCGTGCTTCTCGGCATCCTCATCTCGCTGGGTATCCGCCCCGGGACCGGCAACGTGTTCGAGGAGACGCCGGAGCTCATCTGGACGCTCATTGCGTCGATGTTCATCGGCAATGCGATGCTGCTGCTCCTCAACTTCCCCCTCGTCAAGATGTTCGTCCAGATCCTGCGCATCCCGACGTGGTTTCTCATGCCGATCATCCTGGTGGTGTCGTACATCGGCGTGTACTCGGTGAACAACAGCCCTCTCGACATCACGATCATGACCATCTTCGGGATCATCGGCTACTTCATGCGAAAAATGGACGTGCC
>JBFISM010000226.1:0-3405 GCA_041608535.1 Acidimicrobiia bacterium
ACCGAGTTGCAGCTCCACGCCGGGTATCAGTTCGATCCCGACGTGGTCGCCGCAATGGTCGACTTGCTGGCCGGAGCCAGCGTCATCGCCGCCTGAGTTGGGCTCCGGTGCGCTCAGCCGGTGAACGCCGCGCAGAATCCGTTCAGCAAGATCGGGTCGCTCGTGGTCAACGGGTCGATCTCTCGCAGGTCGTGACGTCCATCGAGCGCGACAACCTCGGGCGCACCCGGTCCGAACAACAGCACGAGTCGCCCGGCATCGATGACGATCGCATCGCCATCGTTGACCAACACTGACAAGCCGATCGCCATCACTGTGACCGAGCCGTCGGCGTTGAAGAGGATCCGCTGCTGGAACGAATCCGGCCCCTCCTGCAACGTCTCGCCAGTGTCGAGGTTGGTGATGGTGTTGTTCTCCCGCACCTGATCCTGGATCCGAACCAGGTTGCCGTCCTGGTCGAAGAACCGCGTCCGCTCGACGGTGAGCGAGATGTCCCATTGCATGTTGATCCCGCAGTCGGCGGCGAAACCCACAATCGTGTTGGTGAGCTCGATCGTCTGCCGAGTCGGCGGAACCGCCCCGGCGGTCACCGGCACCAGTGTGGTGACCATCGCAGCTGCGGACAGAATCGCCAAGAGTCGGCGCATGTTTCACTCCCTTCGAAGCATGCCGTGTTGCCAACCTACCCGCGCCGCGTTTCCGTGTGGTCGGGGTTCTTCGCGAAGAGGGAGGGCGGCTGAGCCGCCCTTCCTCTTCTCACGTTTGGCAGGAAGCGCTTACGGCTTCTTGCTGGCGCCCTTGCCGTCGGAGCCTGAGCCCTTCAGCTTGAAGACGCGCAGGCCGCCATTGCGGTCCGAGCCGTAGAAGAACGGCGAGTTCGTCTCTTTGTACACACCCCAGAAATCGTGCGGGTTGCCGCCGTTGCCGGCGATGAATCCCGACGAGTTGTCGAAGTAGCGAGCCACCTCGACTGGGTTGTACGGATCGGTCACGTCCAGGACGAGCATCCCGTCCGAGTACCACGACACGTAGGCCAGGACCTTGTTGCCCAAGGTCTCAACCTGCACGTTGTGGACCGAGTAGGTGCCGGCCGGGTCGCAACTCGGGTCTACCGGGTTGGCTGAGCACACCGTGTCGAAGAGGCTCGCCAGCACCGGAGCCGTCGGATCGGAGTAATCCCAGATCCTCAGGCCGGACCAGGCGTTGGGCACGGCGGAGGCGGATACCGTCTCACCGGCAGCGCCGATGACCAGGTCGGAATCGTCGGCCACGCCAGCGATTGCCAGACCCGTCGAGTGACCCACGAACACGCCCGGCAGATTCACCGGAACACCACCCATGGACACGAGCGAGTCACCGCGAGCTTCGTCGTTGAAGACCACCACACCCGAATAGCCCTTCGCCTCGGCATTGTCGATCTTCGACGAGAACGTGCAGATACCGCGCTGGATCAACGCGATGCCGCTGCCCGCAGGCACCGAGTCCGCATCGCACGCGAGGCCCACGTAGGTCGTGGGCCCGGACATGGTCTGGCCAGGGAGCGTGAAGATCGGGACGGTGATCGCTCCTTCGGCCGACGGATAGGGCCCGGCGGTCGGGCCCGTGTCGATCGTGAAGATCGACTCGCAGGGAGCGAAGTCCTCTTCGCCCTCGACAACGATCGTGCCGTCTTCGCTCGGCCATACCGAGTGGCTGTTGACCTCACCGTCGCGCGAGCCGTTGGCCACGTCGATTGCAGTCGAAACCCAGGTTGGGTTGGTCGGATCGCTGATGTCCAGCAGGACCAGGCCTTCGTCCCAGTTGGCCAGGTAGGCCTGGGTACCGTCGGCGGTGATGGTCACGTCGTGCAGGAACCGGTTCGTGGATGCGCCGAAGCCGTCGTTGTTGTAGGCGTTGCCGGCCAGGATGACATTCACGAAGTCGACGGTGTTCTCCCAGTCCACGCCCGCCAGCGCCGGGAATGTGGCGATGGCGTTCGGCGACTGCTCGGCGCCCCAGAACCCCACCCGCTGGATGTCACTCGGGTCGGTGATGTCGAATATCTGGAAGTTGCCGAACAGCGACTCGACGGTGGCTGCCACATAGTCCCTGTCGCCCTGCGTGAAGAGCCACAGGTTGTGGACACCGAAGTCGGTGAAGCCGAAATCGTTCTGCAGCAACAAGTTGACATCGTCGGTCTGCACGCTGGCGAGGAACACCGGGTTCTCCGGGTCTTCTACGTTGTAGACCTCGAAGCCGCCGGGACCACCAGCACATGGCTCGTTCGAGTGAACGAGAATGTCGCCGGAATTCATCGACGCAACCCGCACGTCGTTGGTGCGGCTGCCCGTCGGCGATGGGATCACCGTGACGAAGCTGGGCTTGTTCTTGTTGCTCACGTCCCACACCCAGATGCCTGCTTCGGGATCGCCGCCACACGGGCTGTTGAACGTGCCCGTATAGGCGTATCCGTCGTGTGCCCAGACATCGGTCGTTGCATTGGCCACCAGGCGGTCGCCGCGGCCCACGAGGTCCAAGTTCTTGACAACTTTGGCCGTCGGGCCGCTGCTCACGACATCTCCCATCGCAGCATCGAGCGACACCAACGGTGCGCTCAGATCGCTTGCCGGGCCGTGCATCTCCTCGTCGTGCGAGCCGTCATCGGGGTCCGGGTGGGCGATCGCCGCCGGGGCCATCAAACCCAGTACCAGCAGGCTGACCGCCAACAGCAGCCATCCCCTTCTCTTGCGTGCTACGTGCATTCTTCCTCCCTCTCTGCTGCTCCCCGGAAACGGGAGCCTTCCTTCTCAAACGCGGTCACGCGCAAAGTTGCACAGGTATTGATTGCGACGTGGTCAAGGCGCCGTCTCCGGCGCAGCGATGAAATCCCGTGCGGCAATCTGATTGCACTCCCCGCGCACGACCAAGACCATACACCACAATCCGTTGTCGTGTCGCAACTGAGGGTGCTAGTCGTCCAGGAGCGCGGTTGTCTAACAGCCGACCACCGATCGGACCGGCGTCCTGTGACGCCCTGACTTGGAATACAGGGGCGCTCCGGCAGCCAGCACAACCGCTCCCACGAAGATCGCCGCTCTCAGCCCGACTCCATCGGCGGCCGCGCCGAGCAGCACTCCGCCGACAGCACCCGACGCCTGTGCGGCCAGCGAGTTGAGCGACAGCACCGTCGCCCGGTTCGCCTCGTCTGCTTCGTCATGAAGAAGTGACTGATGAATCGGGTTGGCGGCACCATGTATGGTCATACACGCCAGATAGGCGGCAATCGCCCCCGCCGGACCTGCCACCAGCCCGATGGCGGCGACGGTCCCACCTTGGAGAATCCGCATCGCTGCCGCCGCGCGGTGGCGACCGAGCCTGCCAGCCACCGAGGCGATGGCCGCCGCTCCCAGCGCCGAGGCCATCCAC
>JBFISM010000227.1:0-3394 GCA_041608535.1 Acidimicrobiia bacterium
GGAAATCGAAGGCAGCACCTACGGCGATCAACGCCGGCGCATGAACCCGTCCTGCGTGGCGAGCAACCCAGCGCTCTTGCTTGGGTGTGCTGAGACCAACCCATACGATGTCCGGCGCCGCCTCGTTGATGGCTTCGACGATCCGCCGATCCTCATCCTCGGTGAGTTCCCGGTAAGGCGGCGAATGTGTGCCCGCGATCTCGAGACCTGGGAAGCGACCCTGGAGGCGCTCAGCCAGGAGTTCCGGCACACCCGCATTCCCGCCGTAGAAGTAGGAGGACCAGCCTCGTTCGGCAGCTCGGCGACAAAGTGCCAGCATGAGATCTGGGCCGTAGACGCGGCGCACTTGACGCTGTCCAGCCCACCGCGCCGACCACACCATCGGCATCCCATCCGGCGTCGTCAAACCAGATTCGTTGTGAATCTCGAGCAGCTCGGCGTCGCGCTGGCACTCCATCACGCCGTGGACACCGGTGACGCATACGTAGTGCTGCTCGGCGGTTTCGATCCAGCGAGTGATCTCGTCCACGGCCATACCCATGTCGATGGCGCTTATGCCGACGCCAAGAACGTCGACCCGCTGGATACGAGGTTCGGCCACCGTCAAGCCGAGCTCCGGGAAATAACCATCTTCTCGATCCACCGGTAGGTGGGAACGAGGCCCGTTTCGAGCGGCGTTGCCGGTTCCCAGCCAAGGACTTCACGCAATCGGCTGTTGTCTGAGTTGCGACCACGCACGCCCTGAGGTCCGGGCACATGCTGCAGAGAGATGTCTCGTCTCCCGGCGATCTCGATGATGATCTCGGCGAGTTGGTTGATGGTGACCATTCGGTCACGTCCAAGGTTGAGGGGGTCTCGATATTCGGAACGCATCAGCCGGTAGATGCCCTCCACACAATCGTCGATGTAGCAGAACGAACGCGTCTGCTCCCCATCCCCCCAGATCTCGACCGATCCGCCATCCCGCGTCTGGGCGACCTTGCGGCACAACGCCGCAGGCGCCTTCTCGCGGCCTCCGTCGTACGTTCCTTGCGGTCCATAGATGTTGTGGAACCGAACTATTCGGGTCTCGAAGCCGTACTCGTCTGCGTAGTAGAGACACGCCCGTTCGGCGACCAGCTTCTCCCATCCGTATGCGTCCTGTGGATTGGCCGGATAGGCGTCTTCCTCCTTCAGAGGCACGACGTTCGCGTCCTCCTGCAGGTGCTCCGGATAGATGCACGCGGATGAGGTATACAAGTAGCGCGCCACGCCGTTGAGCCGCGCAGCTTCCAATGTGTGGAGGTTTATCAGGGAGTTGTTATGGAGAATCGTGGCATGATTCGCAGAGATGAAGCCCATGCCGCCCATGTCCGCAGCCAGCGCGTAGACCTCATCCACGCCGCGCGTCGCCTGGAGGCAGTTGTCCCAGCGTCGAAGATCGAGCAGCTCGAATTCATCAGCGTCGACCTCTGAATACTCCGGCAGCTTCACGTCCACGCCGCGGACCCAGAAGCCCTGCTGCTTCAGATACGTCACGAGATGGTGCCCGATGAATCCGCCGGCACCCGTGACGAGCACACGTTTCACTCTGCCTCCATTGCTGATAAACCCGCGGCGAGGCGAGAACCCCGACGAATTGCCGGGAGTGTAGCCACGCACCCGACTTACTTCGACACATTGGACCCGGTTGCGTAGCGAAAGTTCCGCGCCAAATCGGATCATTGAGCCGGCCGCGTCGTCTCCAAGGATTGCCAGGACCCAGTGTCGTAACCGGACCTCAAGTGGCGTGGCAGTATCTTGCTTGGCACGAGAAGACGACGCCACCGGGAGGGCGCACCATTCAGGGTCTGATGTGGACGGCCGGGATATGGGCGTTGGTACTCGCGGCGGTGTTCGTTCTCCCGAGTGCCCGCCAGGAACGTTGGGACGGGCCAGCGCTCAGGCGTCAACTCGCCCTCGTGCTCGTCCTGCTGGGCACCCACAGCATCGCAGCTGCGTCGACGACCGAGGACACCCTGGCGGATCCCCTCGTGATCGAACGGATCCTACGCGGCGGTCTCACCACCGTCGCCCTGGTCCTCATCTACCCCGATCTACTTCGGATCGCTTCGCGTGCCCATCGCCTTCGCTGGGGCGTCGCATCGTCGGCGTTGATCGTCTACGTGGGCGTCGGAGCCCTGTCATCGGCGTATTCCGCAGCACCGATCGTGACCGTAGGCAAGGTGTACGAGCTGGGCGTCGCGCTGGCCGTCATCGTCGCCATCGCACAGTCCACCGACGCGGAGCGGGAAGTGCGTCGCGTCATACGCCTGGTGGTGGTACTCGAGGCGGCGCTGCTCGCAGTGGGGATCGTGGGCTACGTGGCGATGCCTCAACTGTTCGCGGAGGTGCAGAACCGACCCGGATTCCTGTTGCCAGCCACGATGGTCAGCCCGTACGGTCACTCCAACGGCCTGTCTGCGTCCGGCGCGTTGGTCGCGGCCTACGCCCTGGCAGCCTATTTCCGCCGAGGCGAGGACGATCCGGGAGGACGCTGGCTGGCCCTCGCTGGGGTAGGAACGGTCGGCGTCGTTCTCACCTCCGGTAGGCAGGGCCTGATCATCCTGGTGCTCTCGCTCGCCGTGCTGCTTTGGGCGCATCGCAGGATATTGCTGGCCGCCCTCCTTCCCGCAGCCGGGGTTGGACTGATGTTCGTGGCCGACTCGCTCTGGGCGATCGTCGCCCGCGGGCAGACGACCGAGCAGCTGGCCACGTTGACGACTCGTACGGTGTGGTGGGGATCCGCGATAGACGCTTTCGCGACTCAGCCCGTCACCGGCTACGGGTTCGGCGTGGGCGGACGTTTCGTCGCACTCCAAGGTGCGGGGTTCGACGTCGGCAGTGTGCACAACGGCTACCTCGAGGCCCTCGTCGGCGTCGGCATGCTGGGCTTCATCCCCCTGACGATCGCAATCTGGCAGGTGGCGAAATGGGCGTACCGCAACATCGTCATCTACAAGAACACTCTGCCGGCGATCGTGGTGGTTCCGTTGCTCATCCACACCTTCGTCAGCCTCGGGTTCGGGGCGTGGCTACAACCCGATTTCGTCGTGTTTGCGGCGGTCGCAGCCCTCGCCGACCTCGAGCGTCGCCGTCATCGAGGGACGGCACGCCGCATTCGCGGCGTGCACGACGCGACCCCACCCGGCACTGCGGTACCCCGATTCTGACAGTTCGGTTGAGCGAGCCTCCAGACACCACCTCCTGTCAGCGGATCGCCTCAGCCGTCGTTGGGGTGGATGTTCTGCCATTGGGTGAGGGTGAGCTTCTCGTAGGTGGCGGTGGACGGGTTCGGGTCGGTCCAGATGAAGAACTCGCCGTTGGACGGCGACAGGGTGTAGCTGTTGCCTTCGAAGCGGTTGTTCCATGACGA
>JBFISM010000228.1:0-3384 GCA_041608535.1 Acidimicrobiia bacterium
ATCACGATGTCGAGGAAACGAGCGATCTCCGTAGCCGTCGGGGTGCGGTCACCGACGGCCGGGTCGATGAGCCACCCAACATCGCCGAGCAGGGCAGCCGCTCGGGACGGGTGGCGGGCCGGGTCGAGACCGTGGCGTACGGGAAGGTAGTGGGTGGCCAGCGCGGTGAGCCGAGGACGAAGATGCTGGCGATGGATCCCTGCATTGTCCTGGGCAGCGGTGAGAGCAGAGGCGATGGAGCGCACCATGGGTGTCGCAACGTCCACCGGATCCGGTTCCACGAGACGCCAGGCGGGGACCATCGTCGCACGCTCCACGTCCGCAGCCACCAGCACGTCGCGGACGAGCATCGTGACAAACACCACCGCACTGCCGATCAGCCACACCCGGACCGAGATCACCTCGTTACCTGACAGCGTGACGCCGAACACCACGCCCGCCACAGCTGCTGCGGCGAAGCGTCTGGCGAACCGGCCGAGCGTCATGCCGGATGCTCCGCAACGGAGAGGCTGCGTCTTGCTGCGGCGAGTGCCTCGATGGCATGCGTGCGGTCGTCTTCCGTGACCGGGTTCTCCGAGAACCTGGCGTACTCGTAGAGATTGCCCAAGAGCACCGCTGGTTCGACGACCCGGGGAAGCTCTGCCAGCGCACGGGCGAGATGCTCGCTGGCCGTCTCCGCAGACGCTCGCCCTCGACCGTGCTCGGCGAGCGCACCCTCCAGCGAGGCGTACGCAACCAGCACGCCTCGACGGGGATCCGACTCGTCACGCAGCTGCGCTGCGGCCGCATCCAGCATGGGTGCGAGCCGGCGCTCCAGTTCGGCATCGGCCGCCGCAGCGTGCTCTTCCAACCCGGCGTTGTTGCGCCGTCGCAGACGCATCAGGAGGACGGCGAAGAGCAGCGCAATGAGCAGAAGCGCACCGATGTCGCCACCCGTGGGGCCGGAGCGCGAGTGTTCCGCCGCTGCGACGTCGACGGGAAGCACGGTGGTGGTGACCGCAACCTCATCTGGTTCCTCCTCCACCGGCGCTTCTGGAGACCCGAACAGCCACGCCGCGGCGACGACGGCCGCGGTGACCCACAACAACGTGCGCAGGCTCCGAAACGGCGCTCGCCCGCTCCTGGAGGCGAGCTTGGGTCTGATGATGACGATGAGCGCAAGTGCAAACACCGTATAGACGCCGAGCACGGTGAGCACCCACGAACCGAGGTCGGGAACGGTCAGCCATTCGCCGGCACGCGGTGTGCGGCCCGAAGCGAGCACGACAATCACTGCCCAGCCGAGCAGCGCCACCGTGATCAGCCGGCGGCGGGGAGTGAACCAAGCGGCAAGCGCACGCATGGTGACCATGGTGCAACCTAGCTCAATTGCATCCGGGGTGAGGCGTCGTCGAGTGTGCTTGGAAACTCGATTACGCGGCGAATAGGCACACTCGACGCATCATCCTCGCCCTCGCCACGGGATGAGCTTCGCCTCCAGGTAGCGCATGGCGACATCCATGAGCACGCCGAGGACGGCGATGATGATCACGCCTACGATCATCACGTCGATACGGAAGAAGGGACGGGCGGCGAAGATCATCGCCCCCAACCCGACTGAGGTGCCCACCAGCTCGGCGGCGACGAGGGTGCCCCAACTCACTCCCAAGGCCACTCGGATCCCGGTGAAGATCTCTGGCAGTGCGTTGGGCAGGATCACCCGCCACAAGATTTGCGCCTTGGACGCCCCCAGTGAATAGGCGGCGCGTACTTTCGAGAGGTTCACCGTCCGCACCCCGGCGCGTGCGGCGA
Organism: Acidimicrobiia bacterium; assembly: GCA_041608535.1. GTDB lineage: Bacteria > Actinomycetota > Acidimicrobiia > Spongiisociales > UBA5794 > JBFISM01. The sequence goes on from JBFISM010000228.1 coordinate 1,792, forward strand.
TGATCATGATCCAGATCGAGGCGAAGATCAGCAGGTTGACGGCGCTGCGATCGCCGATCCCGAACCACAGGATGAAGAGCGGCAGGAGCGCCAGTGGTGGGATCGGGCGCAACAGCTCGACGGGGGTGTCGAACATGCCACGCAACCGGCTGGAAAGACCCATTGCGAACCCGATGGGCACGCCGATGACCGTTCCCCAGAACATGCCTTGGGCGACGCGGGACAGGCTGGCGCTGGTGTGCTCCCATAGCGAAATGTTGCGAAAGCCGTTGCGCCACAGCTCTATGAATGCGTCCCACGTGGCCTGCTGGGTGGGAAAGGTGCGGTCGTTGAGCAGCGGCGGATCACCGGCTTTGACCGCCCACCACAGCACCATCAGGATGACGAGCGACAACAGGCTCCACAGCGGCTTGGACCGCACTGCCGCGGCATCCCCAAAACGCACCGTCTTGCGGGCATCCGCGGAGTCGGTGCGGCGGAAGAGCCCGAACGGGTTCACCGAGCTGCGCGATTCAGTCTCTATCTGGATGGTGGCGAGACCTTGGCCGCCTTCACCCTCCGCCATCGTTCAGCCTCCCTCGTGCCCCATGATCTGCTCTTCCATGTCCCAGATCAGCGACAACACCTCTTCACGTTTCTCGATGAACTCTGGGGACGCTTTGAGCTCGCGCGGTTCCACCTCCAGAGCGACATTCGCAAATGGCAGCTCGTACTCCCGCTCCACCCGGCCGGGGCGGGGCGCCATCACGAACATCCGGTCACCGAGGTAGAGCGCCTCCTCGACGCTGTGGGTGACGAGCACCACCGACTTGCCCGTTTCCTTCCACAGCTCGAGGATCAGCCCCTGCATCTTCTCGCGGGTGAGCGCATCGAGAGCACCCAGCGGCTCGTCCATGAGGATGACGTCGGGGTCGTTGGCAAGACACCTCGCGAGCGCCACCCGCTGCTGCATCCCGCCGGAGAGCTCGTAGATGTGCTTGTCGCCAAATCCCCGCAACCCCACGGTGACCAGCAGATCCTCGACGAGCGGATGGACCTCCTGCTTCTTCTTGCCGTTCATGCGCGGGCCGAACGACACGTTGTCCTCGACGTTGAGCCACTCGAAGAGCGCTCCCTGCTGGAACACCATGCCCCGTTCCTGACCGGGGCCGGTGATCGGGTCGCCACCGAGCGCGACACGGCCCGAGGTGGGGGCGAGGAAGCCGGCGAGGATGTTGAGCAACGTGGTCTTGCCGCACCCGCTGGGGCCGAGCAACGTCAACAGCCGGCCGGCCTCGAGGTCGAACGAGACGTGTTCGAGAGCGTGGACCTCACCGCCCCGAGGCAGCTCGTAGACCATGGTGACGTCCTCGGCCTTCAGGTCCTTCATGGCGTGGCTTCCTCTTGGGGAGGTTCCGGGGACAGTAGCCCCCGGGACCTTCCGCAATCAATCGTGCCCGTCACTGACCGCTCGTCACATGTCGCGTGCCATTTCCAGGTAGGTCGTATCGACGAACTCGTCGAAGTCGTCGAGAACGGAGTCGATCTCACCCAGCCGGACGAACGTCTCGAGCTGCTCCTGCATGTTGTCGGCGACGTTGTCACCCATCCACG
>JBFISM010000229.1:0-3363 GCA_041608535.1 Acidimicrobiia bacterium
ACGCGGCGCAGGCCGTGCTGGCGCTCCAGCTCTTCGGCCTGATCGCTGTACTTGCGGAAGAGGCTCGAGATCAACCCGAGGACCTCCCGCCAGAAGAACGCCACTCCACCGAGCGCAAGACCGCTCAGCGAGATGCCGATCCAGTCGGCGCGCACGCTCAGACCCCACATCTCGAAGATGCTGAAGTCGAGCAGCCATGCCGCGCCGATGCCGAGCAGCACGAAAGCCCCTGCCCAGTATTCAGCAGCCAGTGCGAAGAACCGCTCTGCGACCATGGTGAGCGCCCAGATGGCGAGCCCGAGCAACGCGATCGTCGCAAAGACGTACATACATGCCTCCTTTCCTCAACGGGTCGCTGAGGCCGGAGAGAAAGCGCCGAGCCTTGCGGGCCGGGGCTTCCACCACCGGCGCCAGTCGACTGTATGAACGTCTTCGCATCGTATAGCCGCCACGTGTGAGCTTCTAGGGACGATTGGCCGCGTTCGAGTCCCGCTATCGCGGGCTCGAACACCATGGCGTTGCCGCGCTGCTCCGTGCGACACGATCAGCGTCACACGAACCACGACTGGCGTGCGAGCACGAGAATCACCACGGCGAGCACGGAGATCACACATCGAATCGCCAGCTGGAGTTCGAATCGGAGGTCCTTCTCCACCTCGGCCGCAAAGTCGTGAACGGTGTACTGGTCCATGTCGAACGTCACGCTGCCACATTCCCCGTCTTGACGGTCTTGTCCCACTTCATCTCGGCGCCTCGCATCTCATAGATGTATGACGCAAACGTGCACGCACACAACAACGGTCCGTAGCCGCCCAGGTACACGAACAGCGGCGAAAGCAGCCGAAACCACCCACGCGCCTCGGCCACCTTGCCGAGGTACGCCACCAGCATGCACCCCGCCACCCAGACGTAGGCGGTGAAGATGACCGACTTGACGATGAGCGGCGTCAGCTCGACTCCCACAGCAGAGGAGCCGTTCGCCACAACCCACATGAACGCCTTGGGGAACACGGTGTAGAGGATGATGAGCAGCGAGCCCAGCCCTGGAAACATCACGCCTTCGCGCCAGGTGGTGCGCGAGGTCTCGGTATCGATGAGCAACGCATAGGTGGTGATGAACACAAACGACAGCGCATTGATGATCCACAGTCGCTGGAACGTCGCCCACGACAGCGGGAAGTCGATGAAGAACAGAATCACCAAGCTCGCCGAGGACAGGATCATGAAGATCGGGAGCATGAAGATGGAGAACCAGAATATGGCGAACGACGCCGACCCCAGGCGATGCTCCGGTGACGGCCGAAACCACAGCGACCGGAATCGCAGGCTCACCTGCACGTTGCCCCGCGCCCAGCGCAGCCGCTGCTTCCACAACCCCACGATCCCGTCCGGCTCCTCGGCGCGCACGATGGCGTTTCCCTCGAAGATGCAGCGGTTCCCGGCGAGCTGGGTGTTGATCGTCGTGAACGTGTCCTCGGCCAGTGACGACGTGTCGATGCGTCCGCCGATCGAATCGAGGTTGGCTCGCGAATGCAGCTGCGCCCCGCCGGCGAGACAGGCGAGCGCACCCAGGACGTTCTGCGCCCGCCGCGCCGCCGCTTGAGCCGTGATGTACTCATACCCGATGAAGCGCTGCATCCAGTTGTTGGGGCGGCTGCCCTCCTTGATGTACGCCGTCACCGACCCGACCTCGGGATCGGCGAGATGGCGCGTCATCTTGCGCAGTGAGTCGGGTTCGTAGATGACGTCGGCGTCCATGATGAGGAGCGCCTCCATCCAGCCGTCCTGGAGGATGATCCCGAGCCCGTGGTTGAGCGTGTGCGCCTTGCCCTGACCGCCGTTTTCTCGCCGCAGATGCACGACCCGACCCGGATACTCGGCTGCTTTTGCCAGTACGACGTCGGGTGTCGCGTCGGTGCTGGCGTCGTCGACGACGAACACCCGCAGCCGATCGGCCGGGTATTCCAGCCCCACGAGGCGGTCGATCGAGCCACCGATCACCGCTTCCTCGTTCCACGCCGGAATGAGGATCGCCGTTCTCGGAAAGAACGGTGCCGCTTGGTCGTAGTGATGACGCCAGCGGTGGATGCCGATGAGCAGAAACTGATACGTCGCCGCAGCGAGCGGGATCGCCCCCATGAGTACGAATACGACGAGCGTCCACTTGCCCACGGTGGCGGCGATCGCCTCCGCCCCCATCAGCCGAGCCGCACGACCGCCCGATGCGCCACGTGGAAGACCCCCACATCAGCCGCTCGGTGCGCGTCCGATCCGGTCACCACCATGACTCCCGATCGCTCCATGGCGTCGATGGTTCGTGGCCCAGGGCACTGCCACTTCGCGTTGATCTCGACGATCGCACCGGCAGCGGCGAGCTCTGTCGCCAGGTGTTCGAGGAGATCGTCGGGGATCTGCCGCTCGATCAGACCGATCTTGGGGAGCAGGCTGAACAGGTGCGCGATGAGGGGTTGTCGCTGTGCCCGGTGCGCCGCCCGAGCGGTCGCCGCGACCAGCGTCTCCATCACCTGCGGCCGTGTCATCCTGCCGAGCTGGATGGCTCGGGCCACGTCTTGGGGATGCATCGAGCCAACTGAGGTCGGCAGACGGTGATCTGCGATCGCGACGTAGTCAACGCCCTCGATGTCGGCGGGGAGATCGAGCCGGCCGCTGCTGTCGACGATCTTGGCCTCCACGCCACAGCGCACCTCGATCGGAGCGGCTGCGGCGAGGCGAGCCACGTGCTCCGTGTACAGCGGCAGCCACGAGGTGGTGTGACGCACGTGGTCGCTGGCGCCGAAGACGGTCACCCCGTTGGCGGCGGCTGCAGCCAGGTTGTCCTCGAGCGTGTCTGCGCCGTCGGAGTAGCGGGAATGTGTGTGCAGGTCGTAGGTCACGCCGCTACCACCGATCCGAATGCATCGGGGGCGACCGAATGGTCCTGCCAGGTTCGCACCAGCGCCGTGTCGGTGAAGTTGAGGCCATCGGGGATCGGTCGGCCGATGAGGTCGCCAAGGGCGAGACGAGGCATGTTGATGCCGGCGGCCACCGTGAGAGACATCGTTCCGGGGAATCTCGGGTTGATCTCGAGCAACGCCGGCACCCCGTCCGCCCTCCGCTTGAACTGAATGTTGGCGACACCGACGAGCCGGATGGCGGTGGCCGCTCGCATCGCGTATTCGATCAACTCCGGATCGCGCACGGTGTGGGCGGCAACCGCGATGCCCGAATCGGTGCGGACGCGTTCCCTGGGAACAGCCGCTGCAATCGTGCCGTCCTGCCGGGCGAGCACATCGACCGAATATTCGGCGCCGGGGAGATACTCCTGAATGAGGAACGAGCCGTCCCGCGGCAGGCCGGCGGCAT
>JBFISM010000230.1:0-3334 GCA_041608535.1 Acidimicrobiia bacterium
CTGATCGACCAGCGGCTGCGGAACGTGATCGGGAGCGGCGGTCACGATGATCGCATCGAAGGGGGCGTGCTCCTCCCATCCGAAGTAGCCGTCTTCGGTCTGCACCGCCACCGGGTAGCCCAGCTCGTCCAGGATCGCCTGGGCGCCGGTCGCCAGCTCCGGGATGATCTCGACGCTGTACACCTCCATGCCCATGGCCGCCAGCACCGCGGCTTGGTAACCGGAACCGGTGCCGATCTCGAGCACCCGATCGCCGGGCGTCACGTCGAGGGCAGCAGACATGACGGCGACGATGATCGGTTGACTGATGGTCTGGCCGTGGCCGATGGGGAGCGGGTGGTCGCCATACGCCAGATTGGCGAGCCCGGCCGCCACGAATCGATGCCGCGGCACTTCCAGCATGGCTTGTACGACAAGATCGTCGGTCAGTCCTCTGCCGAGCACTTGGAGCTCGACCATGTTCGTCCGCTCATCCACCCGTTCGTCCACGGCGACGGCGGAGCGACGGTCGGTCGTCGTGGTCGACGCCGATGTTGTCGTCGTTGCGGCGGAGGGCGTCGTGGTTGTCGTCGACGGGGCCGACGTGGGCCGCACTGCGGTGATGGGGGGCAGTGTCGTCACCGTCTCGCCCTGGCAGCCGGCGATCACCAGCAGCATCACCGGCCACACGCAACGGCGGATCACGAACGACCGCATCGAAGCCTCCACTCCACCATCATGCGCCATCGGCTCGGCGAGTGACAGAGGTTGGGCTGGTCCTACGGGGAAGCGTCGCTCAGTTACGCCGTGCGCGCCGCCGCAGCCACAGGTAGACGACCAGCGCCACGAGAACCCCGACTGCGACGGGGAGCAAGATCGTGAAGTCGACCGCACCATCATCAAAAGGAACGGGTGCGTCGGCAACTGGCTCGCCCGCGATGGACACCAGCGACGTGAGGGCCCACGCCAACACGCCCGCGCTGACCGACGATGCGAACCGAGCCACCGACCCCAAGGCTCTCTTTGCCCGGGACTGGCGAATCCGCACCTGCGAGCGGGTCGTGACGTTCCGTACTCGCATCGGCCGGGCGACCCCATCGCGATCTCTCACTCGCCGCCCACTGATCTCGACCAAATCCCCAGGCGAGACCATCCCGCTGATCTTTCGTCCCCGCATCTCAACTGGGGTGCGGCTGCCGTCCGCAGACTTGATGAGGAAGCGCAGTACAACGCTGTCACCCTCCCGCTGGGTGCTGGTTTCCTTTGCGACACCCTGCATCGCGGCTCCCTCCCCGGAGTGACCGATGGGCGCCTGCCTAGCTTCTTGCGCTCTATTGCCAGGCTGCTACCCGGGACCAATGGCGGGTAGAAGGCGAAGTACCCGAGTCCGGACACGACCGCCGAACACCGATGGCGCGGTTCGAGGCCCCGCCCTCCGAGATTCCGATGTCCGCGGGGGCCCCGAAACAGGTCACTTGGCCCCTGCCGGCCGAACCCTGCCCGAGTGAGGATGATCTCAGGGGGCGTCGCAGGGGTGGGCCGCCGACGAGGAGGCGCACCATGAGCCCACCGACGGTCGATCGAGAACCTCCTCCGACGTTGCCGGTTGATCACGCCACGCCGAAGCCCGGAGGTGACGGAACCGGAGGGCATGGCATCCAGCAAACGCAGCCACGGACGTTGCGCAACGTGGGTCTCCTGCTCTTCGCGACTCTGGCCGTGCTCACGCTGTATCTGGCGTGCGTCAACGGCACGTGGTGTCCGGACAGCGTGCAGCGGGTGCTGGAGCACGAGGGCTTCATGACCGCGATGGTGGCCGCGATCTATCTCGTCACCCTGCTCATCGCCCGGGTGCTGCTGATCGCGCGGCCATACCGGAAATCTCTCGAAGCGAAGATCGAGGCTGTGCAAGGGCGTCTGGAGGTGCAGCGGGCCAAGCTCGATCACAGCGACATCGTCGATCGGCTGCTCGACGCAGCGAGAAGGAAGCTCGAGAACACCGACAGCGTGCTGTGGAGCTGGGGCGACCAGAAGGGTGCGTTCGCATTGATCTCCCAGGCAGAGTCGCTGTTGCTGGGACCTCTCAACGCGGCCGAGGCCAATCTGCGACTGACGCTGATCCTTCCCGAGATAGGCGGCTACTGCGCACAATCCGGCTTCGTCATGGAGTCACGGCGCCACCTCGAGGAGAGCCTCACCGAGGCGCATCGCGCCGTCGACCGCAACGCCGCCCTGGCCGCGCTGCACGGCAACGGTGACGGCGTCGCCACCAACCCCGCGGCCGGCAGCGATAACACGGAGCGTGCCGGCCGGTTTGTGGCGGATGACGTCCGAACCCTCCACAGCAATGCCCTCCAGCTCCTCCACCGGCTGCAGCTCGACGAGTTTGCTCGGATCCTCAAGTGGCATCGCAAGGTGCTGTGGCTTACCGTCGTCGGACTCGCGGTGGCGGTCCTGCTCGCCACGTTCCTCGGCAGCGCAGTATTGATGCTGATGGGCGCCGCCGGCGCGTACGTGGCGCGCCTCGGCCGGATCATCAAACGAGCGGACAGCCAGCCGGAGGATGCGTCCTCCTACTGGACCAATCTGTTGCTCGGTCCGCTGCTCGGCGCCCTCGCCGCCTACGGGGGCATCTTGATGCTCGAACTGCTCCGGGAGCTGAACGTGGTCGGTGAGGCGCTCGCCGGTGTGCAGTTCGATCTCGGTGGTGACCTTGGGTTGACGCTCGGCGTCGCCTTCCTGCTCGGGATCTCGGAGGGTCTCATCAACCGCATCGCGGAGACGGGAGACAAGGCGATCCTGGGCAAGGCCGACCCCTCGGATGTCTCCCCTGGCACCTCGGTGACGGGCGTCGCGTAGCGGCTCCGTCGCCGCTCAAGTGCCCGGGATGGGGGCTGTAGCCCGGGCCGCGACCGCGGGGTGCGACGCACGAGGGAGATCACTCCAGTCGATGGCGGCCCGCCGCAGGGCCGGCGCTGAATCGCTGGCCAACGGGGATCTGGAGCGACGCCGGACCCTGCCGACGAAGAGGGGCGCACATCGTTTGGCGGCCGCTCGCTAGCGCCAGTGGTTCGATCAGTTGGAAACGGTCCAGAGACGGGCCGTAGGGCCCTGGCCAAGCGAGCTCAGGAGTGCGACGCGTGGGGTTGACGGGAGGTGACGCATCATGACTCGTCACACTGTCCTCTTCGTTGCTCTCATGCTGGTGGTTGGGGCGTGCGGTGCCGGCTCCGAGTCGGCAGAGACCTCGCCGCCTCCTCCAGGAGCCACGAGCGCCACACCGACGACGGCGCTGGCTTTTCGATTCGTGACGGCAGCATGCGAGTTCGATCCGGCGTTCGGGGCGGAGGTCGAC
>JBFISM010000231.1:0-3123 GCA_041608535.1 Acidimicrobiia bacterium
GCCGAAGGCGCAGACTCGGTGGCCTGGGAACGGGACCCAAGCCACACCGCGATGAGCCAACAGGCGAAGAGCCACACAACACCAGGCTGCGCCGAAGGCGCAGACTCGGTGGCCTGGGAACGGGACCCAAGCCACACCGCGATGAGCCAACAGGTGAAGAGCCAGGCAATACGGCCTGGACCGGCAGGCTTCACAAGACGGGCCCGCCTCTAACCTGGTGCGGGCAGCCGAATCAGGAGCAACAGCGTGCCACCCCGGCTACCCGACCGCTACCAGACTCAGGTGCGGCTCGGTCGCGACGGGGATGTCGACGAGTGGCTCGCCACCGACGGATCGCTCGACCGCCCGGTCCTCATCCGGGTGCTCGACGCCAACGCCTCCTCACAGCGCCGTAGCGACTTCGTGCGCTCGGTACGAGCCGCAGCCGCGGTCAGCCACATCCACCTCGCCCAGGTGTACGAGGTCAGCCCGAATGGCACCGCCTATGCGGTCCTGGAATGGAATGGCGGGGTGACCATCGAGGATCGACTGCGGGCCGGCGATCCGATACCGGTCCACGAGTTCCTCCCCAACGCAGCGGGGCTGGCCGAGGGTCTCGCCACCATGCACGCTGCCGGGTTGCGCCACGGCGCCATCGATGCCGGCGCCATTCAGTTCTCGGCCGCACATCCGGCCAAGCTCGGAGCCTTTGGGCGACGCCCGGAGAGCGACACCCAGAGCGACGACACCGTGGCGCTGGCCGGGGTCCTCCGCGCCGCACTATCCGGGAGCAATGGGGACGGCATCCGGCCGTCCCAAGTGGTGGAGGGGCTGCCCAGCTCCGTTGACGACGCCCTCATCGGGGCCCAGGCAGGTGTCGTGTCGGCCGCAGCGCTGGCCGCCGCACTGCGAGCTGCACCGTTTTACGAGGATACGGGCGGAGACGAGGCGTGGTCATGGCGCTGGCTCGTACCGGCGTCCATCCTCCTCATCGCAGCGGTGGTGATCACGGCGGTGGGTCTCAGCATCGATGTCGATCCCGACTCGCCCTTCCTCTTCCCCGCCACGCCCCAACAGGTGGCGGCCGCTTCCGGCGGGACGGCGCCGCCCGAAGCCGTGGTGCCTCCACCCGAGCCCGGATCGCCCGATGTGATCGAGACGAGCGCCACCTCCTTCGATCCCTTTGGTGACAACGGCACGGAGCGCGAAGGCGACGTGCCGCTGCTCATCGACGGTGATCGCAGCACGGCATGGCGCACCGAGCGATACTTCGATCCTCTGGAACGGGTCAAGCCGGGTGTCGGTGTGATCTTCGATCCGGAGACGAGCCCCCGCACGATGTCGATCTACGGGAGCGCCGGGACGACGTACCGGATCGGCTGGGCCGAGTCGCCCACCTCCGACCTGGAGGGTTGGGAGTTCGTCACGTCGGGGAGCCTGCCCTCCGGGGTCGCTTCGCTCCAGCTCCCGGAACGCCCCGAAGGGACGTGGCTGCTGTGGCTCACTTCGCTTCCGTCGAACGCCGATGGCGAGTACACCGCACAGATCGCAGAGGTGAGCTTCGGACCGTGACTTGCCCCCACCGACCAACCAGAATGCGGAGCCATGTCCGACCGCGAAATCGACATCGCCCTCGTCGAGCGCTATGTCGGTGGTGACCTCAGCGCCTTCGACGAGCTGGTGGCTCGGCACCAGTCACGCGTCTTCGGGATCTGTCTGCGGATGCTGCGGGACCGGCACGATGCTCTCGATGCGACTCAGGACACGTTCGTCACCCTCTTCCGCAAGGCGGATCGCTACAAGGCGGAGGCCGCATTCTCGACCTGGCTCTACCGGGTGACGACGAATGTCTGTTACGACCACCTCCGCCGCCAGCAGCGCAAGCGGGCGGACGCAATCCCCGACCATCTCGACCCGACCGACCCCCAGGGGGAGGATGCGTTTGCATCGGCCGATCTGCGACCCACCATCGAGGATGCGTTGGCCGAGCTGCAACCCGAGTTTCGTGCGGCCATCGTCTTGGTGGACTTAGAGGGTCTGGCGCTCGAGACGGCGGCTGAGACACTCGGGGTGCCTGTGGGCACAGTGAAATCACGGGTCTTTCGTGGTCGCAAGCTCCTCGCCGCACGTCTCGGGAACCTGCGAGAGGTTCCCGAGCATCAAACCAGCGACAACCCTCCAGAGAGCTGATATGCATCGCCACGACGAAGATCTCATCATGGCGCTCGCCGACGGGGCACTGAGCGGCGAAGCCGCCGATGAGGCGCGTCTCGAGATCGAGGGCTGTGCGGAGTGCTTGGCCGACCTGGAGGCACAGCGGACCGCGGTCGATTGGCTCCGCACTGTGAAGCCGGTGGCGATGAGCGAGCTGGAGATCGCTCGCCTGAGTCGCAACCTCGACGTCGAGCTGGGACACGACCGTCGTGCCGCTGTCGAGCCCACTCCCCTGCCCAGCAGATGGTCGCGGGTGCCGTGGACGCCACTCGTCGCTGTCGCCGCCGTCCTCGTGGCCGTCGTCCTCGTGGCGCCCAGCCTCAACCTGCTCGGTGGAGGCGATGATGCGGACACGGTGGCTGCCGAGTTTGCTACCGACACCACCGCAGCCTCACGTCTGCAGGAGCTGCTGAACGACGCCAGGGTCCGCAGCACCGACGGGGGCGGCGCCGAAGCCCCTCCCGCCGCGGCGCCAGACGAGGTGGCCACGGAATCTGCCGAGGCAGCCGAGCCGGCGGCAGAGACCACGATGGCATCCGATGTCGCCGCCGACGACGGTGCGGGGTTCAGCGTTGCCGACGAGCAGCTCGACGAGATCCTGGCCCGTGTGGAGGATGCCGGGTCGGACATGGATCTGCTCACCGAGACCCTCGAGGACGAGGGGCTCTTCAACTTCCGGGAGTACGCCACGGAGCCCAGCTGTCTCGTCGAGAGCGCCGAGCTGTTCCCGGAGGCCGTACAGCGCGAGGCGATCGGCTTCATCGAACTCGACGAGCATGGCGACACCCTCGTGATCGTGCACTTCGATGAGAACGACGACGTCCTCGGCGTCGTCGCCCACGACCTCATCACCTGTGAACCGGTGAGCATCGTCACCGCAAGCCCCTGACAGGCTGCGCACGGAGGCGATCTCGCAAGCCTGGACGACGA
>JBFISM010000232.1:0-3075 GCA_041608535.1 Acidimicrobiia bacterium
CCCCCCCCAACGAGGGGGCGGCTTGCGCCGCCCCCTCGTCTGTACGAACCAAGTCGGGGCTACTTACCCGAGCCCGACCCTTGCTCCTTGAACACGTACAGCCCGCCGTTCCGGTCGGATGCGTAGATGAACGGATCATTGGGGATCTTGTCGATGCCCCAGAAATCGTTCGGCAGTCCACCGTTGGTCGAGTTGTCGAGGAACCTCGCCACCTCGACCGGGTTGTACGGATCGGTGACGTCGAGGACGAGTACCCCGTCCCAGTACCACGAGACGTAGGCCTTCACCTTGTTGCCCGTGGTCTCGACGATCACGTTGTGCACCGAGTACGTTCCCGCCGGATCACATGGACCGCCCGGCGAGCTGGATGCGCTGCAGGTGGTGTCGAAGAGCGAGGCCAGCACCGGATTGGCCGGATCCGAGTAGTCCCAGATCCGCAGACCGCTCCACGGGGTGCTCTGCTGGTTGTTGGCGATCACGACCGCAGCCGCACCTGCGTTGAACGCAGTGTCGGCCTTCTCCTCGAAGAAGCAGGCACCGCGCCTGACCACGGCGATGTCACCGGGGTCGATGTCACTGGCATTGAGCACTGCGTCACCCTGTGACGTGGCGCAGCCACGACCGATCCACACGAACTCACCAGTGAGGGTGCCCGTGTCACCGAACGTGGGCGACCCGGCTGCCGTTGCCAGCTCCACCGCCGGGTACGTGTTGCCCGCCAGCGGGCCCGAGGTGATCACGACCGACGTCCCGTCCGTGCTACCCACATTGCCCGTCTGGTTCGCCTCGAAGTCGTCACCGGCCTCAGTGGCGATCGCCGTGCCCGGGATCTGCGGATCGCCGGGGAACGAGGAGTCCATCGTCAGGTTGCCGGGCGGGATGGTGCCCTCCCAGGCGCTGAAGTCTTCCTCGCCCTCGACGACGATCGAGCCGTCTTCGCTCGGCCACGACGAGTGGCTGTTGACCTCACCGTCGAGCGAGCCGTTGGCGACGTCGATCGCGATCGACACCAGGCTCGGACTCGCTGGATTGCGGATGTCGAGGAGCACGAGACCCTCGTCCCAGTTGGCCAGGTAGGCGTGGGTGCCGTCGGCCGAGACGGTGATGTCGTGGAGGAACCGATTGGCGGATGCTCCAAAACCGGCGTTGTTGTATGCATTGCCGGGGAGGATCACACCGGCGAAGTCGGTCGTGTTCACCCAGTCGACACCGGCGGGCACGCCATTGGCGACCGCATTCGGCGACTGCTCGGCACCCCAGAATCCAACGAGCGTTGGGCTCGTGGGATCTGTGATGTCGAAGATCTGGAAGTTGCCGAACAACGACTCGACGGTGGCGGCGACATAGTCCTTGTCGTCCTGCGTGAACAGGAACAGGTTGTGGACACCGAAGTCGGTGAACCCGAAGTTCTGCTGCAGGAAGATGTTGACGTCATCCGTCTGCACGTGGGCGAGGAACACCGGATTCGCCGGATCGTCCACGTTGTAGACCTCGAAACCGCCGACGCCATCTGCACCGCACACCTCATTCGAGTGCACGAGGATCTCGCCCGAGTTCATCGTGGCGACCTTGACGTCGTTGGTGCGGCTGCCGACTGGCGAGTCGATGACGCCAACAAGGCTCACCTTGTTGGCGTTCGATGTGTCCCACACCCAGATGCCGGCACCCTCTTCACCGCCACAGGGGCTGTTGAAGGTGCCCGTGTAGGCGTAGCCGTTGTGCGCCCAGACGTCGGTGGTCTCATCGGCGCCGATACGCTCACCACGGCCCCGCAGGTCCAGGTTCTTGGTGACCTTCGCTTGGGGTCCGTCGCTGACGATCATCTCTGTCGCCATGTCGAGTGCCACAAGGGGGGCGCTCAGGTCTTCGGCGTTGTGTACGTCGTCATCGTGGTCGCCACCACCGTCGTCGGGGTGGGCAATCGCTGCGGGGGCAAGCAAGCCCACCAGCAGCAGGCTGGCTACGAACAGCAGCCAGCCGCGACTACGTAGTTTGATCACGGATTCTCCTCTCGTTCCTCGGCCGTCACCCTTCAACGGCTCGAGTAAGGACGCGTCTGCGCCATATGGCAGAAAGAAGCGTGGACACCATCGCGTGCTCGTAAGCGGTCCGTCGCAGTGCCTCCAGCGGTCCGGCGCACATAGAGAAATCAGTGGCGTGCCGCGGTGCGAACGGGACCGTTCTCCTCCTCCGGTTCCTCGCAGGCGGGACCATAGCGGACTAAGCAGCCCTTTCGCACAGCGATTCGCAATCGCCTCCAATTCGGCGAGAGCGGGGCAATGCCGCAACCGACACCACGGCCCCAGCCACGAGTGCGTCTTGGCCTGGGTCAGTCGCGATGGCTCATCGCAGCGGAACAGCCCTGGTAGCCACGCCGGCCAGCATGTCGGATGACGGAAGCGTGCCGAAGAGCGCACCCCAGTCACCGCCGATCCGAGACGCGATGAAGAGGTCGGCAACGGCCGCCGGGCCATGGCGAACGAGCAGTGACGCCGCCCAGCACACGGCGAGCCGTTCCACCAAACGTCTCGCCCCCGCTTCGTCGCCGGCGTGCCCCAGATCGCGGCGGAGCCGCGCCACTTCGGCGTCGAGGGTGACGTTGCCGCCTCCGCCCGGCGCGAGCTCGTCGAAGAACGCCTCGAGGCTCTCCGGCGAGCGTCGCATGGCGCGTAGCGTGTCGAGTGCGATGACGTTGCCCGACCCTTCCCAGATGGCGTTGAGCGGAGACTCCCGGTAGAGGCGGGGCAGGATCGACTCCTCGACGTACCCGTTGCCGCCGACACACTCCAGCGCCTCGCGCACCACGGGCGAGCACCGCTTGGTGACCCAGTACTTGGCCACGGGTGTCGCCAGCCGGGCGAACGCAGCCTGATCGGAATCGACGGCCGCCATGTCGCAGGCGCCGGACAGCCGCATGACCAGCATTGTCGCTGCCTCGACCTCGAGCTCGAGGTCGGCGAGCACGTTCTGCATGAGGGGCTTGTCGATGAGCTTCGATCCAAAGGCGGATCGGTGCGCAACATGCCACCCCGCCTGGGCCACCGCCTGGCGCATCAGCCCGGCAGACCACACCGC
>JBFISM010000233.1:0-3048 GCA_041608535.1 Acidimicrobiia bacterium
ATCGCCGCACCGGTTCGGGTGCGGGCGAAGGTGGTGCACGTTTTGTTTTGGTCGCCGAGGTGCGCGTGGTGGCACGCTGGCGGGTAGGGGGGCGGATCGGCTCCCGGGCCTGCCGCGGGACGGTGGGGTGGGAAGATCGCCGCACCGGTTCGGGTGCGGGCGACGGCGGTGCCGGATGTTGCTCCGTGGGGTTGTGCTCGGTGGGTTGTGGTGTGCGGTGTCTTTCTTCCTTCGTTCCTTTGGACGGCTCGAGGCTCGACATCGTGCTTCGCAGAGCGGCGTTGCGGATGTGGGTTCTGTTGCTGATGCCTGCTGCGCCCGGAGATCCAGGTCTGGTGAGCGGGGCACGCAACGTCGGGGTACATCGTCAGTACGCTTGCGCCGATGGACACGCCGCAGCGGTCATGGGCCACGTTTCCCGAGGCGAATCCCAACATCGTCGTCGAGTGCGACACCAGGGGGCAGGTTCGCTATGCGAATCCGGTCGCCCTGTCCAGATTTCCCGATCTCGTTGACCGGGGCTGGCGGCATCCTTTGCTCGCCGGCGTGCACGAGCTCATCGGTGGGTTCGCCACGGGCAGAGAGGCATTCGTTGCCCGCGAGGTGGACCTCGGCGACGCGGTCTTCGAGCAGAAGATCATCCCGACGGCGGTGGGGGACGAAGTGCACATCCGCATCTACGTGAGCGATGTGACTGCTCTGCGGCGCGCCGAGGAAGCGGTCCAGGACCTGGCGCGCCGGATCGTCGTTGCCCAGGAGGAAGAGCGTCATCGCGTGTCGCGCGAGCTGCACGACGAGGCGGGGCAGGCGCTCGCCGCACTCAAGATCAGCCTGCAGCTGCTGCGCGACGACCTGGCGGACGGTGACGAGAGCACACGTGCGGCCCTCGCCGATGCGGCGTCGGTGGTGGACGAGACCCGTGAGCAGCTTCGTCTCATCGCCCGCGATCTGCGTCCCCCGGTGCTCGACGGTTTGGGACTCGACATGGCGCTCGATGGCTTCTGCGCCGACTTCGCCCGCCGGACGGGACTCGACGTCGTGTACGTGGGCTCGCCCGACGTGCACGCCACAGACGCCGTCGAGATGTGCATCTACCGCATCGTTCAAGAAGCGCTCGCCAATGTGGCCACCCACGCCGCGGCCCGGAGCAGCAGCGTCGAGCTGCGTAGAGACGACGAGGGCTGTCTCACGCTCGTGGTGAGCGACGATGGGGTGGGAATCGATCCGGACATGGCACGTGATGCGAGCGGCATCGGGCTGGCGGGGATGCGGGAGCGGGTTGCGGTCCTGCACGGCTCGTTCGTTATCGACTCCGTTCCGGGTGCGGGCACCCGGCTCACGGTCAGGCTGCCGCCATCGTGATCCGCGTCGTGGTCGCCGACGATCACCACCTGGTTCGTCAGGGTATTCGCGCGCTGCTCGACCGGTCCGAGGACATCGAGGTGGTGGGTGAAGCCGACGATGGTCAGACCGCGCTCGACCTGGTTGCATCCCTGCAGCCGGATGTGATCGTTCTCGACGTGACGATGCCCGCAGTGAACGGCATCCAGGCGGCGGAGACGTTACGACATCGTGGTGAAGACACCGCAGTTGTGATGCTCACGATGCACGCCGATGCGGCCCTGTTCCGGCGAGCGGTGGCCGCAGGGGTCCGCGGCTACGTGCTCAAGGAATCGATAGCCGATGATCTGCTCCTCGCGATCCGGACGGCACATCGGCGCGGCACGTATTTCGCACCAGAGCTCGCGGGGGCCGGAGCCCCGGTCCGATCGACGGGGAGTCTTCCGCCGCTGACCAATCGAGAGCGGGAGGTCCTGGAGCTCATTGCCGACGGGCTCACCAACAAAGCCATCGCGGCGCGGCTCGACATCTCGATCAAGACGGTCGAGCGGCACCGTACGGCTGTCATGCGCAAGCTCGACGCCCACACGGTCGTGGAGCTGTTGCGTACGGCCGTACGTGAAGGCTACGTGACGTTCATCGATTGAGCTGATGGGGTGATCACCCCATAGCGGTTGCGGCAAGACCCAATTGTCGGGCAGCTGACACGCCCGGACAATGGTCACCATGAAGGGGAACCGTGTGTCGTTGATCCTGGCCGCACTGGCCGCGTCGCTTCTCACACCGATGTCGGCTGCAGCCGCTCACGGTGAGAACGACGCCAGGATCATCATGCACGGAACGGAGATCGGACCGTACACGGTGTCGCTGTGGAACGTTCTCGGCGACACCGCATCCGATCTCGGTGCGCACGTCATCGTCATGGTCGATGGGACGCCAATCGACGATAGGTCGGTGGTCGTCGTCGAGGCAGACAACCGCACGTTGCCTGCGCTTCCGTCGACGACCATCGACGGCGCATGGGAGACGACGACCGGTGTGGCGCCGGGTGCCGTCCTGACACTGAGCATCGCATCCGGCGATGCGTCGTGGACGTCTCCGCCGGTTGTGGTCCCGATGTTGGCGCATTCGAACCTGTTGATGCGCGCAGTCGGCAGCATCGCCGTGTTCGTCACCACGGCCGCGGTGTACTGGCTGGCGTCCCGGGCCATGCGGGTGTGGCGGCGTCCCATCGCAGCCCACGCCGGCTGACAGATCGAGACACGAGGGGGAAAAGGTGGGTAGCAGCGAACTGCTGGCCAGCGAGACACGATGGAGCACGTTGCTTCGCACCGCCAATACGGCCTGGCACGAGAAAGCGCTCTGGGTCTTCATGGCGGTGGTGTTGGGTCATTGGGCGGAGCACATCGCACAAGCCGGCCAGATCTGGGTGCTCGACATGCCACGTACCGAGTCGCTCGGGGGGCTTGGCTTGGTCTTCCCGGCTCTGGTCACGTCTGAAGCGATGCATTTCACCTTCGCCCTGCTGATGATCGGCGGTCTCGTTGCGCTGCGTTCCGGGTTCCAGGGAACGTCACGGCGCTGGTGGGATGCGTCGATGTTGCTCCAGGGATGGCACTTCATCGAGCACGCAGCTTTGCTCGCTCAGGTCGTCGTCGGGGTGAATCTCTTCGGATCGCCCGTGCCGTCGAGCTTCCTGCAGCCGCC
>JBFISM010000234.1:0-3031 GCA_041608535.1 Acidimicrobiia bacterium
CAACCGGTCGCGCAACGAAGCCCAGCTCGGCGACCAGCCACTCTCCCAGCCGTTCGACTGCATCTCGGGAGGGCGAGAAGAGATCGATGTCGCTCGATTCCCGATCGGTGTCCCGCGAGACGAGGTCGATGCCGAGGCCGTATCCCACCAGGTATTGGAAGGGGAACTTCTCGCCAATTGCATCCAGGATCCTGCGCAAGCGGTTCTGGTGTTCGGCGATTACCGCTGCGAGTGCGGCCAAATCCTCCGGTGGATCGCTCCGCAGTTTGGGGATCGCCCGAGGTAGCGCGGTGGCCTGCAGCGCCGCCGGATCGAGCGGCACGACGCCGAGATCGATACCGGCACCGGCCAGCCGTCGCAACACGGGCAGCGCCGTCCTGTGGCGTAGGGAAACGGCGGCGATGCCGCCCAGCAGCCGGACGTCATCGCCGCCGGCGAGATCGGTCATGGTGGCGACCGACTCCGGCCGAAGCGCGAGTTCGGCGGCGAGACGAGCCGCCGTCTCGTGTATCCGGTCGGCCCGAGGCGTGATCATGCAAGCCCTCCGTGTCTGTCGTCAAGCATATGGATCCGAACCCCGAGCGGGCGGGCAGTGAATCGAGTGTTGAGTGCTGAGTGAGCGTGACCGGGTTTGACCTGGCAACGCAGTGCCGAGCAAGCTGGGCGGATGACGATCGCGCCGAGAAGCCGCCGGGATCCGGAGAGGGGCTCGACACCGTCCGCGTGAAGCAAGCGGCACCCATGTCTGCGGAGGAAGCACCGTGACCGAACTCACCCTCGCCGAGGCCCAGCGCTGGGCCGATGCGTATCTCGAGGCGTGGCGCTCGAGTGATCCAGCGGCCATAGCCGCCCTGTTCACCGAGGATGCGACGTATGCGCATTCACCGTGGAAGGAGCCACTCCGTGGCGCCGATGCGATCGTTTCGGACTGGCTCGCGCACCCGGATCCCCCCGATTCATGGGTCGCCACGTACGGAGCGACCTACGTCTGCGGGGACATCGCCATCGTGAAAGGGGAAACGCACTACCCCGCCGAGGAGCATTCCTACGCCAATCTCTTCGAGGTGCGTCTGATCGGTGGCCGTTGCTCGTCATTCGTGGAGTGGCACATGCGGATGCCACATCCGGCCTGACCGCTCGACCCGGTTGCTCCGAGGCTCGTCTGGTGAGATCAGCGCGAGGAGACCCGGCGACCGAGCGTAGGGTTGACGTGATGGAGCGCATCCGGTGGGGTCGATGATCGAGTCCACAGGCGTCGTCGAGAGCGCTCTACCACTGCACCACAGCGAAGGGGCCCTCCTGTGAGGGCCCCTTCGTGTCGTTCGATGCGGCTACTTCATCTTCTGTTCGGATGACTTGGGCGCAGCCGCTTTCTTGGCGGTGGTCTTCTTGGCACTCGACTTCCTCGCAGGGGCCTTCTTCGTGGCCATGCGCGATTCCTTCTCGAGGCCGTCCAGGATGGACAGCAGCATCGCGCAATCTATGCCTATCGGAGGCCGTCGGGAAGCCCCGTTTTTCTCATCCGCACGTGTCTCCTGCACCTGCGGCGGGCGCCTTGTCTCTGGTACGAGGAGTCTTCAATCGTCACCGCGCTGCGCCGCTTGGTACTCGGCATACGCCTCGCGACACGCATCGGTGGCCGCCGCTGGGTTCCCCTCCAACCACTCGACCCATGTGGCCGGATCGGAGCTGCGCGCCCCAAACCCGTCGGGTAGCAGCGGAGGCGCCGACAAGCTGTACCAGTGGCCATGCCCGGAGCACCACGCATGCTCCTCGGGAGCCCGTCTGCGGTCGGTCGGCAGTGATGAGCTGGTCGGCGCCGCGTTCAGTGGCGCGCGAGCTGCGATGCACAGCAGCAGCCAGGAAACCAGCACACACCGCCATGCGCACGCTGCTGACACTGCGTCGCCTGTTGCACACAGCGAAACAGATTTGAGGCGTCCGGCCCAGGTCGAAACCTGGCCACCGTGCTCTCGCTGTGCTTCAATGCGGGCGCAAAGCGGGCACAGGGCCAGGGACGCTTTCTCGACCGACCATCCGTCACAGCTCAATCGAGCACGGCGCGCCGGACGGTCCCTCGACATGTTGTCGGGCGCACGGCTCTGCATTTCGCCTCACCCCAAGCAGAACGTTGTGCCGATGTCACCCCAACACCGCTCGAGAAAGACGACGAGGATTCGACTGCGTCGTTGGGTTCGCGTCATGCTCGCGGTGGGTCTCGTCACCGCAACGGCGGTGCCCCCGGCTGCGGCCGGCGACAGCCCGTTCGGTGATGAAGCGGCCCCTTGGCCGGTCGGCTTCGACGAGTACACGTTCACGTCCGGTGATCCCATCTCCGATGGAGCGGACGAGAACCCGGGGTACGCCGACCTCTATGCGGGCGCTGCAGAAACGTTGCCGACGGCTTACCTCGCCTCGGACGGCACCAACGTGTTCTTTCGCATTCGAGTTCGTGACGACCCGACGAGCAAGAACGGAGGGTTCAACTCGACATCGTGGCTCGTGTCACTGGGCGTCGGCGGCACCCAAGCGGCTGTGGTGGGTCTCAATGGGAAACCATCCGCCACCGACTATGTGTACACGTCGAGCGCCGACGGGTTGGTGACCCGTGAGATCTACACCACGCCGTTCACCAACGACGTCGACGGCATCAGTTACGGTGCGCGCGCCGTGGCGGCGCCGGACGAAGGCTGGTTCGTCGACTTCCAGGTACCCATCGCCCAGATCACTGCGGTGGCGCCATCGGTCACGGGATCGACTCCGATCCAGCTGTTCTACGGAACGTCACAGGCGGCCAACCTGTCCGTCATCAACAAAGACTTCATGATCGGCTCCGAGCTCAGCTATGTCGGGCTGGCCACGGTCCGCGCCGACGGCGAGCCGGCCGGGGGCACGGCTCCAACCGCCAATCCGGATTCGGCTGCGGTGGGTGAGGATGGTTCGGTGGTGGTTGATGTGTTGGCGAATGATTCGGATCCGGATGGTGATTTGGATCCGTCGAGTGTGTCGATCGTGTCTGCTCCGGCCAATG
>JBFISM010000235.1:0-2884 GCA_041608535.1 Acidimicrobiia bacterium
CCCTTCCGTCCCCTGAGAAGGCGCCATAGGGGTCCGGCGCGGTTCAGTCGGCGCGGGTGCAGGGGATGCTCGAAGGGGACGGAGTTCCTACGGAGTCCCCTTCGATGCGGAGTCCAGCGACCTGTGCGGTGGACTCCGCCAGCAGATGAGCCGCCGCAAGGCGGCACTCCTGGAGCGAGGCGAAGCCGAGCGATGGCTCGAGCCAGGCCTGCCTGGCTCGAATTGCATGCGGAGGGAGTGGGATTTGAACCCACGAAGGGCCGTGAAGCCCTTACACGCTTTCCAGGCGTGCGCACTAGGCCAGACTATGCGATCCCTCCTGGGATGGCGTCAGTGTAGAAGGTGAGCGATGGACCGAGATGCTGCGCGGTGGGAGCAGGTGATGCGGAGTGCTCTCGCGCAAGCCGATCGTGCGGTCGACCACGGCGATGTCCCGATCGGTGCGGTGCTCGTGGCACCCGACGGAGCGATCGTCGCCGCCGACCACAACCGCAGAGAGGAGCAAGGCGACGCTACCGCGCACGCCGAGATGATCGTTCTTGCGGCAGCGAGCCGCCGGCAGGGGAGCTGGCGACTCACCGGACACACGCTGGTGGTGACGCTCGAGCCCTGTGCGATGTGTGCCATGGCGGCGGTGTGGGCCCGGGTGGAGCGCATCGTGTACGGCGTAGCCGATCCCAAGGCGGGGGCGGCCTGGTCGCTCTACAACATCCCGCAGGACCAAAGGCTCAACCATCGCGTCGAGCTGGTGTCCGGGGTGCTCGAGCACGAGGCAGCAGAGAGGCTCGAGACGTTCTTCCGGGACCGGCGACGCACCATGGACTGAGCAGCTGCGACGGCTCTGCCCATCAGCCGTCGGCGAGCCGGGCTGGGAACCCACCCTTCGCAATCGGCCCCCACCGCTCGACGGTGATTCTGAGGAGCACCTTGCCCTGATCGACCATGGCTTGGCGGTATTCGTCCCAGTCCGGGTGCTCACCGGCGATATTGCGGTAGTACTCGACCAGTGGCTCCACGGCCTCTGGCAGGTCGATCACCTCGCCGATGCCGTCGATCTGCACCCATTCATCGCCGAAGTCGTCGGAGAGCACGCACACCGATGCTCTGGCATCTCGGCGCAGGTTGTGGGACTTGGCTCGGTCGGGGTAGCTGGCCACCACGAGACGGCCCCTATCGTCGACTCCGAGCGTCACCGGTGACATCTGTGGCGAGCCATCGCGACGGAACGTGGTCAACACCGCCTGGTGACGGTCTCGCACGAACTCGAGAACGGCTTCTCGGTCGACGTATCGGTTTGTTGCGATAGAACGTGCCATGACGGCATCGTATCGACGGGCGAATCTGCATGCGGAACTTCGAAAGCTCGTCAATTCTGATGATGCGCTCTCGGTCGCTGTGTGACAACCTCTGTGTGCGGTCACGCCGATACCACCTCTCGCGGTGTGTGATCGCACGCCAGACCCGCGTGCGGGTCTTTGTTGCGTGTTCAATCACTCCGCAGTCCTTTCTTGGTGTGAGGGGAGGCACTGCGGAGACACGACGGAGCGGGCGGCGGTGTACCAGCGATCACCCCGCCCGCTCCGACAAATTCTGCGCCCACCCTCATTGCGACCCACCTCATCCTCAGATGGCCCAATCATCCTGGGACCGCACCGTGCCGCCGTACCATGTTCGAATGGGGAAGGGGGTGCTCGAGGGGGAACGTCTCCGTCGTGCCCGCTCGATCTGGTCGCAGCGACCTGTGCGGTGCGACCAGCAGAGATATCGCGCGCCCCCGCAGGGGCGCCTGCTACAAGCTCGCTCGAAGCCTGCTTCGAGCGAAACCCCGTGCGGAGGGAGTGGGATTCGAACCCACGGGACCCCATAAGAGGCCCACTGGTTTTCGAGACCAGCGCCTTCGTCCGCTCGGCCATCCCTCCGGTCCGCTCGCTGCCCGAGTACTCGATGATGCTCGAGTACTCGATGAATCGTCGAGCGGGGGAAGTGTAGGCGGCCGTGGTCCTGAACCACCGTCGGGCGCGGAACCGCGGAACAGACGATCCGGAAACGGGACAAACGAAAGAGCCCGCTCCGGAGAGCGGGCTCCTTCGATGTGGTAGGAGAACCAGACTTTACCTGGTTCGGCCCACCGGTCGCCACTCAAGCCACGGAGGCGTTTATTGAGTGAGATGGCCCGCCGTGCTGGCTGTGACCTGCCTCACCCAGCGCCCCTACCGCTGGATGGTCGACATGTGCGGGGTATGTCCGCCAGAGCTCGAGCGTGGGTGGACTGGTTCGTGACGCTCTCTCCCAACGCCGGGCGCTGGCTGTGCGCCGGAAGCCGATTGTCGGCGCACCGAGATTCTGACCCGGTGCCGACGTCAAAGTTTCGTGTTTTTTGACGAAATACTAAAAAATATCTCGGTTACGAGTCGGTGCACTACCAGCAATCATTGGAGAACTTCACCCTGGGCGCGCTATGTTGGCTTGGGGCGCAGCGCGATCTGTGCTCTCCGCCGAGGTGGGAGGACTTGGTGCTGTACAGCTGCAGGCGCGGCCTCGATCGAATTGCGACGGGCGTGCCCACCTTGGGATCGTTGCGATGACGACGACCACCGACGATGGGATCGCCATCCGGCTCGATGGTGTCTACAAGATCTTTGGTCCGCAACCTAAGGGTCGTGCATTCGATCTGGTGAAGGCCGGGTACGGCAAGAACGTCGTCCAGCGCGAGTCTGGCCACGTCGTCGGTCTCGACGACGTGAACTTCGACGTGAACCGTGGCGAGATCTTCGTCGTCATGGGGCTGTCCGGATCCGGGAAGTCGACTGCCATCCGCACGGTGAACAAGCTCATCGACGTGACCGCCGGCGAGGTGATCGTGGACGGCACCGATGTGCAAAAG
>JBFISM010000236.1:0-2820 GCA_041608535.1 Acidimicrobiia bacterium
GCCTTCCAGTACGTCATGCGCGAGAACTTCCACACGACGATCCATGCCGGGGAGGCGTTCGGGCTGCCGTCGATCTGGGAAGCGGTGCAGTTCTGTGGCGCCGAACGGCTCGGTCACGGTGTCCGCATCGTCGACGATATCAGCGTGGCCGAGGACGGCTCCGCAAAACTGGGACGGCTGGCGAACTTCGTGCGCGATCGCCGTATACCGCTCGAGATGTGCCCTTGGTCCAACGTCCACACCGGTGCGGCGGAGTCGATCGAGACGCATCCCATCAAACTCCTCGCCGACCTACGTTTCCGGGTCACCGTCAACACCGACAACCGGCTCATGTCGGGCACGTCGATGACCAACGAGTTTGCGACGCTGGTCCGAGTGCACGGCTGGGATCTCGCCGAGATCGAGTGGCTCACCATCAACGCGATGAAATCGTCGTTCTGGCCATTCGACGAGCGCCTCGACATCATCAACAACGTCATCAAACCCGGCTATGCGGCTCTACGAGCTGCTGCGGTCTGAGTCGCTCGCCGCCCACGTGTCTGCCGCCGCCGAGGGACAGAGTCTGTGCCGGCATCTTGCGCAGCCAACTGACATGTGTTTTGTGCGGGCAGGCGCGGGACGGCGGGTGGCTGGGACGGGTCAGCGCAACCGTCTGATGTGACGGCGTACGCGAACGAGCATGCGAATCATCTCCTCGGCGAGGAAGCCAGGTGTCGCCCGCGGATTGTCGTAGACCATGTACTCCTTGGCCACCAGGGAGGCGAGGTAGTCCAGGAGCGCAGCTTCGTCGTCCTTGACGAGCAGGCAGTCGGTGTGGTGCTCGTTGGAGCAGACGATCCGAGCCTCCGGGTCGAAGCGGAGGGCACCCAGCTCCTGGAAGGAGACGAACTCGTTGAGCGCATCCTTCGGCTCTTGGTACGCCTGACCCGTGACGAGCACCGCCTTGGCCAGGCTACCGATGCGGAGACGGACTCCCTCGGAAGCCATGAGGTGCCGGGAACGCTACCCGCCGGTTGGCCGTCGTGTCAGCGTCTCGGCTCGAGCAAGACCAACGAGCCGTCGGGGAGGAGTTGGGCGATATCGATCGAGTTGTCCTGCCTCGTGAAAAACGGCGGGGGCACCATTGCTTGGAATTGGGGTCTCTCCTGCTCGATGAAAGTGCGGGTCACCGCACCCACCACGTCATTGACGATCACCACGAGGATCTCCGAGCCATCGAAGTCGCCCTGCAGGAGTCCGGTGACCCGTGCCGGCATGACATCGCCGTCCCGCAGCACCGCCGTGTAGATGTCACGCAGCTCGATGTCGACCGAGCCCTCGGCCACCGCCAGTTCGGCCACGTCGACAGGCTCGCCGACGAGATCGGGGGCGCCGGCTGGAAGCAGATCCCAGGGGTCGCCGCTGGGGAACCAGTGCTCGAGGCGCCGGGCGACCTCGAGCGTCTCCGCCCCGTCCGCCCCGTAGGTGACGTCGCCGTTGCGGCCCCGGGTCGTCGATTCGGTGCGCTGCGGGTCGGGGCCGAGGAGTGACACTCCATCGGTCCTCCAGGCCAACTCGATTCCGAGCACGTCGGCGATCGTTGGAAGGATGTCGGTCGTGTGGGCGCGGCGATCGTCGACCACGCCACCGGCCACTCCCGGTGCTTTGAGAAAGAGGGGCACCGCAGCGACCTCGCCGATCGTGTTCTCGCTGATGCGGCGCTGGTGCTCGACATCCGGCTTCACGGCGATACCGTGATCCGCCACGACGACGACGATGGCTTCGTCGTAGATGCCCGCCTCCCTCACTGCATCGAAGATCTGTCCGAGCGCCGTGTCGGCGTACTCCACCTGGATGAGGTGGCGCTGGACTGCCTGCTGCGACAAGAACTCGTCCGGACCCCACCCCGGCGAAGCGCTGCCCGGCGCCCGCTCCTCGTCGAGCGGGTAGCGCCGACCATCGGCGAGGACCTGCCAAGGATGGTGCGGGACGAGGGCGTGGACGTAGTAGAGCGGCACCTGCCCTCCGACCGGCGCTCGGATGTCGTCGATGATGGCTCGGATCGGCAGGCGGGGATCGGCCTCGAAGTTCTCTCGGAACTCCGAGATGAGATCGAACTCGGATGTTGCGGTCCCGAAGTCACCCCACCCGGCATCGATCTGGGGGAGACCGGCGCTGAGGTGGTCGGGCAACAACACGTGACCGGCGACCACGCCGACGTCGCGCAGCAAAGGGGTTTGCGAGATGCCGAGCCCTGCGCACAGTGCCGGGGGACACAGCTGGGTGATCGTCTCGAACACGGCGAGATGGTGCGAGTCTTGAAGCAGAGTGAACAGATTGTCGGGGAACTGCCCGGCGAACGGGGTCAGCGAGTGGTCGGCGAGGGCGCCGGTCAAGATGGCCGGAACCGAATGCTCGGTTGACTCCTCCACCGTCACCGCATTGCGGAACCAGATGCCATCGGCGGCGAGCCTGGCGAAGTTCGGGTACCGATCCGTTTTCAGATCTCCGGAGGCGTCCATCAAAGAGGCGACCGGAAGTTCGTCGAACACCACCATCACCACCGGTGCGGGCTGTGCAGGCTGCACCGGGCTTCCCAGCTCGCCACCGCCACTCGATGCCACCGCCCCCGCCGGAGTGGCGAAGAGGAAGAGGAGAAACAGCACGACGGGCGCCGGTGCGAGGTAGCGGGCCAGCAGCCGGGTGGTGGCGAAGCTGTGGAAGAGCCACGCCACGAGGAGACCGATCACTGCGGCGACGGCAGTGGTCGGCAGCCATTCGATCGGTATCCGACGCACGTAGAGCAGCGCCAGCGAGGCGGCGGTGACGGCGATGAGCAGC
>JBFISM010000237.1:0-2791 GCA_041608535.1 Acidimicrobiia bacterium
ATCTGCTGGGAGTTGCGGAAGCCCCTCCGAAGCCGCACAGCCGCTGGATCGAGCGCTGGACCGAGGAACGAGCTCCCTATCACCGCGGTGTTGTCGACGAGCTCCGCGCCAGCCGGCAGGCTCACTCCCTCTGAAGAACAACGGCTGGCCTTCGCAGCGCCGCGAAGTAGTCGCACAGAACGCCAAATCGGGGCTGAAAACAAGCAGTCACCGCAATAGCGCCGAGCGGCACTTCTTGCGCTGTGGAAGACGGGCGGCGTCGTGGACGGATGGCGAGCCCGGTGACGGCGTGGCGGCGGTACGAGACTGCGTGCCGTGTACAGCTTGCACGCGACGAAGAAGCTCCGGGATCGGGCGAAGCGGCCGATCGTGGCTGCGGTTGCTGAGCCGACGACGTGGCTTGGCAACTGGTACGGCACGGTGCTCTCTTGGCGACCGCAACTGGCTCTGGTGGTGAACGAGCGGACGCTGTTCCCGGTCCTGATGCCGCTGGCACCGGCCGAAACCGTGCTGGACCGGTTTCCAGATGCGCTCGCCGAGACGCTTGCGACGGCCGGCGTGGAGCGCCGGTTCATCGACGCCGAGGTGGCCGAGATGAGAGAGGGACGGTGGGCGACGACCTCGAACCGAAGCGTGCTCGGGGTGATGAACGAGTTCAGGTTCCTCGCCGACCAGATCCGACGGGACCGAGACACGGATTCGATGGAGGTTGCATTGTGGCTGGCACAGACGCCGTGCGGTCCGTTGTACCAGCGGCACGGCAGTCCCGATCGGGAGCTCAGCGCCGCCGTTGCGTCGTGGTCGACGCACCGCACCCGGTAGCGGCGACGAGGCGTCCGTAGAGTGGAGTCGTGGCACGGCGACCCACCGAGGATGACCGGATCGAGGCGATCCGCCGGCTCCTGTCCGGGCTGCAGGACGGTGCCGATGCGCATGAGCTGGCGGTGGCGGTGGCCGATCTCCATCCCACGAACAACACGTTCCCTGGTGAGGTGTTCATGGCGCTCGGCGCTGACGCGTTGGACGTGGCCGGTATCGGTCGTGCCACGTCGATCCCGTACGAGGGCCTGCTGGAAGCGCATCTGCCGGAGTGTGTGTTCCGCGGCCGGGAGAACCGCAAGATCCAGTATGCGATCCTCACCAGCGCGGCGTTGCGGGCCGGTCTGGAGCCCGATTTGCTGGATGAGGTGGTGTGGTGGCGCACCGACGACTACTGGCGCTACGCCCTTTTCGCCGCCGTCGCGCTGATACGGGCCGCCGCTGCATGCCGAGATATCCCGGTTCCACAACTCGCCGGCCAGCTCGCAGAACGCCATGGCCTCGCCGACCCATCATGAGCTTTCGAACACCGACAGACCAGGGCGCTGGCGAGGCGCATCTCGACCCGATCGGTGTGGCGCTCCCCTGACGCACGGCCCTTGCCCGTGGGATGCAGGATTTTCTGGATGGCGGTCCGCGGCCGGTACGCTGGCGTCATGGAAAGGACGACGAGGGCGGTGGCGCAGATCCCTGCCGTGCCCGAGGATCTCGACGCAACGGATGCCGAGAAGGCCACCGGCCGGGTCGAGCTTCCACTCCACGTGCGGTGGAGTGGCCCGTTGCGCGTCTATGACCTCGGGGACCGGAGGGATCGCGCCCGCGTGTACGAGCAGGTGCTGCGTGAGGGCAACGACGATGATGTGCGCCGATTCATTCGTGTCGATGACCTGATCGACCTGTGGGATGAGTTGGTACTGCCCCGGCACGTGCGCCGTGCGTGGGCTGAGTGGCTCGAGCGGCATCGCGTTGTGTCCGTTCCTTGCTGACTCCTCTACAGACCCGCCTGATCGAGATCATCACGGCCCTTCCTGAAGCTCGCGGGTTCGCACTGGCCGGGGCGGGCGGGCTGATCGTGCACGGGGTCATCGAGCGGGCGACCCAGGATCTCGACTACTTCACGGCGCCGGGTGATGACCGGGCGGTGGCGCGGCTTCGGGACGCCCTCGAGCGCGCCCTCGACGACGCGGGGATCTCGCATCTTCGTCGGCGCGACCTCTCGACGTTCGTGCGACTCGAGGTGGTCGCCGGCGAGGATCGTTGCGAGGTCGACCTCGCCTTCGACCATCGGGCGCTCCCACCGGAGGACAGCACGTACGGCCCGACCCTCGCCGTCGAGGAGCTCGCCGCAAACAAGGTTCTCGCACTGTTCGACAGGGCCGAGGCTCGCGACTTTCTCGATCTGGATGCGCTCACGCAGCGGTTCGAGCTGCGCAGACTGCTCGCCCTGGCAGCGCAGAAGGACACGGGTTTCGACACCGCAGCGTTTCGCGACGCATTGCGTGCCTTCAGGCGTCTCACCCCCAAGGACTTCGGAATCTCGGCCCACGATCACGAGCTCCTCGCCTCGAGGGTGGCTGGATGGATCGCCCAGCTCGATCGGGAGCTGGAGAGGAACCCGCCAGATCGAGGCCGCGGGCTGGATCGGTGACCGAGCAGGGCGGACCCCATCGACGCCCGGGGGCACACCGAGACCGGGCGTGTCCGTCGTTTGTCCGTCGGAGTCCGTGAAACGTGGCAAAACGACGCAAGATGTCGGCAAGCGATGAGAGGCGTGAAACCTTTGTGCCGCAAGGGATACCGTCGGATTGCGTTGTTGCCCAACGCCTTGCGGAATCGGGGCGATCTTCGTTCGCAACGAAGGGGTCACGGGTTCAAATCCCGTCACCTCCACCGGCCAGAAACCCTTGTGCATACCCATAGGCCCCCAGAAGAGGAGAGGACTCCGTTGACCTGGCTTCGCTGATCCCGTGAG
>JBFISM010000238.1:0-2757 GCA_041608535.1 Acidimicrobiia bacterium
AGAATCGCGGCGCTGTTGTCCTGGATTCCGCCGTACATACCGGGGAACCCACTCCACAGTGCGAGGATCACGGCAATCGCGCCGGACGCGACGAGGCCGACGCCGATGCCAACCGGAAGTGACTCGGTCAAGGGGCCGGCGAAGATGAGTGACATGAGGGCCACGCCGAGCAGTCCGTTGACGAAGCCAAGCGCCAAACCGGTGGCGAGAGTGGCCGCAAGGTGGCGCGGCCGGAAGTCCTCCACCAGGGCCGCAACCAAGGGGGCCGTGGTCACTGTGGCGCCTCCATCTCGTGAGTATGCCAGCCGCAACTCGCTTCGGTAGCACCCCCCCGGCACGTGAGCTGGGTCCGCCGCCGGTGCGTCCCTCCCATGGCGGCCACTCAGAGAAACGCCCGGTAGGAAGACGTGTTGACGGTCAGCGATGGCAAGTGCTCCATCCCGAGAGGCCCCGGACACCAGTACGGCTCGCCCCTAGCCACCCCCACCATCGCACCTGCAGCTACCGACCGCGCCGCCACCGCTCCCAGAAAGCTCCCGTCGCTGAGCTGGGTGCCATCGTCGTCCCCATCAGGCTCGAGGAACTGACTCGTGTAGGCGTGGATCGCCTGCCATTTCCGGTCCCAGACCGGGGTGACATCGAGCACGAACGAGGGTTGGATCGTGTGGTGGAGGAGATAGTGAAACACACTCGATGGACGATGCACCGCTCCGGAGCCGACGGCCGCCACCCCAGAGAGGAAACAAACCGAACGCACCAGTCGGCCAACGGCTGCGTGATCCGGGTGCCGATCTTCGGGCAGTGGTGCAAGGACGACCCTTGGTCGCAGCCGTCGCACCATGTCGACCAGA
Source organism: Acidimicrobiia bacterium (assembly GCA_041608535.1). Taxonomy (GTDB): domain Bacteria; phylum Actinomycetota; class Acidimicrobiia; order Spongiisociales; family UBA5794; genus JBFISM01. Next base: position 852 of record JBFISM010000238.1, read on the forward strand.
GAGTCACGGTTGTCCGGAGTGTCGGCGAGTTGCGTATCCGGCAACCCGAGACACTCGCGATGCGCAACGCCAAGCAGCCGGCTCGCCTCTTCTCGCTCCACGAGACGCGTCGTCGCATCGCCCCGTGTGGATCGCTCCCCTGCGGTGCAATCGACGATCGCGGTGGAAAGCCCGGAAGCCACTGCGAGGAGCAATGCCCCGCCGCAGCCGATCTCGACGTCGTCGGGATGGGCCCCCACCGCAACAACGTCGATCGCATCGATCACCACGCCGTCCCCGTGAGATAGGAGAACAACAGGCTGTCGACCGCTCGTTCGTCGTGTCCGAGGCCGAGTTCCTCGGGGACCAATATCGGAACCGGCTCTGTCCCGAGCAGCTTGCGTTGCGCCCAGGCGAGAACGATGCCGTACATCGCTGAACTGCGACCGGCGACCACACCACTCACCAGGTCGTCCAGATACAGCGGGAGCGTGACGTCGGGGCTCCACCTTCCGGTCGCCTCGAGCTCAGCGAGAGATCGCTCCCCCCGGCCCAAGGAGAAACGGTGCGTCCCATGCACCGAGCAGTTCGCTTCGGCGAAGGACTCCTCCCCATCCCGGACATGAGACAAGGGCATCCGATCGGGCCGGTAGGGACACGAGTAGTAGAGCGGCAGATAGTCCTCGGACCGCGGCCGCACCTGGGGGTTGAATCCCAGGATGCGCATCCTTTCGATCCCGTCGTTGAATGCACCGATGAAGTCCTCGATGTGATTCAGCGTCCGCTCGACGGAAGCAGTGAAGGAGCCGCGATCGAGCAGCGCCGAAACCGACACCGCAGGGAGGGCGATACCCAGGGCATCGGTCACCAACACCTCGGTGAGCGCCCGAGTCGCGTCCGCCAAGGTCCGAGCCTCATCGAGCATCGCACCTATGGCCGCATGGCGGGCCATGGCGCCCCTCCGCTCTCGCGGGTCTTCGACCGTCTGCGCCAACCAGGCGCCGAGGCGGCGCCAGCTGGTGCGCACCAGCAGCGGCTCGAGCTGGACAAACCGAGGCTCCGCCGATCGCCACGACCGGGCCGCCAGACTCACCGACTTGGTCTCCCCCACGGGCCAGCTGATCGTGGTCATCGCTTTGTCGGCACCCGACCGGTCGATGTCCGACCAGACCAGGACCCCGTCGATCCCACCGATCTCGGCCAGCTGTGCCAGAGATTCGAGCTTGGCCACGACGGAGCGGCCGTAGTCGGCGTAGATCTGCTGACCCGTGTAGACGAGCAGCGGTTCTCGTCTGGCGACCCCCGCCATTCGGGCGAGTTCCCGTCGCGGCGGGGGCTCGAGGCGGGCGACGAACTCGTCGCGATTCGTGGTGACACCCTGCTCGGCGAGAAAGGTGCGACCTCGCGGGCTCTGGAGCGCTTCGGCAAGCTCGAGGGTCACCACGGCGAACGCCTCGGGCTCGCCGAGACGGACTGGTCTCGTTTCAAAACCGCACCGTAGAGGCGCTCATACATCGGCACGACGCGATCGATCGAATACTGCGCCGCCCGCCGGATCGCACCCTGGCGCCACGCCCCCCGTCTCTCCAGCGCGTGGGCCAGGGCGGCGGCCAGCGCGGCGTCGTCGCCCGGATCGACGAGGACGCCACACGCGGCGCCGTCGATCAACTCGGTGAGACCCCCTACCCGGCTGCCAACGACCGGAACGCCGCAGGCCAGGGCCTCGAGCGCCGCCATCCCGAAGCTCTCGGAGTAGCTGGGAAGTGCAAGGACATCGGTTTGCGCGACGATGGGACCTGGGTTCCGCACCATCCCGAAACAACGCACCACCGCCGGCGGCACGCCGGCACGCTCCAGCTCCGTCAAGGTCGCCGGAAGCATCTCCCCGTCTCCCACGAGCCACAGCTCGGCATCGATCATGCGACGC
>JBFISM010000239.1:0-2667 GCA_041608535.1 Acidimicrobiia bacterium
CTGGGGATCCTGCTCGGCTCGATCTATCTCATCCAGGTGTTCGATCACGTCGAGGTGATCACCGGTGGCGGACCCGGATCGACCAACGTCCCCTACTTCGTCTTCCAGCGCTCCATCGGGGGCGGCTGGGACTTCGGGCAGGCTTCGGCGTACAGCGTGATCGTCGTCATCGCCTCCATCATCATCGCCACCTTCGCCCTGCGACTGCTGTCCAATCTCATCGAAAGGGAGCCCGCATCATGACAGCCGCCAGCGGACACACATCAATCGGGCAAAGCCGCTGGTCGTCGATCGGGTTCGCCGCCCTGGCGTGGCTCATGGCGGCGCTGTTCTTCTTCCCCGTTTTCTGGATGGTGCTCAACGGCTTCAAAGAAGAGATCGACGCCAACACCAGCCCCAAGCTGTTCTTCGAGCCGACCCTGGACCGCTACACGCAGGTCACCTCGGAGACGCAGGGTTTGCTCGGCGCCGGTGAGGCGTTTGCCAACTCGTTCACCATCGTCGCCATCTCCACGATCCTGGTGCTGGTACTGGCGATCCCGGCCGCCTACTCATTGTCGGTATTCCCGGTTGCCAAGTGGCGTGATGTGCTGTTCTTCTTCATCTCGACGAAGTTCCTGCCCATCGTGGCGGCGATCCTGCCGCTGTGGATCATCGCTCGCGAGCTGGATCTGCTGAACACTCGGCTCGTGCTCATCATCCTCTACACGGCGATGAACCTGCCGCTGGCGGTGTGGATGCTGCGCTCGTTCTTCGGCGATGTTCCCAAAGAGCTGATCGAGGCTTCACAGCTCGACGGCGCCGGGCTGAGGCAGCAGATCACCTCGGTGATCATGCCCATCGTCGCTCCGGGGATTGCAGCGACGGCGTTGCTCTGCGTCATCTTTGCCTGGAACGAGTTCTTCCTCGCGGTCCAGCTCAACCCTGCCGACGCATCCACCGTCCCGATCTGGGTCACGTCCAACGTCAGCACCCGGGGCAACTTCCTGGCACGGTTGTCTGCGGCATCGACTCTCGCCGTACTCCCGGTGGTCGCGGCCGGATGGCTGGCACAGAAGCGCATGATCCGTGGCCTCGCCATGGGCGCCATCAAGTGATCCGAGGCGGTCACGCCACCTACGACTTCTCAGCAACAACCGCCGTCGTCACCGGCGCCGCCGGCGACATCGGCCGCGCCGTCGCCATCCGTCTTGCCACTTCCGGAGCCAGACTGTCGCTGTGGGATCTCGACGCGGCTCTGACGTCGCTCGAGCAAACCGCCGAAGCGTGCCGGCGCACCGGGGCACCGCAGGTGCACCTCGCCACCTGCGACGTGACCGACGAAACGGCGGTGCGTGCCGCCGGCGACGACGTGGTGCGGCAGATCGGAGTACCCACGTGCGTTTTCAACAACGCCGGGTACCAAGGCGTGTTTGCGCCAGCGCCCGAGTATCCAGCTGCAGACGCAGCACGGGTGCTGGACGTGAATGTGATCGGGGTCATCAACGTGCTGCAGACCACCGCACGGTTGATGCAGAACGCCGCCGTTCCGGGCTCGATCGTCAACAGCGCCTCGATGGCCGGGGTGGCGGGAGCACCGAACATGCTGGCCTACAGCGCATCGAAGGCCGCGGTGGTCGGATTGACCTCGGCCGCAGCGCAAGATCTTGCGGCGAGCGGCATTCGAGTCAATGCGGTCTCCCCGGCTTTCATCGGACCGGGCGCCATGTGGGATCGGCAAGTCGAGCTGCAGGCAGCAGCACCCAGTGACCACTACTCCTCGGACCCAGTTCGTGTTGCGGAGCAGATGATCGGGCTCGTTCCGATGCGTCGTCTCGGGTCGGTCGACGAGGTCGCCGCAACCGTCGTGTGGCTGCTCTCCGCCGAGGCCTCGTACTTGACGGGAACCAATCTGCTACCGACCGGAGGTATCAGGTGAGCGGGCTGAGGGATTCCGCCCGTTTCTCGTGCGACCCAGTGATCCCTTCGTGGTCCACTGCTGATGTAGCCCCAACCCCGTTCGCGCTCGAGGCCGGCCCGAAGGCCGGCCCCATGCGCGTGGAGTCCTGATCGCCGGGGGAGCGTATACCGCAACCGTGACGCGGACATCACGCCGAGGTGTACTCGAGATGACACTTCGTGACGCACTGCACAACGCAGCGAGGATTCGTTGGCTACCGGGGCGGGATGTTCCTCATGATGTAGCGGTCGAAGTGGGGCACGGCGAACTCGACCCAGCCGTAGCGTGGCGCATAGACGAGACCCTCACCGATGAGACGATCCCGGAAGGCGGCCACCTGCGACGTGGTCTTCTCTGCGGCAGCCGCGACCTCGCCGGATCGATGCGGACCGGGACCCAGCGACGCCAGCGCCTGGACATACGCGACCTCGGAGGCCGGGATTCGCGAGATACGGGCGGCAAAGAAGGCGGTGTCGAGAGCGTGGGAGGCGTTCGGCGCAGCCCGCTCCACATCGGCAGCTGAGATCGGATCGTCCTGGGCCGCATTCCAGGTGTGATAGGCCCACGTCTGGACGAAGAACGGATATCCGTCGGAGCGGTCGACGACGGATTCCGTCGCACCCGCCGACCAGCCGACTCCCAGCTCCTCGGCGGGCCGGACGACGGCAGCTGTGACCTGGTCCGGCGAGAGCGGTCCGAGGTCGGCGACCCGGAACATCCGCTCTGCA
>JBFISM010000240.1:0-2647 GCA_041608535.1 Acidimicrobiia bacterium
CGACCAGGAACGATCGTCCCCGCTCGACGTGGTGCTGGCATCTCTGGCGAATCCGGTCGTGTTCCCGCCCAAGCTCCTCGACCGAACATCGATCGGGGCCGGATACGTCGAACGCGGCCTACACGACGTCACCAACAAGTCGTCTGCCTGGTGGTTCACTGATGGAGGCCTGGTGCAGACCCGGCCGATCTCCCGGACGCTGGAACTGGTTCCGCCGTCGGACAAACCAATCCGTTGTGTGGTCATCGATCCACGCTCCGAGGACCCGACCACCGGCGAGACCTGGGCCGATCCCCACCAGGAGGCGGACTGGCGGGGGGCGCTCCTGCGGGCCATGTCGATCTTCCCCGCCCAAATACTCTCCGACGAACTGCGTCGCATCGACGAGGACAACCAATCGCGGCGCGCCCTCACCGAGCTGGCCGACATGCTCGAGGCCTCCGACCCAGCGGCGTTGCGCAGCTGGTTGGATCGTCACGACGTGGAGCCGGGCGATGACCCGATCCTGGCGGCGCTCTTCACCGCAGCCGGCCTCGAGACCGCGGAGCCCATCCGTGCCGACGTGATCCATCCGCTCCTCGTCGCCGAAGAAGCGGATGTCCCCAGCCTGCTCGCCGGCGAGCTGCTCGGCGATTTCGCCGGTTTCCTATCCCGGGACCTGCGTCGCTCCGATTTCTCGCTCGGGTATGCCTGCACCACCACGTGGTGGGAGAACGTGCTGGCCGAGCAAGGGTTGGGCGAAGAGAGAGCGCCCGTACTCGAGCACCTCGAGGAGTATGGGCCTCCGCCGTGGCGGGCGGTGGATCGGGGCGATACCAAGCTCGGGGACATTCCGCTGCGACGGCGAGCGCCGCTGGTGCGGGTCGCGCTCCGCACGGTGCGGGCGTTGCTGCGCCGACAAAGAGCGGCGTAGCCTCAGGCCGATGGAGCGGCCACACGTCGAACTGTCCACCACGGTCCTCGGCGCACCCGACCCGGGTGCGCTGGCAGCGTTCTACGAACGGCTCTTGGGATGGACCCGCACCAACGATCAGCCCGACTGGGTGACGCTGCGGCCTCCCGGTGATGGCACCGGGCTCTCGTTCCAGAGCGAGCCGGGGCATGTTCCCCCAACGTGGCCTCCGGTCGACGGCGCGCAGCAGATGATGATGCACCTCGACATCGCCGTCGACGATCTCGCCGCCGGAGTCGCGTGGGCCGTCGTGTGCGGGGCACGGCTCGCCGCTCACCAGCCCCAGGACGATGTCCGGGTGATGATCGATCCGGCCGGGCATCCGTTTTGCCTCTTCCCGACATCGCCAATTGCGTGAGGCTCCCTCACGCGCCCAAGAGATCCACAGCCGCAGCGAGATCGGACGTCTGCGTCACGTCCGGCGCAAAGACTCCGGCGGCGCCGTTCGTCACCCCGATGAAGCCGCACCCGGCGGCATCCGCAGCGGCGGCGTCCCAGGACGAGTCCCCGATCATCACCGTGACTCCGGGAGTCGTCTCGAGCGTTGCCATTGCAGCGATGAGCTGGTCGGGAGCGGGTTTGGGTCTGGCCCCGGCGTGTCGGGCGACCAGGGTGGCGATCGCAACTCGGTGACGATCGAGCGCCGCCCGGGCTGCACCCGGAGGCAAGAGCGTGACGACGGCGCGCGGCAGGTCTTCGGTTCGGCGCAGCGCGTCATCGAGATGGGGCATGGCTTGGCACGCATCGACTGCGGTTCGCTCGTGGCGCTCGATGATGTCAGACACGACCTGCCAGCGCGGATCGCCGGCAAGCGCCACCAGCACTGCCATGCAACGGTGCGTCGGGGTGTTCCAGTCGGTCTGCGGCGTGGCGATGTCGGGCCACGACTCGACTACTTGCTCGACCTCCGTGAGAGCGGCGGCGTAGTCGGTGAAGGACTGCACGTCGATGAGCGTTCGGTCGAGATCGAAGAGGACGGCAGGTGCGTCCACGTCGTCAGACCGATGCGGCTACATCGAGATCGACACGGCGCAACAACATGGCGTTGATCGCCACGATCACCGTCGACAGACTCATGAACAGCGCGCCGAGGGCGGGGTTGAGCAGGATCCCCGCCGACGCCGCCACGCCGGCGGCCAGCGGTATCGCCACGGTGTTGTAGCCGGTGGCCCACACCAGGTTCTGCACCATCTTGCCGTGGGTGGCCCGCGACAAGGCCAGCGCCCGGACCACGTCGGCTGGATCATCGTCGACGAGCACCAGATCTGCCGACTCGATCGCCACGTTCGTTCCTGCCCCGATGGCGATACCGAGATCCGCTCGCAGCAATGCCGGTGCGTCGTTGATCCCGTCGCCGACGAACGCCGTGGGCCCTTCACGCTTCAGCCCGGCCACCAGCTCTGCTTTGTCCCCGGGCAAGACCCTGGCGTGGAACCGCTCGATCCCGAGCTCGTTCGCCACCGTCTCGGCTACGGCCACGGCATCACCGGTGATCATCACCGGTGTCACCCCCATTTCCGCAAACTGTGCGATGGTGGATCGTGCGGTCTCCCGCACCTTGTCGGCCATGGCCACCATCCCGAGCACTGCGTTGTCCGCCATCACAACCACGGCCGACTCGCCACGTTGGTCGGCGACGTCGAGACCACGCCGCACTGTTTCTCCCGGTTCGAGACCGAGGTCGGTCATCCACTC
>JBFISM010000241.1:0-2633 GCA_041608535.1 Acidimicrobiia bacterium
GAATTGGCCCGACCAGCGACACGAACGTCTGGGGTGTCGACGGGAATATCGGCAACATGGGGACACTTGTCACTGATACGTCGATCCTGGTCGGTATGAGAGGCACCGAGCCGAGTGTCGATCTGGGGGCTATCTCGGACTTCACGGCACGTCTTGACGGGGCCTACGAAGGCGGTGTCGAAGGCGTGTTCGCTTACGGCGCCGAGACCTACGACGCCATCACCATCGTGGCCCTGGCTGCAGCCGTGGCTGGGACCGATGATCCGGTGGCCGTCGCAGCCGAGATCAACGATGTCACCAGGGGTGGTGAGACGTGCACCTCGTTCGAGGAGTGCATCGCCATCATCGATGGCGGTGGCGACCCCGACTACGACGGTCAGGGTGGTCCGTACGAGTTCGTCGATGCCGGTGAGCCGGCTGCGGCCAGCTTCCGGATCGCCACCTACGACGGTGGTGAGACGCCGAACACCGATCTCGACGTGTACGTGTTCGCCGGCGGCTGATCCGCCAGCGCTACAGTCAGTTGACACGAGGGGCCGGTCCACGTGACCGGCCCCTCTGTCGTTCTCTAGCCGGGCTCCCGGGTAACGTCGTGCAAATGCAGTTGGGGGCGTACAAGATCGTCGAGGCCGGCGGCGTGCAGTGGGCGCTCTCCGACACCGGGACCGGGCCCGCCGTACTGCTGCTCCACGGTTTCCCGGATACACCCCAGTCGTGGACCGGGATCGCACGCGACCTCGTGGATGCCGGCAACCGGGTGGTGATCCCATATCTGCCCGGCTACCACCCCCAAGCGCTCGTGCCGGGCAAGCCGCGCACCAGCACGGAGGTCGCTGCGATGCTGGGGGACCTGCTCGACGTCCTCGATGTGGACGCTGCCACCCTGGTGGGGCATGATTGGGGCGCCGATATCGCCTACCGCATGGCGGCCACGCAGCCGGAGCGGGTGCGAGCGCTCGTCCCCATCGCCCTGCCTCATCCTGCGACGATCCAGCCCAGCCCGGGAACGATCTGGCGCACCAGGCATGTCCTGAACCTGCGCATGCCGCTCGCGGCGTTGCGGGTGGCGCGCAATGATTTTCGCTATCTCGAGGTCTTGTACGAGCGTTGGGCGCCGTACTGGTTCGGACTGGAGCGCGAGGCCTCTCTGGCGCGCGCCAAGACGGCGCTCTCCGACCCCAAGGTGCTCCGAGCTGCCCTCGGGTATTACCGGGCACTCTCGGTTGTGGCTGGCGCCATCGACACCAGAGTCGAGCTGTCTGGACCGGGACTCGTCGTGGCCGGCGAGCACGACATGATCCCGCTGTCCGCCTACCGGCGCACGGTGGCGGGTTGGGATGGCGACGTGAGGTTGCACGTGGTCGAGCGTGCGGGACACTGGCCCCACCGTGAGGACGAGGGCAGCTTCCTGGCCGCGCTCCACGGACTCTTGGAGCGTCTGCCAGCGTGAGCGAGCGAGCGGTCGAGACGTTGTGCGAGCTGATCGCCATTCCCAGCGTGAATCCCGAGGATGGGGAGCCTCGACCCGGGTTGGGTGAACGGGCCGTTGCCGACTACTTGATGCGGCGACTCGAGGCCGCCGGGTGCGAGGTGGAGATGGTCGAGGTCGCCCCGGGGCGGCCGAATGTGTTCGGCCGGATTTCCGGCGGTGCCGGCTCGCCGTTCATGCTGGCGGGTCACATGGACACGGTCGGCGTCGCCGGTTACCCCGGCGCCTTCGATCCGTTGGTGGCAGATGGATCTGTGCACGGTCGGGGAGCGTGTGACATGAAGGGCGGTCTCGCTGCGTTCGTGGAGATGGCCGACCTGATCGCACGGCGTCGACTCACTCCTCCCGGCGACATCGTGATCGCCGGTTTGGCCGATGAGGAGCACCGCATGCTCGGCTCGGTGGCGGCAGGCGCGATGGATCATGGCTGCGCTGCTGCCATCGTCGGCGAGCCCACCTCGCTGGCGGCGGCGCCGTGTCATCGCGGCGAGATCGGGATGCGTCTCACCGTCCGTGGCGTGGCCGCGCATTCCAGCAGGCCCGAACTCGGCGTCAACGCGATCAGCCACATGGCCGAGGTGGTACGCCGGCTCGATGACTATCCCGCGCTGCTCGCCGCTGCCGAACCCCATCCGCTCGCAGGGAGGGGGAGTTACAGCGCCGGTGTCATCCGCGGGGGGACGATGGTGTCGATCGTTCCCGACCGCTGCGTGCTCGACGTCGATCGGCGCATCCTCCCCGGGGAAGATGCGGCATCGGTGCGCAACGAGATCGAACAGCTCCTGGAGGGGCTCGATGTCGCGATCGACCTCGAGATCGAGGGCCCCACATGGGACAACCCGCCGCTCGACACCGACCCGGCCGAGCCGGTGGTGCAGCACCTGGCCAGGGCCCACACCGCGGTCACGGGCAAGAGCGCCGAGGTGGTGGCCGTTCCGTACTGCACCGACGGCCCCAACCTACGGATCCCCGCCGTGATCTACGGACCAGGCTCGATCGATGTGGCTCATTCGGTCAACGAGCACGTGCGCATCGACGAGCTCGTCACCGCCACCCAGGTCTACCTCGAAACCGCCATGCGCTTCGGAGAACAAGGGTCTGTCCCCCCGGTGGGGGGAAGGTCCCTGCGAGCCCGCAAGGGCTC
>JBFISM010000242.1:0-2623 GCA_041608535.1 Acidimicrobiia bacterium
CGTAGCCGAGCTCTTCAGCGTCACTCACCGCCTTCCGCAGTCCCGCATACTCGCCGTGCTGTGGATGCAGTTGCGCTGCGATCCGGATCTTCTTCATGGATGCTCCTCGTCGTCGTTCACCCACATGTCGACTCACCGAGAACGGCGAACCACTGATCCCATCGACGTCCGCAGTGGCGACTCTCCACCGGTCACCGAATCGAGTCTCTCCGCTCGATCACGCCGCACGTCCCAGATCCCACCAGTCAAGCACCCGCCGCGCCCGCAGGGTGTTCCAGCGACTCGGCTGACCCACCTGCTCCATCTCGAACCAGACCCGGCCCGGGTAGCGCTGTTGCAGCGGCCAGCGGCCGTCTCGGCGCCGCTTACCGCGAAGTATCTCGACTGCGTCCCGCAGGCGCTCGTCGTGCACGGCCCCAGCCGTTCGGAAGTAGTCGAGGCTGCGGAGGATGTCATGCCGCCACCGTGGCGGAAACGACAGTCGCAGCATCCTCGGATCGACGATCTCCCCGGTGCGGTGGGACCGAAACAGCCGATGCTCCAGCAAGAACTCCCGCCCCCGCGCTTCGGCATCGCCGGTCTCTCCGGAACGGGAGCCTGCAGCGACCGCATATTCCCGGAGACCTTCGAGGACGTTGGTTGTCGTGTGCAACGAGCTGTGGGACCCGCCCCGATCCCACTCGCAGTTCCATCCCCCATCGGCCAGCTGGGCGGTCAGCAAGAAGTTGACGAGTCGCTCTGCACGTGGATCGTCGAATTGGAACCAAGAGACCAACCCAAGCACCATGCCGGTGACGCAGCACTCGCTGCGCTCTTGTGAGGTCGACACATTGATTCCGCCATCACGCCACAGTCCCTCGTCGAGGAACAGGCGACAGCCTCGAGCAGCCCGAGCGTCGTCGGGCGGCAAGCCCAACCTGCGTAACAGCACCATCGAATACGTCGTCGAGATCCACTTGTAGCCGTAGAGCTTCCGTGTCCAGCGGCCGTCTTCGTCCTGGAAGTCGAGCAGTTTCGCTCCCCAACCCTCCTGTGCCACTCGGGCCTGTTCTGCCTGCCACTCCTGGGCGGGTCGGGCTTCAAGATCGCGCATCACCTGCCAGCGGATGGCGGGATCACCGTCGAGCAGCCAGGTGACGACTTCGTCCACGGCAGATACGTTACGGGACGAGCGACAAGCCAATGAACGCACCACGCTCGGAAGGATCGGGCTGGACCCGCTATGGAGACACGAGCGAGCACTGCGACGGGTGCCACCGAGACGCCGCCCCAGCCGGCTGACCTTCAAGTCCCATCAGGAAGTGAGCCCTCCAGAATCGCAACCAGCCGATCGAGCGCGCCGCTTGCGGCCTCTTCGAACATCGGCTTGGCCTCATCCGGGTCGGGTAGCTCCGGCTCGCCATACATGATGCGCAGCGTCGATCCCGCGCCAGTGGGAATGATCTGCATCGTGAACTCGATGGGGATCTCCAGCGCCACCTCGTCGCTCGCAAAGCTGTGTGGCGGGTTCCAGTCGGTGATGGTGAAGCGCACGTCGCCCAGCTCGTGGACACAGTGGTACTGGGAGCCCTCACGGACCGGTCCGCCGAGATCGTCGGTGCGCGACACCGACTTCATGTCGTAGTAGATGCGCTTCATGTCCTTGTCGGTGGCGACATCCCACGCGCGCCACTGTGGTGCGTCGGTCATCCGCTCCACGACCACCCATGCATCCTCGGGAGACATCGCGGACCGCTCCCGTTCCTTCGTGGTCTCCCAGGCGGCAGGGAGATCCCAGATCCGCATCCGCACATCGCCGAAGTGCTCGTAGCTCTCATGATGAGGCCTCATGACCTTGGTCAGATGTGCTGCGTCCATCGCAGTCACGGCTGCTGCGGTGATGAGTCCGTAGCCGTCGAGCCCGGTGGCCTCCTTCACCGAGTTCTTCATGAGCAGGCTCGCCAGGATGACATCTGGACCCTGGAGCTCGGTGATCCCGGCGACGTCCTGCTCAATGAACTCGCCGAAATGGAGGAAGACCTTCATGTCGAGCGACGCCATGTTGACGCACGCCGCGCAATCGCAGGTCGTGTTCAGCTCCATGAAGCTCCGGTGACGGCGGAACTCGAAGTAGATCTCCTGGATCGATTCGAGCAACGATTGGGGTTGGAGGAACTCCTCGGCGTGGACGAAGGCCATGATGGCGTCACCCATTGGCTTCAGGATGCGCACCGGGGCATGGATCGCATCGGTGGTGACCCGGAGCAGGGTGTCGAGGATCTCCTTGGCGTGCCTCAACTCGGAATCGACGAGAAACCTCGTGTACCCGGAGATGTCGGACGTCAGCAAATAGCCCTTCGTGATCTCCACGGGGTCCTCCTCTACCGTGGACCCGAGGTTACCGAGTGCGCCCACGAGGTGGCTCGTGTTGTCAACGACGATCGACGTGGGGACAGCAGCACGCGATGAGGACCCGGCACGCATCTTCCGTTGCGCACTTGGGCCGACCGGCAACCGGACGGGCTACTGCCGGCGGCGCCCCCGGGCGACTGAGAGACCGGCCGACGGCGGACGCCGAGTCCTCACCCCGGCGCACCACCGGATTCGCTCGCAGTCACCCCGGGTAGGCACGCATCATGTCGCA
>JBFISM010000243.1:0-2528 GCA_041608535.1 Acidimicrobiia bacterium
ATTGAGAAACCGCACTCCGGCGGTGGCGAGCCGGGCGAACCGAACCCCCGGGGGTAGCGAAGTGCGCAAGCTCGGTCCCGCCTCGGCGGCGATGGCGACACGATCCACCGCGGGGAGACGGACGGCGGCGATCGCCGACCACGCATAGGAGGCCGCGGCCGCGACCAGGGCGAGCCACGGCGTATCCAGCCAAACTGCCAGCCCGCCGACCGGCAACGCGATGACACTCCCCACCACACCGAGGCGGGCCAGATGAGCGTTGCCGGTGAGCAGCTCGTCCACACGCTCGAGCACTACCGGGAGCACGCTCGATCGCGAGATGCCATGGAACCGAGACAACACGAGGAGGAGAAAAGCCAGCGGGAAGAGAATGACGTTGTCGACGAACACGATCATCGCCAGCGCGACGATCGTGCGGATCCCGGCGCTCAGCCCCAGCCCACGGCGGTAGGCGCCGGGGAACCTCTCGTACACCCCACCAAGCACGGGCCCGAGCACCGCGAACGGGGCGAGCGTCAGCAGCAGATACAGCGCCACGTTCTCCCTCGCCTCCGTCGACGGCACGGAGAAGAACAGCGTGCCGGCCAGAGCAAGCGCAACCAACGTGTCCCCGGCGACGGCGGCGGCGTGGGATTCGGCGAGGTGCCTGAAACCTGGTCCCCGGGAGGAGAAGGCGGTACGCAGTCTGTCTCGCACCTTGAGCGACGACGTTCGTACGGCGTGGCGCACGCGAGCCGTGCGCTGCGATTCCCGCCGGCGTTCGTTCATCGGTTCAGTCGGCCACCTCGGACCGCCCCATCGCCCGGAGCTCCTCACGCAGCAACTCGGCGTTGCGGTCGAGCCTCCCCGGATCCGGGTTGGCCTCGGCGGTCGCAAAATCCAGCGAGCGCACCGAAGTCATCGGAACGACGTGGATGTGGAGATGGGGAACCTCGAGGCCGGCGATCATGAGCCCGATCCGATCGGGTGGAAAGACCTGCTGCTGGGCGAGCCCGATGATTCGGGCGACGTTCGTCAGATGGGCGAGGACGTCCTCGTCGGCGTCGACCCAGTGGTCCACCTCGTCGCGGGGAACCACGAGTGCGTGGCCGTCCTGCATCGGATTGATCGACAGGAAGACAACACACGTCTCGTCTTTCCAGATGAACCGGGCCGGTAGCTCCCCGTCGATGATCTTGGTGAAGATCGTCGCCATGTCCAGATGGTATCCGTGCTCCGGCTCTCCGTGTTCGCCGGCGAGGCGCCAACGGTGCTGCCGCGCCATCCGGCGAAGCCACAGCCGCAGTGAAACCTCACAGCGTGGTGGCGGCGAGCTCAGCCAGCGGGCTGCGCACCGACCGGTCCAGGGTCACGTGACCGAACAGGCGGTTTCCCTTCATCTTCTCGATCAGGGTGGCCAGGCCGCCATTGGGAGAGACGTACGGATTGTCCACCTGCGACGGATCGCCGCAGAACACCACCTTGGAACCACGGCCGATCCTGGTCAGGATCACCTTGAGCGTTGGCAGCTCGAGGTTCTGCGCTTCGTCGATGATCACCAGCTCGTCGGTGATCGATCGACCCCGTAGGTAGGTCACAGCGGCCATCTCGATCACCTCGCGATCGAGGAGCCCGTCGACCGCCTCCTTCACGTGCCTGCCGTCGCCACCGGAGAACAGGGCGTAGAGGTTGTCGTACACGGCTGCCATCCACGGTGCCAGCTTGTCGTCGAGGTCGCCCGGCAGATACCCGATGTCCTGTCGACCGACCGCGACCAGCGGCCGGTACACGCTGATCCGGCGATAGCGCTCTTGTTCAACCGTCTGCTCCAGGGCCGCAGCCAGCGCCAGAAACGTCTTGCCGGTTCCCGCCACACCCATCACCGACACCGCAGCGACGTCGGGATCGAGCATGAGATCCAGAGCGAACGCCTGGCGCACGTTCTTGGTCTCCACACCAAAGGCATGACGGACACCGGGCACTCTGGCAAGGGTCGGCAGCGGGCCGTCGTCCACCACCTTGGCGATCGCCGAATGTGACTCGCCGGCGCGCAGGATCACGAACTGGTTGAGCACGAGATCGTGATGATCGATGGTTGCTTTGCCCTCCTCGTAGAGGTCGTCGACCATCGCCGCTTCCACTGCCAGCTCAGTCACGCCGGAGTACGAGCGCTCGACCTCGACGGTGTCTGCTCGGTAATCCTCCACGCTCACGCCGAGCTGAGCCCCTTTGATCCGCAAAGACGCATCCTTTGTCACCAGCACAGCCGCCACATCGGCCTCGACGAGATTGAGACAGGTGCTCAGGATGCGATGGTCCGGCGACCGGGCGTCGAGCACCTCGGGGAGCAGTGCCGATTGCACACCATTGAGCTCGATCCGCAGCGTGCCGCCGCACGGGAGGGGCTGCGGCGCCGCCATCCCGCCACGGCGTGATGCGCCGAGCGTCTCCAAGAGGCGGATGGCTGCTCGTGCGTTCACACCCGCCTCGTCGCGTCTCGTCTTCTGTCGATCGAGCTCCTCGATGACCACGAGGGGGAGCACGACGTC
>JBFISM010000244.1:0-2501 GCA_041608535.1 Acidimicrobiia bacterium
CTCATCGCCGGCCACCTACATCCGGGCGAGGACTGCCCCACGCCGAGGGGTAGGCAGTGAGCCAGAATCTGCACACCGGCCGCAATGCGCGTGTACGGTGGGGAGAGCGGTCCAGCATCGGGGAGGGTGCCATGGACCAGAGGGGAGCCCACGGCCTGTGGTGCATAGTGCCGATTATGCACGCGAGCAGCGCTCTCCCGGCCTGTCTAGGTTCACGGCGCCGCCACGTTGTCCAACGAGCTGATGCTTTTCACGAGCTATTTCTGCGACAGCGGTAGGCACGCACCGAGGTCATGATCCTAGATGTCCTTCCCACAGAGGTGGTTGACGAGAACGGTCATCGGTGGGCTGCCGGCGAGCTCGCTGTGGGGTGCCTTCGAGGTCGAGATATCACCGATGGCTCATCGGTTATTGCGAGCTACATCGTCGCCGTGGTAGGTCTCGATGATTCATGGGTTGTTTGCGAGCCGGCAGTCCTGACACTCCCCCGGACCAGCCAGGCGGGGTGCGTGTGACCCTGACCCTGCCAGCGCGGTACCCCGCCGGCCATCCCACGGTGGTCGTGCGAGTCGAGATCCAGTCCAGTCGACGGACCTGCCATGAGGACCTCGTTCTCGACATCCTTGCCTCTCGGCCTCTTCGGCGAACATGAACGAGGCCCAAGGAATCACGAGCGCAGAAGGTGCCTGGGTAAGACGCTCTGCAGGCCTAGCTCGCAACGCCGATATCGCCCGTCTTGAAGCAGGATTCGCTGGGTGGGCCCGGCCCGGTGAACTCTGTCGTGTGAAGGTCTTCCAGTGGGTTGCGATGACCTGGGCGAATGCTCGAGAATGGCGTCTGAGCTGGGGTTCATATTACGTATTGACTTCCGTCGATTTGTGTTGTTACTCAGCAAAACGCGTCCTGTGCGCATCCTGAGAGCGGGTGCGTCCGTCCCCGCACGCCTGCCGGGGGCGTGCGGGGACGTTGGCGTTCACACCGGCTCGACGGTGGCCACCACTGATGTTCTGCCGGCGGGCGGCAGGAAGCCCGGCGGCTGCGAGATCGAGATCGTCGACGTGCCCACCGCCAGTGGGTCGAACCAGGTGTCCTGGTAGCTGTCGCCGCCGCTGAATACCAGCGGGCTGATTGTGATCACACCAACCGCCGTATCCGACGACACGACGTCGATCGCTGGGCTCGTGCCGCCACGCACCATCTGCGCCTCATCGACACGCTGCAATGAGTCGAGGGAGGCCGGCGTGATCCGGATTCTCCGATCGCTGGCGTCCACCGGCGTGGAGAAGTCACCGCTCGGACTCGAGATGTAGAAGCCAGAGTCGACGATCTGGATCGTCGTGATCCACTGGTCGTATCCCGGTGCGGTGATCCGTAGCTCGGTCCCCTGGTCCACGGCGAGACCCTGGACATAGATCAGCGGCGTCGATGTCCCCGTCACCAGCGGGAAGGTCACCGACTCGCTCCCGGCCGCTGTCGGATCGGTCGAGACCAGGGCGACGCTTGGATCGACAACTTCGATGGTCACGTCCACTCCCGGCGCCGGCGGCGCCACCTCGAGGCGAATCCTCCGTTCCACCTGAAGGTCGTGCCCGACCGTTTCGTCGGAGATCCGCACGGATGGAGGCCAATCGTAGAGCCACACGTCGGGGGCGTCGACGTTGACGGTGCGGGTGGTGGGTCGGTTGGCCGGTGGGGTGTGGCCTGGGGGTTGGGCAATCGACAGAACCGTCGCACCGGGGGTGAGCGGATCGAAGATGGCGTTGTTGCCGAACAGGGGCCCGCCGATGGTGTCGGCGTCACCGGTCAGGATGGCGGGTGCCACGATCACCCCAACAGTGGGGCTGCTGCTGGCCGGGTCGATCGTGACGGTGTGGCCACCCCGCACTTCCTGGCTCACCCGATAGTTGCCCTCTGTTCCCGCTTCGCCGTCATACAACAACGCCGAGTAAACAGGCACATCCTCGTCGGGCGACAACGTCGTGGTGTCCAGCACATCACTGGTGAAGGCGAAGCCGGAGGGTCCCACGTCGATGTTGGTGGGCATGTCGGCTTGTTCGTATCCGACCGGGTTGGTGGTCCCGGTCTGGTACACGTCGATCGTCACCGGCACGTCATCATCAACATCATCACCCTGAATCGTGCCCTGCACATAGAAGTACGACGTCGAAGGAGTCGCGCTGGTGCTGGTAAAGCCGGTTTCGACCACCAACGATTCAGACCCAACCTCCGACCGGGAAGCCGAGAACAACACCCCCGTCCCCGGCGGAACCGACACCACCACATCCACCGGACCCGGCGGTGGCGCCTCCATCCGCACACGAACCGGTATCTGCAAATCCAACCCCACCATGATCGGATCCACATACCTCGGCCACTCATACACATACACATCCGGCGCCGTTACGTTGACGGTGCGGGTGGTGGGTCGGTTGGCCGGTGGGGTGTGGCCTGGGGGTTGGGCAATCGACAGAACCGTCGCACCGGGGGTGAGCGGATCGAAG
>JBFISM010000245.1:0-2479 GCA_041608535.1 Acidimicrobiia bacterium
AGCCGCTCGACGCACCCAGTATCAGCGCCCAACGTGGCATCGTCGTTTGTGCGTGCGCCAACAACACCTCCCGTAGAGCCCGGCGGAAGTTAGCCCATGAAGCTACACGTCGCCATCGTATTGGGACTTGTTGGAGGACTCCTCTTGGGCCTCCTTGCCGCGCTCACTGGTTCACCGCTCCTGCTCGGGGTTGCGGAGGGTGTGGCGCCGCTCGGAACCGCCTTCGTCAACGTCCTTCGCATGGTTGTCTTCCCACTCGTCGCGGCCACGCTGTTCGTGGGCGTCGCGGGCATGAGCGACCTGAAACAGCTCGGCCGTCTCGGGGGACTGACACTTCTCTTCTTCTGGAGCACCACGATCGTGGCAATTCTCATCGGCATGGGGCTGATGCGGGTGTTTCTCCCTCTCGCGGGTGAGGCCGCGCGGACGGCGGCGGGGGCGGCGGGCACGGTGGAGGCGCCCGAGCTGCCTGGAGCTCTCGACTTTCTGTTGGACCTCATCCCGAGCAATCCCTTTCAGTCAGCCGCCGAGGATGCACTCCTGCCGTTCATCGTGTTCACGGTGTTCTTCGCCGCCGCCGCAGCCGCACTCCCAAAGGAACAGCGTCAGCGTCTCATCGACCTCGCCAACCCCGTTGCCGCGGCTCTCATCAAGTTGGTGCACTGGATCCTGTGGGTTGCGCCGCTTGGTGTGTTTGCTCTGGCGGCGCCCGTGACGGCACGTTCGGGCTGGGCGATGCTCCAGAGCCTCGCTGTATTCGTACTGGCGGTGATCTTGGCGCTTGGTGTGTTCGTCAACCTGATATACGTGCCGCTCGTTGCAGCACTCGGCAGGGTGTCCCCCCTTCGCTTCCTGCGGGGATGCTTAGGCTCGCAAGTGATTGCCTTCTCCACCACCAGCTCGGCGGCAACGATCCCGGCGATGCTGGAGGGCGCTGAGGAGCTCGAGCTTTCCCGCCCCGTCTCGAGCTTCGTCATTCCGCTCGGTGCTGCTCTCAATCGCTCGGGGAGCGCGCTCTTTCAAGGGGCAGCCATCGTGTTCCTCGGATGGCTGTACCAGGTTCCGCTGCCGCTCGGAGGGTTGGTCACCGCCGTGCTAGCCACGTTCTTGGTCTCGCTCACCGTCACCGGTATCCCCTCTGCCTCCGTTCTCACCATCGCCCCCGCACTCGGGCACGTGGGCATCCCCGTCGACGGTATGGCGGTGCTTCTCGGAGTCGACCGGATTCCGGACATGTTCCGCACCGCCACCAACGTCACCGGCGATCTCGCGGCCTCGGCAGTCTTGGGCAGTCGACCAGCGACAGGACGAACCGAAAGACCGGAGACGCGTGCCTTGCGCAGGGATCGCCGGACGGGGTTTCGTCGCATGTCGGGGATGTCAGAGGATCAATGACGGCATGGTCACGGGCGACGGACGCTTCTCCCTCTAGCCGGCCCTCGCCGTAATGCTCTTCCGGCTCGCCGCCGATCTCGTTGTCGGCCTGCACTTCCTGTTCATCCTCTTCGTGATCGCCGGCGGCTTCCTCGCTTGGCGGTGGCGGTGGCTTGCATGGGTTCACCTTCCCGCTGCTGCTTGGGGAGCGATCATCGAGTTCATGGATTGGATCTGTCCGCTGACACCTTTGGAAAACGATTTTCGCCGGCGGGCTGGGGGTGCAGGGTACGAGGGCGGCTTCATCGAGCACTATCTGATCCCAATCATCTACCCCGCAGGACTCAGCAGCGGCATCCGCATCTTCCTCGGAATAGTGGTTGTCCTTCTGAATGCTCTCGCGTATGCGATATACTTCACGCACCGGCGGCCGCAGCGGTTCGGTCGCACACGGCCCTGACGGACACCTTGTTCGATGACCCGCGACTCTCCTAGAACGCGACTTCAAACGACTCTCAACGCGCACCCGGCGTCCTGATGAGCTTACCACGACTCATTCCCCGTTCGGTGCTCTTTGGAAATCCCGAGAGAGCAGTACCGCAGCTCTCCCCTGACGGCATGCGGATGTCGTACCTCGCACCTGTCGATGGCGTCCTCAACGTGTGGGTCGGTTCCATCGATGGCCAGGATTTTCGGCCCGTCACGGTCGATCGCGATCGCGGTGTGCGGCTCTACGCTTGGGCGCACGACAACAGACACCTCGTTTACTTGCAGGATAAGGGAGGGGATGAGAACTGGTGGTTGTATCGGGTCGACCCGACGGCTGCCACTGACGAGGTCCTGACACCGTTCGACGGCGTTCAGGTCCAGATCATCGAACACAATAAGCACTGCCCACACGAGCTCCTGATCGGCATGAACAAGGAGGATCCCCGGGCTCACGACGTCTATCACCTCGACCTGCGCACCGGCCAAACCACACTCGTCGCGAAGAACCCCGGGGAGATTCTGCACTGGGTCCCTGATGCGGATCTCCGAGTACGGGCGGCGGTAGCGAGCCGTCCCGACGGAGGATCGGACCTTCTCGTCCGCGAAAACGGTTCGA
>JBFISM010000246.1:0-2361 GCA_041608535.1 Acidimicrobiia bacterium
AGCTGGAATGCGGCGTGGGGTGTTGTCAGCCGGCGTCCGGTGCGGGCAGCCAGCGCCAGCCGGAGCGCAGCCAGCGGGCCACCCGACGTTGCGACGGTGTTCCTCGTGATTCGGCGGAACTTGGCAACACGTCGATCGTGAAACGATGCGATGAGAACCGAGTTGGAACGGCGCAGACTCTTGACGACCTCGGCCACTGCCCATTCGATCCGCGGCGCTTTCAGGTCGATGTTGAAGTGGATGTCGGGCCAGGTGGACAGCACATCGTCGAGCCTGGGGATTCCGACACCCCGGCCCCGAAGCGGGAAGCCGTCCATGGCTCCATGGCGATACGCCGCGTCGAGCGAGACGAGATCGCTCCAATCCTGATCCTCCACGCGACCCGACCCGTTGGTGGTTCTCTCGAGGGAGCGGTCATGGAACACCACGACGACGCGATCTCGGGTCATCCGCACATCGGTCTCGATGTAGCGATAGCCCAGCTGCACTGCTCCTGCGAACGCTGCCATGGTGTTCTCCGGCCACAGGATGCGCGAGCCGCGATGCGCAAAGCGGAGGGGATGTTCCAACGCCAGGTACGGCACAGTCACGCTGCGCAGTCTCCCACGACCGCATGCGGGAGACGCAGAACCGCCGCTCCACAGAGCGGCGGTTCCAGTACGAGTGGTGGTTGGTCAGGCGCCTTCGACAGCGTCCCCGGCGGCATCGGCAGCATCTGAGGCCGTATCTGCCGCGGTGTCGGCGGCGTCCTTGGCGACTTCCTCACCCTTCCCCGCCATGTCCTTGACCTTGCCCATGGCGTCCTCGGCCACGTCTCCGGCCTTCTCCATGGCGTCCCCAGCCATCTCCTTGGCCTTGCCCATCGTTTCACCGGCCTTGTCGCCGGCTTTGTCGGCGACATCACCCGCCTTGTCGGCAATCTGGGCTGTTTGTTCCTTCGCAGACCCGAACCACTTCTTGATCGTGTCCATCAATGCCATTACGAGATCTCCCTTGCTAGTACGGCGCGCATTGTACGCAACGGACCCGAGCCGTGGCTGACAAGTACGATCACATCAATGCCACCGCAGCATCCGGACATCGAGCCGATCGCGTTCCTCCTCGGCACGTGGTCCGGCACCGGTCGGGGTGATTACCCGACAATCGAGCCATTCGAATACGCCGAGACCGTGTCCTTCACCCACATCGGCAAGCCGTTCTTGCGCTATGACCAACGAACCCATCGCATCAACGCCCAAGAAGCAGGGATGCCGTTGCACGGGGAGGCCGGGTACCTGCGGGTCGGATCCGGGCTCGTCGAGCTGGTGATCGCCCAGCCGACCGGCATCGTCGAGATCCACGAGGGTCGGGTAGACGGAACACGGCTCGAGCTGTCCTGTCGACTGGTGCGCGGGACGAATTCTGCCGTGGACGTGACCGACGTCGACCGCCGCATCACCGTATCCGGCGACACGTTGTCGTACGAGCTGTGGATGACCGCGGTCGGTCAGCAGCATCAGTTCCACATCGCCGCCGACCTACAGCGGGAGGCGTGAGCGCAGCCTCGGGCAAAAAGCGACCGTCCCCTGCCGCGCTTGCTAGACGTCGAGTGGCGTGGGCGAGTTGACTTCCAGGTCGCCTTCCCGTTCCCGCAGCCTCACCCGGATCTCGAGCCGCTCCAGCTGTTGCTCCGTGTACTTCTCGGCGCCGGCAATGGGGTGATCGGCAAGCCATGACTCGATGTCGGCCGCCACTTCCGGTTCGCTGCGCAGGTGGATCGACCGCAACGCATGGCGCCGGGTCATCGAGGGCATCCTGGCGAGGACATCGTCCCAGTGCGTGCGCACCGCCTCCCAGGCCTCGACTCCGGTGATGCGATTCCCGATCAGCATCGACACCGTGAGGCCGGCGTCCTGGGAACGGATCCGCCCGTCGAGAACCATGGCCAGGGTCTCGCGAGATGCGTCTCGATCCGGGACCACCGCCATGGCACCGAGATAACGTCTCTCGTCCTGGGGTGTGGTGGCCGTCTCGTATGCCTTGGCGAACGATGCGTGGTCGGCGACAGCGCCGTTCGCCGCAACGACGCGGACGACCGCCGAGGCGACCTCCGCGTCGATGTCGCTGTCCGGCGCCATCACCGCAGGGAGCATCGACCGGGCCCGCTCGATCGTGGCGCCGTCTTTGCCGAGGCCACCCATGGCACCGATGAAGATTCCACGAAGCTTCCGTTCGAGATCGGTCTCCCCCGCTCGTGCAGCCCACTCCATCATGTCCAGCCCGGGACGGACCAGATCCCGAACAAAGGCCCGGAGCTGCGGCCGGTTGTCCGACGAGACGACTCGATTGAGCTCGCCGAGACCGCCCAGAATGGGCCCCCAC
>JBFISM010000247.1:0-2332 GCA_041608535.1 Acidimicrobiia bacterium
CGACTCGTCCTCGACAGAGATGTCATCGTCGTCGGCGAGCTCCTCGTCGTCGCACGAGTTCTCGACGCTCACGTCTTCGCTCTGGTCGGCGCCTTCGTCGTCTTCGGAAGTGTCGGAGCTGAAGTCGACGCCGATCTCGCAGCCGTCGGCGTCCACCCATTCGCAGTTGAAGTCCATAGAGGCATCGGCGTCGCCATCCGGTCCTGCGGAAGCGTCTGCGCTCCAGTCGAATTCGACGCCCTCGGGGATCACGCCGCCGGCGATGCCGCAGTGCTCGGCCAGGAGGGCGAGCAGCTCGTCGGGGGCGCCTTCGACGGTGTTGTCCCCGCCGGCCGAGGCATCCATGTCGCCGTCGTCATCCACTGACATATCCGACGAAGACGATGCGTCCAGCTCTTCGGTGTCGGTCATGGTCGTGTCGACCGCAGTGATGTCCCCGACGGTGGTGTCGACCACGGCTTCGGCGATCGTGGTGGTGGTGGCCGGAGCCACCAGGTCGAGGGTGCCGGTCGGCGCCGAAGTAGCGATTGCGGCCCCGCCGACGGCGGTGGTGGCCACCGCCGCGGCGAGGGCCGCTTTTGCGCCGATCCCCATGGTCGCAAACTTGGCGACGAGGCTCGAAAGGAATGCGGTCATACGTGCGACTCTCCTTGGATTCGTGAATCCCCAACGGGACAAAGCGGGCTGGCTGGGCGAAAGCGCGTCCATCGCCTCCCAGAGCCTCGGGTCGTCCATGGGCCGCGGCTCGGCCACGAAGGCCGACCGGACCTGATCCACGAACGACGACAATCCCTCGGCACCGCCGTCCGATCCGGACAGTGCGGCCTCGATCTGATCGTCGCCAATGAGCCTCTTGTTGCGCATTTCATGTTCGTGAACGTTTTCGAAGCTCATAGGGGTACGCCCTCGAACGAAACCTTCTTCTGGAGCGCCGTGAACGCCCGCCGTTGCAAGGCCTTCACCGCCCCCGGTGACTTCCCGATCGTCTTCGCCACCTGCTCGACGGTGAGGTCACCGATGATCCGCAGCAGCACCACCGTCCGCTGACTGTCGGGCAGCGTGGCCAGCACGTCGACCACCCAGCCGTCGCCCAGGGCGGCCATCGACTCGGCTTCCACATCGCCGCCGACCGCCTCCGTGGTTTCCCCGAGCGAGGTCTCAATGGGTCGCCGAGACCGGCGCCGGCGCTCGTCGATGATCATGTGGTGGGCGATGGTGAACACCCACGACCGGAACTTGGCTTCACCGCCCTTGAAACTGGCGAGGCCAGGGATCACTTTCACGAACACGTCGTTGACGCCGCCCTCGGGATCCGAGTAACCCTGCGCTGCCAGGTAGCCCTGGAGCTTGCCCGACAACGCCTGGTAGATGTGCGTCATCGCCGCCCGGTTGCCCTGAGCTGCCATGCCGAGCAGCTCGTCGAAGTCTTCGAACAATCGATCCACCAGTCCTCCGGAAGGGACATCTCGCCCTATACCAATGCTTTCGGCAGAACCACCAAGAGCGCTTAAACAAACCGTGAAGAAATCCCTGGGCGGGCGCGCGCTCGTCGGTCACGCGGCGGGGATAACAATGTATATACATTGATCGGGAGCGTAAGGGCCATCGCCGTGCGGCAGCCAACCCGCGACCAGCGGGGCCCCTGAACGAGCGATGCCGAGCTATGTATATACACAAGCCGCGATACCCCGAAAACCGCATGAACATGGGCCTCTCGCTCCAGATTCCCGGGCCGGATGCCGATACCAAGTGTGGGAGCCATCAGGTGGGAGCAATGGGAAGTTTCGATGTCGCCAGCAGTCAGACCGTCCTCATCATCGAGGACATGTGCAACGTCTCGAACCTGATCAGAGCGGCGATGCTCGGCCGCCCCATCGACGTGGAGATGATCCGGGACGGCCGCAAGGGCCTCGAGCGTGCCCGAGAGCTGATCCCCGCACTCGTCCTCCTGGACCTGGCGCTCCCCGGCATGCACGGCTTCGACGTCCTGCGCGAGCTCAAGGCCTCGCCGGCCACCGCCAACATCCCAGTGATCATCGTCACCGCGCAGGGCGACTCCCAAACGGCACTCGAGGCACGCCGGATCGGCGCACAGGATTTCATCTCGAAACCATTCCTCATCACCGAGCTGCGCCGGGCCGTCGCGTCGGTTCTCGACCCCGTCACGTCGACTCCGTTGCCGACCTCTCGAGGCGGAGGCTTCGAGGAGCGCCTTGTCTGAACCTCCCCGCACTCGCCGCGCTCAGAATCGCAGCCTCACGCTCACCTTCTACATCGGGCTGGCGCTGTTCCTGTCCGTGGGGCTCATCTTCTCGGTCGCAGTCGGCAGCAA
>JBFISM010000248.1:0-2271 GCA_041608535.1 Acidimicrobiia bacterium
CTCGGCGATCGCCTGCAACTCGATCGCACGGCCGAGCACCCTCTCCGCCAGGGGACGGCTCAACGCATCGAGCCGATCCGCCAGCTCCTCGCTGGCGCGCGTCTCGCGTTCGTGTTTGGAGAGGGATTGGCGGTCCATCAGAGGGATTGTCGCACGGAGGTGATGAAATCGTGTCTCGGCGACTGATCAACCAGACAACTCCGATGGGTAGCATTCCGGGCCATGTCTGCCCAAGCACCGACCGAGACTGCGTACCGGCTGCCGCGCAATGCCGTCCCCCGCCACTACGCCATCACCCTGGAGCCCGATATGGCGGCGGCCACTTTCACCGGTACCGTTGCCATCGATCTCGCCGTGCGGGAGCCGAGTCGATCCGTGATCTTCAACACCGCCGAACTCGAGCTGATGAACGGAACGCTGACCAACGCCACCAGCGGCGCGGTGATCGAGGGCGATCTCGCCACCGACGAGGAAGCCGAACGCACCACCTTCACGCCGGCGGACACCATCGCACCCGGTGATTACACATTGCGGCTCGAATTCACCGGCGTGCTCAACGACCAGCTGCGCGGCTTCTACCGGTCGGTCTACAAAGACGACGACGGCGGTGAGCACGTCCTGGCCACCACCCAGTTCGAAGCGACGGATGCGCGTCGCGCCTTTCCGTGTTGGGACGAGCCCGACTTGAAGGCGACCTTCGACGTCACGTTGATCGTCGACTCCGACCATCTCGCAGTGTCCAACGCAGCGGTGGAGAGCGAAGAGATGCTGGCCGATGGACGCCGCAGGGTCGCCTTCGCCACCACGATGAAGATGTCGACGTACCTCGTGGCCTTCGTGGTCGGCAGCCTCGAAGCCACCGAACCCATCGATGTCGATGGGGTTCCGCTGCGTGTCGTCCACGTGCCGGGTAAGAGCCATCTGACTGGCTTTGCGTTGGAGGCCGGCGCCTTCGCCCTCCGCTTCTTCACCGACTACTACGGCAGCCCCTACCCGGGCGACAAGCTCGACATGATCGGCATCCCGGACTTTGCCTTCGGTGCCATGGAGAACCTCGGCGCCGTCACCTATCGAGAGAATCTGTTGCTCATCGACCCGGCCAAGGCGACCCAGGCGGAGATGATGAGTGTTGCCGATGTCATCGCCCACGAGCTCGCTCACATGTGGTTCGGCGACTTGGTCACCATGAAGTGGTGGAACGGCATCTGGCTCAACGAGGCCTTCGCCACCTTCATGGAGATCACATGTGTCGACGCCTTTCGGCCCGAGTGGAAGCGGTGGCTGGCGTTTTGTGCAGAAAGGGTCGCGTCGTACGAGATCGATGGGCTTGCCTCGACCCGTCCGGTCGAGTTCCCCGTCGCCTCCCCAGACGAAGCCAATGCGATGTTCGACGTGCTGACGTATCAGAAGGGATCATCGGTCCTGCGCATGCTCGAGCAGTACCTGGGGGCCGAAACGTTCCGTGACGGGATTCGTCTGTACCTCCGCAACCATGCGCACGGCAACACCGAAACCGAGGATCTGTGGAAGGCGCTCGGCGAGGCGTCCGGCGAACCCGTTGCGGAGATGATGCAGCGGTGGATCTTCCAGGGTGGACACCCGCAAATCGAAGTCGGATCGGACGATGACGGGTACCGGCTGTCGCAACGGCATTTTCAGTTCATCGGTGACCCGGACAAGCGCTGGATGGTCCCCGTGGTGTACCGGTCGAGCATCGGTACAGATCGGGTGATCGTCGAGGATCCCGTGACCGTCGCGGCGGGGGACCGGTTCATCGTCAATGCCGGAGGCGACGGCTATTACCGCGTGCGCTACGACGCCGGCCTCATCGACGAGGTGGCGGCCAACATCAGCGAGCTGGGTGCGGCGGAGCGGTTCACGGTGGTCAGCGACACCTGGGCCAACGTTCTCGCCGGAGACTCCCCGGCACAAGCCTTTCTCACCGTGGTGACCCGGCTCAGCGGTGAGCGGGAGGCCACCGTGTGGGGGCCCATTCTGGGCGGTCTCGGCGAGCTCAATCGAGTCGTCTCGTCGGACAACCGGCCGCAGCTCCGGGCCTTTGTTCGGGATCTAGTCCGTCCCGGGCTCGACGCGATGGAGTGGGCTCCACGAGCGGGGGAGACCGATCTCGAACGGAAGCTTCGTGGAATCCTCATCGGTGCCATGGGTGGCCTCGGCAAAGACGGCGCCACGATCGAGCGGGCCCGGTCGATGCTCCCTGCGGTGATGGCGCCGGACAGCGACATCGACTCGGAGGTCGCCTCGGCGGTC
>JBFISM010000249.1:0-1953 GCA_041608535.1 Acidimicrobiia bacterium
ACCCAGGTGAAATCGAGACTGAACTGGGCATACAGATGCCGGTCCTCGAACGCTTGGGTCTCGTCACGTCGTTTATGTCGCCGATGCTGCCCCTCGATACGGCGGATCTGTTGCACACCGACACCCCGAGACCGCTCGATCGTCGCTTCGTCGGCACCCGCTGATTGGAGCCGGGCGGTGGCGGCGGCACGATCAAAGCTGACCACACCATCAGCCAACTCGTGGATCGACAAGGCGGATTTGGCGAGGAACGCCAGCTCACCGCCCGTGAACGGGTGCACGTCGAGACGACCCGTCACCCATTCCTTGACGCTGGCGCATCCGTCGACCGACGGGACCTGACGGCGATCGATCTCCTTGAGCAGCGTCACCTGCTGGGCTCGGGCCCTCCCGATGAGCGACTCGAGGGCCAGCATCTGCTGCTCGATGGCATCGGTGGCGACCCCTTCGAGGACAACATCCGTCTCTTGAGCCAACGTGTTCATACCGACCATCATGCCAACAGGGTGTGACAAGAAACCACCGCAAACCCACGTCCCACAAACAAAAGTCTCGAAATTTCTCGAAATTTCGACCCCGGCGGGCCCCTTGTCGATACCGAAGCTCGCCGCCGCTCTCCGCCGAGACGGGTCCGGGATGTTGGACCATCCGCCAGCCGCCACCTCCACCGAATCATCCGACCGGCTGGCCCGATCGGCTCAAACCGCCGCCCCCCTCTCCTTCGCCAGCAAAGAAGCGCTACGACCCCCAGCCTGCAATGCCTGCCACGACGCCCCGCGCACCGGGCCCAACACCCACCGCGTCGACGCCTCTGCACGGCGTCCTTTCGATGACACCTTCCGCCGATCATCCGGCCAGCTGGACCGATGGGCTCAGCCGCCGCCCTGACCGGGACCTTGGGCCCTACCCGCACTACCGCGCCCTCCGCAGACTCGATGCTGATGGCACTGCACCTGCACCGGGCCAGGCATCCGGCCGCACGATGACTTTCGAGACGGTTCGTACGTTCTTCGCCTTGCTGGCCATCGCTGCACTCGCCGGTTCAGTGATGGGGGGCGCCGCCCTCATCCGCAGCGCCCGCACTCCCGGCTCACCTCGACCCGAACTGCTCGCCCAGCTCGACGGTGTGGAGCTGACCCTCGCCTTCGTGGTTGCGACCACGGCGACACTGGGCTCGCTGTACCTGTCCGAGATCGCCCACCTCGAACCCTGCCGGCTGTGCTGGTACCAGCGGATCGCCATGTACCCGCTGGCCGTGATCCTGGGAATCGCAGCCGCCCGCAAGGACTCTGCCATCCGACCCTATGCCGCAACTCTGGCGGTCGGTGGTGCGGCCATTGCGGCGTATCACTATCTCATACAGCAGTTCCCTGCGATGGACGCCGGTGCCTGCAGCGTCGGCGTGCCGTGCTCGGCCGCATATTTCTGGGTGTTCGGCTTCATCTCGATCCCCTTCATGGCGCTGAGTGGATTCATCGCAGTGCTCGTCTTGCTCGCGATCCATCGCAGCAACGAAAGGCATCACGCCGTCTTGGACAGAGACACACCACGACCGGAATGGAGCAACCCGTGACATCGACCAGACAACGTGCGTCCTCCGGAGCGACCTCGGCGAAGCGTCAGATGCCGTGGCTCGGCATCGTCTTCGCCGTGATCGCCGTCGCCCTCGTCGCCGCCATTGCGCTCGGCAGCGGCAGCGACGAGACCGGACCCGAAGCGGCCGATGTCACCGTCGACGGCAAGCTGCCCCAGTTTCAGGCGACCGCCGGCGACCCTGCAGTCGGCATGCCGGCACCAGCCGTGTCCGGAGTGAACTTCGCCGGCGACACCGTGACGATCGCCAACGACGGCACGGCGAAGGCCATCGCCTTCCTCGCCCACTGGTGCCCGCACTGCCAGCGCGAGGTTCCGAGGGTGCAGGAATGGCTGGACACAGGTGGCGGAGTTCCCGGG
>JBFISM010000250.1:0-1710 GCA_041608535.1 Acidimicrobiia bacterium
CGACCGAGATGGTCAGGGAGGCTGCCGCACTGCTGCCTCGTCTCGTCAAGCTGGTGTACCGGCTCCTGCGTGATCCGGCGGTGCCGTTGCGCCGCAAGGCGCTCGCCGGGCTTGCCGTCGGTTATGTCGTCTCCCCGATCGATCTGGTGCCCGACTTCATTCCCGTGGCCGGGCAGATGGACGATCTCGTGATGCTGGCGCTGGCATTGCACCTCCTCATCGAGTCGGTGCCCGAAGACACCAGGCACCGCTACTGGGACGGCAGTGAGGATGCTTTCGAACTCGTCGCCGCGGTGCTCGCGTGGGGCGCCGAGATGGTGCCCGAGAGGCTGAGGAGGTATCTGCCCTGATGCGAGCCGGTCGCGCCGTCGTTGCGGCGACCCTGATCGCCGTCGGGCTCCTCTACCTCATCGGCGAGACCGGGGAGCTCGATGCTTCGGCGTTGATCGCCGACTGGTGGCCGCTGGTGCTGGTTGCGTTCGGGGTTGCCCAATACGCGGTCGACCGCACTGCGCTGTTCGGCTCGCTGGTGCTCGTCGGTGTTGGTGCGTCGTTGCTGATCTTCACCACCGGCTCCGTCGGCGGGTCGGTGTGGTCGTTCGTTCTTCCCATCGCCCTCGTGCTCGGCGGCATCGCACTGCTGGTCCCGAAGCGCACAGGATCTGGCACGACCAGCGCCGGTGAGATCGCTGCGTTTTCCGCCTTCGGCACGCGCACCATCACGGGGACGACGGACCGGCTGGAAGGGGGCGAGGCCACCGTCATCGCGGGTGGCCTCGTCGTCGATCTCACCGACACGAAGATGCATCATGACGTCACCTTGCGCGTCCTGGCGATCCTCGGCGGATGCCAGATCCTCGTTCCTCAGGGATGGGCGGTGAAGATGTCCGGTGTCCCCCTCCTCGGCGGCTGGGACGACACCACCCGGAAGAACGGTGTGCCCAACGGCTCGCCCACGCTGCACGTCCGCTCTGTGGCCGCCCTGGCCGGAGTCGAGGTACGCCACCCCGCCCGTTGGGTATGACCGACGATCGGCAGCCAAGCCGCATCACGAACGAACAGTCCACGAAGAGCCATCGGAACCTCGATCTCCTCGTCGACACCGATGTCTTCATCGACCATCTCCGGGGTGCGCGGCAGCTTGCGCCGAGACGTCACCGGCTGCACTAC
Source organism: Acidimicrobiia bacterium (assembly GCA_041608535.1). Classification (GTDB taxonomy): domain Bacteria; phylum Actinomycetota; class Acidimicrobiia; order Spongiisociales; family UBA5794; genus JBFISM01. The sequence continues at coordinate 1,171 of JBFISM010000250.1, forward strand.
TCGGTCATCACACGAGCTGAGCTCTTCGCGGGCAACACCGCCTCCGACCTAGTCAACACACTCCTTGCGCCGTTCCGGGAGATCCCGGTCGATCCGTCTGTGGCAGAACGCGCCGGCCGGATCCGTCGCGAGAGCGGCGTCCGTCTACCCGACGCCTTCATCGCAGCAACCGCGATCGAACACAAGCTTGGTCTGGCTACCCGGAATCGCTCCGACTTCGAGCTGGTGCGAAGCCTCCGCCTGAGAGATCTGTAGTCGCACTCGTAGGTGCCGATATCGGACACTCGCCGGACTGCTCGTTCTTGCCCGGGATTTGGTGATCGGTGCGCGGTCCTCATCGGATACGTGACAGCCTGAGCCGGATCACAGCGAAGGCCCAACAGGAGCCCCAAGGGACCGTCGAAGAAGCCGTCCCATGCGGCGCACCGGAACGGCTGGATCATCGTGGGCCGCTAGCCGACGGGCTCTACATGTTGGGTGATGACGTCGACCACCTGCATGATCGCCAGGCCGAAGGCGTCCGCGGTCTCGGTGTTCTCC